>JAXDGS010000016.1:0-19367 GCA_034664905.1 Solirubrobacteraceae bacterium | reverse complement strand
AGGTCTTAGTGATCCGGCGGTAGCAAGTGGAAGTGCCGTCGCTCAACGGATAAAAGGTACTCCGGGGATAACAGGCTTATCGGGCCCAAGAGTCCACATCGACGGCCCGGTTTGGCACCTCGATGTCGGCTCGTCGCATCCTGGGGCTGGAGTAGGTCCCAAGGGTTGGGCTGTTCGCCCATTAAAGCGGTACGCGAGCTGGGTTCAGAACGTCGTGAGACAGTAAATTCCGTTGCTGTCTATAAATTCGGCTATATGCTGGAAAACCCGTGTATCCCGCACTACTCGTGCGGGCGGTTCTAAGCGAACCGCCCTGCGCAGTGACAATGTGTCGGGTGCGGACAATCAGCAGGAAAGGCCGTCGCAAAGCGCGACGGAATCCTCAGAGACTGTACGCCGAACAGGGGAGTGATGCCTCCTGAAGATACAGTCCGAGCTGCATGGCGACATGCAGAGTCAGGCAGAAATGACCTGGCCCCCTGGCGTCCATCGAGGCGCTTGGGAGTAACAAAACTGTCGGTCCCTATCTGCCGTGGGCGTTGGAGAATTGCGAGGATTTGTCCCTAGTACGAGAGGACCGGGATGAACGCACCTCTGGTGTATCTGTTGTCCTGCCAAGGGCACCGCAGGTTAGCTACGTGCGGATCGGATAACCGCTGAAAGCATCCAAGCGGGAAGCCGGCCTCGAGATGAGCTCTCCCATCCCCTAGAGGGAGTAAGACCCCTGGTAGACCACCAGGTTGATAGGCCGGATCTGGAAGGGCGGTAACGCCTGCAGGAGACCGGTACTAATGGGTCGAGGGCTTGACGGATTTTTGATGCTCGTTGTGGCGCTGTGCAGTTTTGAAGGACCGAGGAGGGCGTGGTCTCTCGCCTTTTTCCGGTGGCTTTAGCGAGGGGGAAACACCTCTTCCCATTCCGAACAGAGAAGTTAAGCCCCTCAGCGCCGATGGTACTTGGCTCGCAAGGGCCTGGGAGAGTAGGACGCCGCCGGTCTCTTAAAGTGCCCCTGTGAAGCGGCCGCCCTCGGGTGGCCGCTTCACCTTTTTTGCCGCCGTGCATGCTATTGCGGGCGCTCCTGCGAGATGCACTACGCCGGCAGCGAGACGCTCCCGTCTACGGCGATCGTCCAGCGGGGGTTGTGCGCGACCTCCCACGGATGACCGTCCGGGTCGAGGAACACCCCGGAGTAGCCGCCCCAAAAGGTCTCGCCCGGCGTCCGCGCCACCGTCGCGCCCGCGGCTGCTGCCTGCCCGATGACCGCGTCGACCTCGGCGGGGGAGTGGACGTTGTGCGCGAGGGTCACGCCACCGAACCCCTCGCCGGCGCTCACGCCGCTGTCCTCGGCAAGCAGCGCGCGATCCCACAGCGCGAACACGAGGCCGCCCGCCTGGAAGAACACGACGTCCTGCTCGGGCGCAGACGCTGAGCTCCAGCCGAGAGCCTCATAGAACGCACGCGCGCGACCGAGATCGGCGACTCCGAGCGTAATGACGCTGACTCGCTGCTGCATGGGCGCGCCCTGCAGGCTAGCGCGGGGGCCGGCTCGCGGGGGCGTGCGCGTGGCGGCCACGGCCGCGCGCGCCCCGTGGCCGCACAGCCGCCTGCGGCGTGCTCGCGAGCGCTTCTCCGCGCCGCTGCGCGCACAGGCACGCCTGCTCCGGGTGGGGCAGACGCCCTGGACGGCGGGGCGTCTCGCGCCCACGCAGCGCTCGCCGGTGTGGATGCGCGACCCGGTTGTGCTCGCTCCGGTCGACCTCCCAGTCAACTTGGCAGTCATCCTCGAGCAGCAGGAACGAGCGGGTCAGCGCAAGCGCACCGGTGACGCGCTGCGCAAGCGTTGATGTTCGCGGCATACAGAACATGTGTTCGTAAGATAGGAACGCCTGCGGACGGATCGTCGACGAACACACGTACGCCCTCGAGGTCAGCGCTGAAACCCGCATGCTGCTGCGGTTCTCGCCGGTGGCGCTCTGCAACGCCGATTGCAGCAGCGCGGTTTCGCGCGGGCCGGCGAGCGCGATGCAGGGCGCGCGCGGTGCAGCACGAACTCTGGTGGGTAGATGGCTGTTACGCTTGCCAGGCGCCGCAGCAGCCTGCCACCGTGGGGACGAAGGCGGCGTCCACAGCTCATGGAGAAGTTCCTCATCGAAGGCGGCGTCCCGCTGTCCGGCACGATGGTCCCGGCGGGAAACAAGAACGGGGCGCTGCCGATCCTCGCTTCGTCGGTCCTCACCAGCGAGGAGGTCCTCGTGCGCAACGTGCCGCGGATCCGCGACGTCGAAGCGATGATCGCGATCCTCTCCGAGATCGGCGTGGAGGTGAGCTGGCGCGGCCCCAACGAGGTGCTGCTGTGCGCCGCCGGCGTGCACCAGGTCGAGATCGAGCGCGAGCTCGCGGAGCTGATTCGCGCCTCGTTCCTGCTCGCCGGCCCGCTGCTCGCGCGCTTCCAGCGCGCGGTCATGCCGCCGCCGGGGGGAGACGTGATCGGCCGCCGGCGCCTTGACCCGCACCTCGATGCGTTCCGCGCGATGGGCGCGAGCGTCGTGTGCAACGGCGAGATCGTCCTCAGCGCGCCGCACGGACTGCGTGCGAGCGACGTGTTCATGGACGAGCCGTCGGTGATGGCAACCGAGAACGCGCTGATGGCGGCCGCCCTGACCCCCGGCACGACGGTGATCGGCAACGCCGCCTGTGAGCCGCACGTTCAGGATCTCGCGCGCATGCTGGTCAAGATGGGCGCGGACATCCAGGGCATCGGCTCGAACCTGATCACCGTCAACGGCGCCGAGCGCCTGCGCGGCTGCGAGCACGACGTCGCGCCGGATCACATCGAGATCGGCAGCTTCATCGCGCTCGCCGGCGTGACCGGCGGTGAGCTGCGGATCAAGGACACCGCGCCCGGCGATCTGCGCATGATCCGCCTGGTGTTCGAGCGCCTCGGCCTGCGCACCGAGCTGGACGGCAACGACGTCCTCGTCCCGGGCTCCCAGAAGCTCGTCGCGCAGGCTGACGTCGGCGACTACAAGAGCAAGATCCAGGACGGCCCGTGGCCCGCGTTTCCCGCGGATCTCACGTCGATCGCGGTCGCGCTCGCCACTCAGGCCGAGGGCTCGATCCTCGTACACGAGTGGATGTTCGAGAACCGCCTGGTGTTCACCGACAAGCTGATCCTGATGGGCGCTGACATCGTCGTCTGCGACCCGCACCGGGTGATCGTCACCGGCCCGCGCCGCCTGCGCGGCGAGCGCGTGGAGTCGCCTGACATCCGTGCGGGAATGGCGATGCTGCTCGCCGCGCTGTGTGCGCAGGGGCGTAGCGAGATCGGCAACATCCGCCAGATAGACCGTGGCTATGAGCGCATCGACGAGCGCCTGCGCGAGCTGGGCGCACGCATCGAGCGCGTCGCCACGGAGCCCGTTCACGCGTAACCTCGGGTCTCGATGATCCACCCGATCCCCAGTGGCACGCGTGACGTGCTGCCCGATGAGACGCGCGAGGTGCGCGCGATCACCGACACGCTGCGCGGCGTCTTCGAGCGCCACTCCTACGGCGAGGTCTATACGCCCGCGCTCGAGTACGAGTCCGTGCTCGCGCGCGCCGACATGGCCGATGCGCGCCCCGCATACCGCGTCTTCGACGAGGCGGGAGCGGTGCTCGTGCTGCGCTCGGACATGACCGTGCCGATCGCGCGGGTGGTGGCGACGCGCTACGGCGCGAGCGAGCCGCCGCTGCGCTTCTGCTACTTCGCGCACTGCTACCGCGGCGTGCGCCCGCAGCGCGGCCAGCCGCGCGAGCTCCTGCAGGCCGGGATCGAGCTGATCGGCGCGCCCGCCCCGCAGGGAACCGCGGAGGCGCTGAGGGTGCTCTGCCACGCGCTCGACGCGACAGGGCTGAAGGACTACCGCGTCGGTCTCGGCGACGCGTCGCTGTTTCCCGCGCTGATGGCCAGCCTGCGGGTCCCCGAGAGCGCCCGCGCCGGCCTGCTCGAGTCGCTGGTGCTGCGCGACTTCGTCGGCCTCAAGGGAGCGCTGTCGGAATCGGGCGTCTCCGGAGAGGCCGCCGAGCTGCTGCTCGAGGTGCCCCAGCGCCGCGGCCGCGAGGAGGTGCTCTCCGATGTCCCCGCAGCGGCAGAGGAGGCCGTCACCGGTCTGCGCCAGGTGCACGAGCTGCTCGAGCCGGACGTGGCATCGCGGGTGATCTTCGACCTCGGGCTGGTGCGCAACATCGGCTACTACACCGGCGCGGTCTTCGACGTGTACGACCCCGCGCTGGGAGCGCCGATCGGCGGCGGCGGGCGCTATGACGAGCTGCTCGGCCGCTTCGGGCGCTCGCTGCCCGCGGTCGGCTTCGCGCTGGGCGTGGACCGCCTGCACATCGCGCTCGCGGGCGAGGGGCGCGGAACCGGGGCGATGCTCGCACTCGCGGACGAGGCCGCGGGCCAGGGGGCGCGATGATGAGCCCGATCAACGGGCTGACGATCGCGGTCCCACGCGGCTCGCTGTTCGACGGGACGGTCGATGTGCTCTCCGCGCTCGGGATCGATACCGCCGAGCTGCGCTCGAACGACCGCAAGCTGCTGTTCGAGGACATCGGCGTGATCACGATGCGCCCCTCCGACGTGCCCACCTACGTAGAGGCGGGAGCTGCGGACCTCGGCGTCACCGGCAAGGACGTGCTGCTCGAGCAGGCGGCGCAGCGCCCCGGCGAGGGCGGTCGCGAGGTGTATGAGCTGCTCGACCTCGGCTACGGACGCTGCACGATGGTGCTCGCCAGCCGGGCAGGTCCCGATCCGGCGCTCGAGGCGCTTCGACGCCTCGGCGTGATGCGCGTCGCCACCAAGTACCCGCGCGTCGCCGCGCGCCACATGGAGGAGACCGGCAGGCAGGCCGAGATCGTCGAGGTCAAGGGGTCCGTCGAGCTCGCGCCGCTGACCGGGATGGTGGAGGCGATCGTCGACCTCACCGCCACCGGCACGACGCTGCGCGAGAACAACCTGGTGGCGCGCGAGGAGATCGCCGAGTGCACGGCCCGCCTGATCGCCAACCCGGTCGCGCACAAGCTGAAGGCGGCGGCGCTCGACGACCTGCTCGAGCAGCTGCGCGCCCTGCCCGTGGCCGGCGGCGCCTGAGATGCGGATCACGCGGCTGGACGCTCAGCAGATCACGCTGCTCGGCGGGCCGGTGGGCGCAGCGGCGCACGTGCGCTCGCTCGTCGCGCGCGGCGACTCGGTGCAGCGCGAGGTCCGCGAGATCCTCGCCGCGGTCAAGGAGCAGGGTGACGCGGCGGTGCGCGAGTACACCCGGCGTTTCGACACCCGCGGCGCTGAGCCGCGCGCGCTGCGCGTGAGCGGCGAGGAGCTCGACGAGGCGATCAAGCTGATGGCGCTCGAGCTCGTCGCTGGGCTGCAAGTCGCGATCGAGAACGTCGCGCTGCTCGCGCAGGCCGCCACCGTCGAGGACACCTCGGTCGAGCTGCCGCAGGGGCAGCGCATCGCGCTGCGCGAGGTCCCGGTGTCCTCCGCCGCCGTGTACGCGCCCGGCGGCCGCGCGCCCTACCCGAGCAGCGTCGTGATGGGCGTGGTGACCGCACGCGCGGCCGGCGTGCTCGACGTGTGCGTGTGCGCCCCGCCCGGGATCGACGGAGAGATCGACCCGGTGATCCTCGGGACCTGCAGGCTGTGCGGCGTGGAGCGCGTGTATCGCATGGGTGGCGCGCAGGCGATCGCAGCGCTCGCGTACGGGACCGACAGCGTCGAGCGCGTCGACGTGATCGTGGGACCCGGCAACCTCTACGTCCAGGAGGCCAAGCACCAGCTCTCGGCGATCGTCGGCATCGATGGCTTCGCCGGCCCGAGCGACCTGCTCGTGCTGCTCGGCGCGCAGGCCTCCGCGCACGAGCTGCGCCTCGCGGCGCTCGACATGCTCGCGCAGGCGGAGCACGGCGAGGGCAGCCTCGTGGCTGCGGTCTCGCCGTCGGCCGCGCGCGCCGGCGAGCTCGCAGCGCTGCTCGAGGAGCTCGTGCTCGAGCGCCCCACCGTCGGCGAGGCGGAGTTCGCGGTGCTCGAGCTGTCCTCCCCGCGCGAAGCGCTCGAGCTTGCCAACGCGTTCGCCCCCGAGCATCTGCAGCTGATCGGCGCCGAGATGGAGGCGCTGGCCCCATCGGTGCGCAGCGCCGGCTGCGTGTTCGTCGGCGCCGAGAGCGCCACCGCCTTCGGCGACTACGTCGCCGGCTCGAACCACGTCCTGCCGACCGCGGGCGCGGCGCGCTTCGCGTCCGCGCTCTCGCCGCGCCACTTTCGCCGCCGCATGGCCGAGGTGCGGATCGGCGCCGGCGCCAGCGCGCTCGCAGCGGCCGGCGCTCCGATCGCGCGCGCGGAGGGCTTCGAGGTGCACGCGGAGTCGATGCTCGCGCGCGTGCGCGAGAATGCTCGATCATGAGCAGAGCGGCGACGATCGAGCGCAGGACCGCGGAGACCGACGTGCGCGTCACGCTCGCGCTCGAAGGCAGCGGCGCGGGGACGCGCCAGACCGGCGTCGGATTCCTCGACCACATGCTCGACCTGCTCGCGCGCCACGGGCGCATGGACCTCGACGTCGCGGTCACCGGCGACCTGCAGACCGGCGCCCACCACACCGCCGAGGACACCGCGATCGTGCTCGGCCAGGCGCTCGACGCAGCGCTCGACGAACGTGCAGGCATCGCCCGCTACGGCTGGGCGACCGTGCCGATGGACGAGGCGCGCGCGAGCTGCGCGGTCGATATCTCCGGCAGGCCCTTCACGCTGTTCACAGCCGAGCTGCCGGCGGGCTCGACCGGCGACTTCGAGCACGAGCTCACCGAGGAGTTCTTCCGCTCGCTCGCGACCGCCGCGAAGCTCACGCTGCACCTGCGCGTGGAGACGGGCAGTAACGCCCACCACATGATCGAGGCCGCCTTCAAGGCCTTCGCCCGCGCGCTGCGCCAGGCGGTCGCGCTCGACCCGACCGAGACGGGAGTGCCGAGCACCAAGGGAACGCTGACCGGATGAGCGCGCTGATCGCAGAGCCGGTCGAGATCGCGGTCCTCGACTACGGCATGGGCAATCGCCGCTCGGTCGAGAAGGCGCTCGAGCACGTTGGCGCGCGCGCGATCGTGAGTGCCGACCACGAACGGCTGCGCGGCGCCGCGGGACTCGTGCTGCCGGGCGTCGGCGCGTTTCCGCGCGCGATCGAGCAGCTGCGCCGGCTGGGCCTCGATGAGCTGCTGCACGAGCGCCTCGCGGCGGGCACGCCCGTGCTCGGCGTCTGCCTCGGCATGCAGCTCGCGTTCGACGCCTCCTCGGAGCTGGGCGGCGCGCGCGGGCTGGGCATCATCCCGGGACAGGTGCGGCCGCTGCGCGCGGGCTCGCTGAAGCTGCCTCACATCGGCTGGAACGAGGTCCGCTTCCGCAAGGCGGACTCGCGGCTCGTGCAGGGGCTCGCGCCCGGCTGCGCCTTCTATCACGTGCACTCATTCGCCCCCGAGCCGGAGCTCGACTCCGACACGCTCGGGGTCGCGGAGTACGGCGCGCCGTTCGTCTCGGCGGTCGAGCACGGCTGCTTCTACGGCGTCCAGTTTCACCCGGAGAAGTCATCGACCGCGGGCCTGCGCCTGCTCGCGAACTTCGCGCAGATCTGCATCGAGACGACCGCGCCGCTCGCCCGGTGAGGCTCTACCCGGCGATCGACATCCTCGGCGAAAACGCCGTGCGGCTCGTCAAGGGGGACTTCGAGGCGAAGAAGGTCTACGACGAGGATCCGCTGGCGGCGGCGCGCGGCTGGACGCGGGCGGGCGCTCGACGCCTGCACGTGGTGGACCTCGACGGCGCGAAGCGCGGCGAGCCCGTGAACCTCGAGCATCTGCGCCGGATCGCGGGCGAGCTCGGCGTGCCGGTGCAGTATGGCGGCGGCCTGCGCAGCGCCGAGGCGATCGCGGCTGCGCTGGGCGCGGGCGCAGAGCGCGTGATCCTCGGCACCGCTGCGTTCACCGACGAGCGGCTCGTGCGCGAGGCGCTCGCAGCCCACGGGCCCGAGCGGGTGCTCGCGTCGATCGACGTGCGCAGCGGTCGCGTCGCGACCCACGGGTGGCTCCAGAGCACCGACATGCGCGCGAGCGACGCGTTCGCGGCGCTGCGCGAGCGCGGGCTGCGCAACTTCGTCTTCACCGACATCGACCGCGACGGGATGCTCGACGGCGCGAGCCTCGGCGAGGTGCTCGCGGCGGCGAGCGCGGCGATGGAGGGAAGCATGATCTACTCCGGCGGCATCGGCTCGCTCGCCGACCTGCGCGCGCTCGCAGCGCTGCGCTCCGAGCACGAGCTCGACGCCCTCGCCGGCGTGATCGTCGGCAAGGCGCTCTACGAGCGGCGCTTCACGGTCGCCGAGGCGCACGCTGCGCTGCAGTGATAGGCCGGCGGTCCCGCGAGCGACGGGCGATACGGTGAGCGGGTGCATCTCAAGCGTGTCATCCCGTGCCTTGACGTAGACGGCGGGCGCGTCGTCAAGGGCGTCGAATTCGTCGACATCCGCGACGCCGGCGATCCGGTCGAGCTCGCGTGCCACTACGACCGCGAGGGCGCGGATGAGCTCGTGTTCCTCGACATCACCGCGACGCACGAGAAGCGCGAGACGATTGCGCGGCTCGCGCGCAGCACCGCTGATGAGGTCTTCGTGCCGTTCACGATCGGCGGCGGCATCCGCTCCGTCGCCGACGCTCAGGCCGTGCTCGACGCAGGCGCGGACAAGATCTCGATCAACTCCGCCGCGATCGAGCGCCCCGACCTGATCGACGAGCTCGCTTCGGTGTTCGGCGCGCAATGCGTCGTGCTCGCGATCGACGCGAAGCAGCGCACCGGCGCCGACGGGGAGGGCGCGGGCTCCTGGGAGGCGTATCTCGCCGGCGGGCGAACCGCGACCGGTCGCGACGTGCTCGCGTGGGCGCGCGAGACGGTCGAGCGCGGGGCGGGGGAGATCCTGCTCACGAGCATGGATCGCGACGGCACCAACGAGGGCTATGACCTCCCCCTGACCGCCGCTGTGTCAAGCGCGGTGAGCGTGCCCGTGATCGCCTCCGGTGGTGCGGGCGAGCTCGAGCATCTCAGCGAGGCGCTCCGCGCGGGCGCCGATGCGGTGCTGTGCGCGTCGATCTTCCACTACGGCCGCTACACGGTCGCCGAGGCCAAGGCCCATCTGCAGGCAGCGGGTATCCCGGTGCGCCTAAAGAGATGAGATGGGGGGGCCGCGCGTGAGTAGCGATGGCGCGACTGCGCTGCGCGGCCGCGGCGAGGCGGTCCTCGAGGCGATGCGCGCGCGTCCCGGCGGCGAGCAGCTGTATGAGCTCGCAAGCGCGCGCGGCGACGCCGCGCTGGTCGGCGGCGCGACGCGCGATCTGCTGCTCGGGCGCACGCCGCGCGAGCTCGACGTGGTCGTGGCTGGCGATGCGGGCGGCTTCGCGCGCGAGCTCGCCGCGCGGATCGCCGACCCGGGCGCCTCGGTGACGCTGCATGGGCGCTTCGGGACCGCGCTCGTGCAGTGGCCGGGCGGCAGGGTGGACGTCGCCGAGCGCCGCGCCGAGAGCTACCCGGTCGCGGGCGCGCTGCCTGAGGTTCGGACGGGTGGGGCCGAGCAGGACCTGGAGCGCAGGGACTTCACCGTCAACGCGATCGCGGTGTCGCTCGATCCGCGCGAGCATGGACGGTTGACGGCTGCGCCCGATGCGCTGGATGACCTCGTACAGAGACGCCTGCGCGTGACGCACGAGCGCAGCTTCATCGACGATCCGACCCGCCTTCTGAGGCTCGCTCGATACCGCGTGCGCCTGGGCTTCGAGCCTGTGTCGCAAACCGCCGAGCTCGCCGCACAGGCGCTCGCCGCCGGCGCGCTCGAGACCGTCTCTCCAGCGCGCGTCGGGGCCGAGCTACGCCTGGCGCTCACCGAGAGCGATGCGCCCGCCACGCTCGCGGCACTCGAGCAGATCGGGGTGCTCGCTGCGATCGACCCACGCCTGCGCTTCGATGGCCCGCTCGCGCGCCGCGCGCTCGCGCTGCTGCCGCCGGAGGGCCGCTCGGAGATGCTGCTGCTCGCGACGCTCCTGCTTTCACTCGCCACCGGCGGCGACGGCGAGAGGGCCGCCTTCGAGCTGCTCGCGGGTATGGAGTTCACGGCGCCGGACCGCGAGCGCGCGCTTGCAAGCGCGCTGCGTGCACCCGCGCTGGGGCCCGCGCTGGGAGCCTCCGCACGCCCCTCGCAGGTTCGCCAGGCGGTCGGATCCGCGCCGCTCGAGGCCATCGCGCTCGCGGGCGCGCTGGGCGAAGACGGCGGCGAGGGCGCAGCCGCAAGCGCGCGCGCGTGGCTGTCGGACTGGCGCCACGTGCGCCTGCAGATCACCGGCGATGACCTGCTCGCCGCGGGCGTGCCCGCGGGTCCCGAGATCGGCAGGCGGCTCGCGGCGGCGCTCGCGCGCAAGCTCGACGGGGAGCTCGACGGCGACCGCGAGGGCGAGCTGCGCGCGGCGCTCGAGGCGGACGCGTGATCTCGCCGCAGCGCGTGATCGAGCTCCCGGGCGGCGCGCGCGTGCTCTTCACCGAGCGCAGCGACGGCAACCTGTCTAGGGTGGCCGGCACGGACGCGGATGGCGGGGCCGCGGCACGCGAGCGCCTGCGCGAGCAGATCGGCGTCGCGGCGCTCGCGCGTGGCTACCAGGTCCACGGCACCGTCGTACGGATCGTCAGCGAGCCGCCGACCTCGGCCGCGCCGAGGCCCGGGGGCGAGCAGGCCGATGGCCAGGCGACGTCGCTTTACGGCGTCGGCGTGATGGTGCTCGCCGCCGACTGCCTACCGGTAGCGCTCGCCGGCGAGGACGGCGTCGCGATGATCCACGCGGGCTGGCGCGGGCTCGCGGCGGGGGTGCTCGAGGAGGGTGTGCGCAGCCTGCGCCGGTTGATCGGCGCCGGGCCGATCCACGCCGTGCTCGGACCGTGCGCCTGCGCGTGCTGCTACGAGGTCGGCGAGGAGGTGCACGGCGCCTTCGCCGGCGCCCATCGCAACGGTCGCATGCTCGACATGCGCGCGATCGCCCGCGATCGCCTGCTTGCGGCATCCGTCGCAGACGTGCGCGAGGTGCAGGCGTGCACGATCTGCGATCCGCGCTTCTTCTCCCACCGCCGCGAAGGCGCGCGCGCGGGGCGCCAGGCGGGCGTGGCATGGCTGAGCTGATCCGCGAGCTCGGTGTCGAGGAGATCCGCTCGAACCTCGAGCGCATCCACACCGAGCTCGCCACCGCCGCGGCGCGAGCGCGCTCGCTTCACCCAGGCGGCGCGGAAGGCGCGGTGCAGGTACTCGCCGCGACCAAGTACGTCGCGAGCGTCGATCTGCCGAAGCTCGCAGCCGCCGGCGTGACGCTCGTGGGGGAGAACCGCGCTCAGGACCTCCAGCAGAAGGTCGCCGAGCACGGCGAGTCCTTCGACTGGCATTTCATCGGCCAGCTGCAGAGCAGGCGCGTACGCGCGATCGTCCCGCACGTGCGCCTGATCCATTCGGTGGCCTCCGAGTCGGCGCTGCGCGAGCTCGAGCGCCACCGCGATCTCGCACATCCGGATCTGCGCATCCTCGTGCAGGTGAACCTCGCGGGCGAGAGCGCCAAGGCGGGCGTCGCGCCGGCGGATCTCGACGCCTTCATAGCCCGCGCGCCACTGCCGGTCGCAGGGCTGATGGCGATGCCGCCGCTGGTCGATGACCCCGAGGCCAGCCGCCCGTGGTTCGCGGCGCTGCGCGGGCTCGCGCGCGAGCGCGGGCTCGAGGTGCTCTCGATGGGCACCTCGCAGGATTACCGCGTCGCGGCCGAGGAGGGCGCGACGATCGTGCGGATCGGCACGAGCTTGTATCATCGGCCCACGGTCGCAGACCGCGAATAGCTAGCATCAGCAGGGAATCAGGCCCTTCGGGCGAACAGTGTTGGAAGCCCCCTCGGGGGAGCTTGCTGCTCCCTCGGTCGGCGAGGAACCTTTGGTGATGGCCTTCCGCGACTCATGGCATAGCGCGCTCGTCTACTTCGGCCTTGCCGAGGAGTATCACGACGACTACGACGAGGACGTGACACACGAGGCGGAGATCGAGGACCGCTACCGCGAGCGTCCCAACGTTCGCCGCCTGCGCCGCCGCCGTGACGAGTTCGACGACATCTTCGCCGAGGACGAGGAGGGCGAGTCCGGAGCGCGCGGCGGGCGCGGTCGCGCGACCGTCCTGAAGCCCGTCGGCGGTCGCGGCAACGGCGACGTGCGCGTGCATCTGGTGGTGCCGAAGTCGTTCAACGACGCACAGCAGATAGCCGACAAGTTCAAGGACGCGATTCCCGTGATCCTCAACCTGCAGGGCTCGGAAACCGACCTCGCCAAGCGCCTGATCGATTTCGCCTCCGGCCTCACCTACGCACTCGACGGCGGCATGCAGCGAATCGCCGACAAGGTCTTCATGCTCACCCCTCGCAACGTCGAGATCTCTGCCGAGGAGCGTGCGCGGCTGATCGAGAAGGGCTTCTTCAATCAGTCGTAGGGTCTGATGCAGGTCGGTCTCATCGGCGCCGGCAACATGGCACGCGCGCTGGCACGTGGCTGGGGGCGGCCGCTGCTGTGCGCGGATCCCGTCTCCGAGCGCGCCCGCTCGCTCGCAGCCGAGGTCGGCGGCGAGGCGCTCGCGAGCAACGCCGAGGTGGCCGAACGCGCCGAGCTGGTGGTGCTCTGCCACAAGCCCGCGCAGCTGGCGCAGGTCGCCGAGGAGATCGCTCCGCACGCCTCCGCGGTCGCTTCGATCCTGGCCGCGACACCGCTCTCGGCGCTGCGCGACGCGTATCCCGCCAAGCCCGTCTACCGTTTCATCCCCTCGCTGACCGTCGAGGTCCGCCGCGGCGCGGTCGCGCAGGCGGCCGACGCAGAGCAGGACGCCGCCCTCGACACGGCGGTGAGGGACCTGTTCGCTGAGCTCGGCACGCACGTGGTGCTCGACGATGCGCTGCTGGACGTGGCGACGGGCCTCATGTCCTGCGGCCCGGCGTATGTGGCGCTCGTCGCCGAGGCGCAGATCGACGCGGGGGTGCGCAGGGGCATACCCTCGGCGCAGGGCGCCGAGCTGGTCGTGGCGACGCTCGCAGGCACCGCCGAGCTGCTGCGCGCGCGGGGCTATGACACGCTGGCGGTGCGCCGCGAGGTCGCCTCCCCCGGCGGCCTGACGGCACGCGGCCTGGCGGCTCTGGAGCGCAGCTCTGTGCGCTCCGCGTTCAGCGACGCGCTCGACGCGGTGCTGGGGGGCGCGGCGCGGTGATGCTCGCGAGCGCACGCACGCAGATCGCCGACTACCTCTCGGTAGTCATCTACGTCTACACGCTGCTGATCATCCTCTACATCGTCGTCCAGCTGCTGTTCACTGCCGGCTTCCGTCCCGGCTACTCGCGCGCGAGCGACGCCGGACTCGGCTTCCTGCGCGACGTCTGCGAGCCCTTCCTGCGCATCTTCAGGCGTGTGCTGCCGTCCTTCGGCGGAATGGACTTCAGCCCGCTGCTCGCGATCGTCACGCTGCAGATCGTCAACAGCATCGTCGTTGCGCGCATCATCCACGGCTGAGCGGGTCCGGATGACGCCGATCGCAGGTCGGGGGCAGCGTCGCGACGGCCGTCGGCGGCCCATATCTGCGACCTTCGCCGGCGGCGTCCCCGCGCGCGCCAGGCCGTGGCTGCTTGCGCTGCTCGTCGTGCTCGGCGTGCTCGCGGTCGACCAGCTGAGCAAGCGCGCGGTGGAGAGCTCGATCGCGCGCGGCGATGAACACAAGCTGCTGCCGGGTATCGACCTGGTCAACACGCGCAATCGCGGCGTCGCGTTCGGCTTCCTTCCGGGCAGCCACGCCGGTGTGAGCATCGTGATCGGCGTGGCGCTGCTGATCCTGCTCGCGTACTTCGCGCGCAATGCGCGGCGCCCTCTGATCTGGCTGCCCACGGGGCTGCTGATCGGCGGCGCGCTCGGGAACATCCTCGACCGGCTGCGCGCGGGGTCGGTCACCGACTTCATCCGCCTTCCGCTCGGCTGGCCTCCGTTCAACCTTGCCGACGCGTCGATCACGGCCGGGGTCGTGATCCTGCTGCTGGTGATCGACGGCGCACGTCGCGGTGAGCCGTGAGCGACGACGCCCCGTTCACGATCGCCTGGCAGGACGAGCACCTGATCGTCATCGACAAGGGTCCCGGCGTGGTGGTGCACCCGGGCCGCGGACACCACTCCGACACGCTCGCGCAGCTGCTCGCACCGCAGCTCGCGGGCGGTCAGCCCGAGCGCGCCGGGATCGTTCACCGGCTCGACCGCGACACCTCCGGGCTGCTCGTCGTCGCGCGCTCTGAGGAGGCGCACCGGCGGCTCACAGCGGCGCTCGCCGCGCGCAAGATCCAGCGCGAGTACCTGGCGCTGGTCGAGGGGCGCCCGCCGGCGCGCAGCGGCACGATCGAGGCGCCGATCGGACGCGATCCGCGCGTGCGCACGCGCATGTCGGTGGGCGGAGCGGGCTCGCGCGAGGCGCGCACGCACTTCACGGTCGAGCGCGCGCTCGCGGGCACCTCGCTGCTGCGCCTGCGCCTGGAGACGGGCCGCACCCACCAGATCCGCGTGCACCTGCGCGCGATCGGCCATTCGGTGTGCGGCGACCCCGAGTACGGGACGCCTGGCATGCTCGGCCTCGAGCGCCAGTTCCTGCACGCGACGCGCCTCGCGTTCGAGCACCCCCTCACCGGCGAGCCGATCGAGGTCAGCTCGCCACTCGCGCCCGATTTGCGCGCTGCGCTGCGCAGGGCCGAAGAGCTATCCTGAGCTTTCAACCCATGATCTCGACCCGCGCGGGAACGGATCGCGGCCCTGCCCGGCGCCACGGCGATCAGCCGAAGGCTTCCGGGTCCGCTCCATCCGCGCGGACACACACCGATACAAAAACCAAGGGAGTAGTCAGTGGCTGAGGTAGGCATTGCGGAGCTGCTGGAGGCCGGCGTTCACTTCGGCCACCAGACGCGCCGCTGGAACCCCAAGATGCGCCGCTTCATCCATGGCGAGCGCGGCGGCATCTACATCATCGACCTGCTCAAGACGAGCAGCCTGCTCGCGCAGGCGCAGGAGTTCGCGGACGCACTCGCGCATCGCGGCGGGACGGTGCTGTTCGTCGGCACCAAGAAGCAGGCGCGTGACACGATCAAGGACGTCGCCGAAGCGGCCGACATGCCGTTCGTCAACCACCGCTGGCTCGGCGGCCTGCTCACCAACTTCCAGACGATCAACCTGCGGATCCGTCGGCTGCACGACCTCGAACGCTACGAGGCCGAGGGGCAGCTCGCGCTGCTGCCGACTCGCGAGCGCATGGGTGCGCAGGCCGACCTCGCGAAGCTTCGCGCGAATCTCGGCGGCGTCAAGAACATGCAGCGCGTACCTGATGCGATGTTTGTGATCGACCTGAAAACCGAGGCGATCGCCGTCAAAGAGGCCCAGCGCCTGCGCATCCCGATCATCGGCCTGGTCGACACCAACTGCGACCCGGACGGGATCGACTTCGTGGTCCCCGGAAACGACGATGCGATCCGCTCGTGCGCGCTGATCACCCAGGCGATCGGCCAGGTGGTCTCCGAGGGACACGGCGTGTTCCGCGCGGAGGAGGAGCGCGCGCGCAAGGAAGCCGAGGAGCGCGCGCGCATCGAGGCGGAGGAGCGCGCGCGGCGCGAGGCCGAGGCGAAGGCGGCGCGCGAGGCCGAGGAGCAGGCGGCCCGCGAGGTGGCCGCTGCGCGCGAGGCCGAGCAGCAGGCGGCGCAGGCATCCGCGCCGCCAGCCGCAGCACCCTCCCCGGCGCCGGCAGCCGCCGGTGAGCCCAAACCGCAGGCGCCCGCCGCGCCGCAGGCTGCGCCCCCGCCGGCTGCAAAACAGCGCCAGCCCCCACCCGCACCGCCGCAGCAGGCCCCCGCCACGGAGGCGGCACCAGCCGCCGATGAGACGCCAGCCGCCGCAGAGGCGCCCGCCACCGCAGAGGCACCAGCCGCCGAGGACACGCCCGCCGAGCAGCCGGCGACCGAGCAGGCGCCCGCGGAGGCAAAGCCTCAGGCGCCGGCGAGCGAGGAGGAGCCGGCGGAGCAGCCGCAGGGCGAGCAGACGAAAGCGGAGGCAAGCGCGTCATGAACACGACGGAGATCGCGGCGAAGGACGTAAAGGCCCTGCGCGACCGCACGGGCGCGGGCATGATGGACTGCAAGAAGGCGCTCACAGAGGCCCAGGGCGACGTCGAGAAGGCGATCGAGATCCTGCGCGTGCGCCAGGGCAAGAAGGTCCAGGATCTGGGCGAGCGCGCCGCGACCGAGGGCGCGGTCCAGGCGTACGTACATGCGGGCGCCAAGGTCGGCGTGCTCGTGGAGGTCGACTGCAACACGGACTTCGTCGCCAAGAACGAGGACTTCGTCGCGTTCGCGCGTGAGGTCGCGATGCAGATCGCAGCGTCGCCGACGGTTGCGTTCGTGAGCCGCGAGGAGGTGCCCGAGCAGCTGCGCGCGGCCGAGGCGCGCGTCTACGAGCAGGAGGCGGCGGAGAAGCCGGAGAACGTGCGCGAGCGGATCGTCGCCGGCAAGCTCGATTCCTGGCTCTCGACGGTCGTGCTGCTCGAGCAGGTGATGCACAATCCGAAGTTCGACGGCAAGACCGTTCAGCAGCTTCGCGACGAGCTCTCGGCGACGACCGGCGAGAACGTCGTGATACGCCGCTTCGCGCGCTTTGCAGTAGGCCAGTAGAGCGCGCGGCGGGTATAGGCTCTGCGCGGCGATGGCCCCTGCGTTCAAACGCATCCTGCTGAAGCTGTCAGGCGAGGCGCTGATGGGAGAGCTGCACTACGGGACCGATCCCGAGCGGGTGATGGCGGTCGCGCGCCAGGTGACCGAGACCCGTGATCAGGGCGTCGAGGTCGCGATCGTCGTCGGCGCGGGCAACATCTACCGAGGCATGAAAGGCGCAGCGGCCGGGATGGACCGCGCGACCGCCGACTACATGGGCATGCTCGCGACGGTGCTCAACGCGCTGCCGCTCCAGGATGCGCTCGAGAAGATGGGCACCGACACGCGCGTGCTGTCCGCGCTCGGCGTCTCGGAGGTGGCCGAGCCCTACATCCGCCGCCGTGCGATGCGCCACCTCGAGAAGGGCCGCGTGGTGATCTTCGCGGCGGGAACCGGCAACCCGTTCTTCACCACCGACACCGCGGCCGCGCTGCGGGCGGCTGAGATCCACGCGGAGATCATCCTGATGGCCAAGAACGGCGTCGAGGGCGTCTACACCGCAGATCCTGCGCTGGTGCCCGACGCGCAGTTCATCCCGCAGATCACCCACATGGAGGCGCTCGAGCGGCGGCTGCGGGTGATGGACTCGACCGCGTTGGCGCTGTGCATGGAGAACGGCATGCCGTTGAACGTCTTCAACATGGACGACGACTCGAGCCTCGCGCGGATAATCTCAGGCGAGCGCGTGGGCACGCTGGTATTCACATCGCAAGGAGAAGCTGATGGCGGCTGAGAACCTGATCGACGAACTGCTTGAGGATGCGCGCGAGCGCATGGCGAAGTCGCTCGAGTCCGCTCAGCACGAGTTCGGCACGGTGCGCACGGGGCGCGCCAGCCCGTCGCTGCTCGACCGCGTGGTCGTCGACTACTACGGTGCGATGACGCCGCTGAACCAGCTGGCGACGATCTCCGCCCCCGAAGCGCGCCTGATCACGATCCAGCCGTATGACAAGTCCTCGATCAAGGCGATCGAGAAGGCGATCAACGAGTCCGACATCGGCCTGAATCCCTCCAACGACGGCAACCTCGTTCGGCTCGCCGTGCCGGAGCTGACCGAAGAGCGCCGTCGCGAGCTCGTGAAGGTGGTGCGCAACCTCGCAGAGGAGGGTCGCGTGGCGATCCGAAATGTGCGCCGCGACACGATGCAGCAGCTGCGCGAGCTGAAGGCGGAGGGCGAGGCATCATCGGATGACGAGCACCGCGCGGAGGTGGAGCTGCAGAAGCTGACCGACGGGCGCATCGCCGATCTCGACGGCGTGCTCAAGGCCAAGGAGGAGGAGATCCTCTCCGTGTGATGGGCTCCGCCGGTGAACGCGAGTCGGCGGCCACCACGCGATCGGCGGGCTCCTCCTCCGCCCGCTACGTCGCGATCATCACCGACGGAAACGGGCGCTGGGCGCGCGCGCAGGGGGTGCCGGTCAACGAGGGTCACAGCGCAGGCGCCGACACCGTGAAGGCCCGGCTGCGCGACGCGGCAGAGCTCGGCATCGAGGAGCTCACCGTGTACTCGTTTTCCACCGAGAACTGGTCGCGTCCGGCCGAGGAGGTGCAGGGTCTGATGGAGATGTTCTCGGCGCGGATCGCGGGGGAGACGCCGGAGCTGCACGAGGAAGGCGTGCGCATGCGCTTCATCGGGCGCCGTGGCGGCGTGGCGGAGGGCCTGCTCGAGCAGATGCGCTGGGCCGAGGAGCTGACCGCGCAGAACAGCCGCATAACGCTGTTCGTGGCGTTCAACTACGGCGGGCGCGCGGAGATCCTCGATGCGGCGAGGCGCTTTAGCGGCGGCAGCGAGGAAGAGTTTCGGGCGTGCCTGTACGCGCCGGAGATGCATGACCCCGACCTGATCATCCGCACCAGCGGCGAGCGCAGGCTGTCGAACTACCTGCTGTGGCAATCGGCGTACTCCGAGCTGGTGTTCCGCGAGGAGCTGTGGCCGGACTTCACGCGCGAGGCGCTCGAGGCGTCGCTCGAGGAGTTCGCAGAGCGCAGGCGGCGTTTCGGAGGGCGCTGATGGCCGGCCGCGCACGCACACCGCAGCGACCGTCGAGCGCGGCTGCGCGCCGTGCCGCTGGCCGCCCGCGGCGAGCGCCGAGCTCGCGCGCCCGCCGGCCTAGGCGCCGGCGCTCGGACCTGAGCGCCAGGGTGCTGGTGTCGATCCCGGGGATCGCGCTGGCGCTGTTTCTGGTGATCGAGGGCGGCCTCGTGTTCGCGCTCGGGCTGTTCATCCTCGGGGCGATATGCATGCACGAGCTGTTCGCGATGTACGACCGCGCCCACCCGGTCCGCCTCGGCGGGTTCCTCGCGCTCGCGGGACTGCTGATCGCGGCGCTGTATGGAACGCAGTTCCAGGTGCTGCTTGTGGCTGCAGCGACGCTGCCGCTGCTGTTCGGCTTGACGCTCGCCGCGCCGCGCCCGAGCGTCGGCGGGCTGGCGCTCACGCTGTTGGGTGTCTACTGGATCGGCTTCGCGCTGGCTCACGCTGTGTTGCTGCGCGGGCTGCCGCACGGGATCGGGATCGT
>JAXDGS010000015.1:0-96701 GCA_034664905.1 Solirubrobacteraceae bacterium | reverse complement strand
CCGGCCCATACGCCCGCAGCGCATACGGCCCTCGTGGTGAGCCAGCTGAGCTCGGTCATCCAGATCGGCTTGTCATCGCCGTGCGCGAGCATCGTGGCTCGCACCTCGCGATAGGCGAGGAACGAGTCGAAGATCATGCGGTTGTCGGGGCCGCGCAGGAACCGGTAGGGGGAGAGCACGCTGCAGGCGGTGTCGGTGTGCACGCCGACGGCGTCGAAGAAGCCCTTTCCGCCCGCCTGATAGACGCCTGCGAGAAACGCGTAGTCGTTGCCGGTGAGCCCGCCGAGCACCACCTTCGCGTGCGGATCCGCCGCCTTGATCGCCGGATAGGCGGCCGCCAGCAGGCGCACGTACGCCGCGGGGTCGGGGCCGCCGACCCACCAGGCGGGGGCGTCCTCCTCGTTCCAGATCTCATACGCCGTCACGCGGCCCGCCCAGTGGCGCGCGAGCGAAGCGACGAAGGCCGCATAGTCGCCCGGGTTCGCCGGCGGCGCGTTCTCGTTGGCCGAGCCGCTCTCCCACTGGGGGGTGGCGAAGATGTCGAGGATCACTTTGGTGCCCGCGGGCAACGCCGCGAAGAGCTGCTCGTAGGAGGCGATAACCGGCGCGCTCACCGGCGCAGGGGTGGGCTGCAGCGCGCGCCAGCTCACGAACATGCGCACCCAATGGGTGCCGAGCGCGTGCACCGCACCGAGCTGGGCACTCGTCGGCGAGTTGAGCCCGACGCCGGCTTCCGCAGCCGCCGCCCGGGACGCGCCCGCACCGGCGATCGCGCACGCGAGCGCTCCGCTCAGCGCGAGCCCCGCCAGCAGCCGGCGGATGCCGCAGATCTCCTTGAAAATCGCCATCACCTTGCCATCGACAGCTGCTCCTCGCGCTTGAGCGGGGAAACCGGCCCTCGACGCACAGCGAGCGCTCGAGCGCCCCGTCGCCGTGGCCCACAGCGCGACCGGCGCGGGCGTGCTCGCCTATATTCGCCTCGCGACGAGCATGA
The DNA here is from genome assembly GCA_034664905.1 of Solirubrobacteraceae bacterium. Classification (GTDB taxonomy): domain Bacteria; phylum Actinomycetota; class Thermoleophilia; order Solirubrobacterales; family Solirubrobacteraceae; genus Palsa-744. Next base: position 95,707 of record JAXDGS010000015.1, on the reverse strand, counting down.
GCCTGAGCACGCCCTCGAATCCGCCGTCGGCTGATCGCGCTTGGGCGCAGGCGCCGCCCGAGCTGGAGATCGCCGCAAACGCCCTGCACGTGTGGCGCGCGGACCTGCTCGCGGTCGAGGAGGAGCTGCTCGGTTCGCTGTCCGCGGCGGAGCTCGAGCGCGCCGGGCGCATACTCTCCGCGCGCGAGCGGCGGCTGTGGCGGGGCGCCCGCGCGATCCTGCGCGCGCTGCTCGGCCGCTACGTCGCCTGCGACCCCGGCTCGCTGCGCTTCGGCAGCGGGCCCTACGGCAAGCCCTCGCTGCTCGGCGCGCCCGCCGAGCTGCGCTTCAACGTCTCGCACTCCGGCGCGCTCGCGCTCTACGCCTTCTCCGCCAGCGGTGCGGTCGGCGTCGACGTCGAGGTCTCGCGCCGGCGCTCCGACGTGCTGCGCGTGGCCGCGCGCGTGCTGGGAGCGGGCGAGGCGAGGCGCATCGGCGAACTCGACGAGTCCCGCCGCGAGCACGAGTTCCTGCGCGCATGGGTTCGACACGAGGCCCGCTTGAAGTGCGCGGGCACCGGCATCGGCAACCGCGCGAGGATCGGGGCCGAGCCGTGGATCGCCGAGCTCGAGCCGGCGCCTGGCGCAGCCGCCGCCGTCGCGGCCGCGCACCCGGTGAGCGAGCTGCGCTGCTGGGACTGGCGCCGGTGACCCCGGATACCCTTGTATGGCCAATGGGCGAGCACCCACCGCCACCGGTCCTCGTCGATCGCGTTCATAAGCAGTTCGAGATCCCGCGAGAGCAGGTGAGCACGCTGAAGGAGCGCGTGCTGCATCCGTTTCGACGCGGCGCGTCCGACACGCTGCACGCCCTGCGCGGTGTGTCATTCGCGGTCGCGCCGGGCGAGTTCCTCGGGATCGTCGGGCGCAACGGCTCGGGCAAGTCGACGCTGCTCAAGTGCCTCGCCGGGATCTACGGCGTCGACAGCGGCAGCATCTACGTCAACGGGCGCATGTCGACGTTCATAGAGCTGGGGGTCGGCTTCAACCCCGACCTGCCCGCGCGCGACAACGCGCTGCTCAACGCCACCATGCTCGGTCTCAGCCCGCGCGAGGCCCGCCGGCGCTTCGACAGCGTGATCGACTTCGCAGAGCTGGGCGACTTCATCGACCTGAAGATCAAGAACTACTCCTCGGGGATGCTCGTGCGGCTCGCGTTCGCGGTGATGATCCACGTCGACGCGGAGATCCTGCTGATCGACGAGGTGCTGGCAGTCGGCGACGCCGCGTTCCAGCAGAAGTGCTACGACGAGTTCGAGCGCATCCGCGACAGCGGCGCGACCGTGCTGCTGGTAACCCACGACATGTCCGCGGTGCAGCGCTTCTGCGATCGCGCGCTGCTGCTCGAGCACGGGCGCGCGGTCGAGCTGGGCGACCCCGAGCATGTCGGCAATCGCTACCTCGAGCTGAACTTCTCAGAGCAGGCGCGTCACGTCGAGGAAGTCGCGGCGGAGAACGAAGCGAGTGGCTCCGAAGGCGCCTCCGGGCAGCGCGCGGCCGAGGCCGAGCCGGCCGGCGAGCCCGCGGCGGGCGCCGATGCGAGCGACGCGGAGGAGCTGCTCGTAGCGGCTTCGCAGCGCATCGGCGACGGTCAAGCCGAGATCCGCGAGGCGTGGTTCGAGGACGAGCATGGCGCGCGTGCGGAGACGCTCACGACCGGCAGGTTCTGCTCGTTCGCCGCGCGCGTGCGTTTTCACGATGAGGTCGAGAATCCGCTGTTCGGCATCAATGTGCAGAACAGCCACCGCGACCATCTGCTGTCGGCATCGAACCTCTGGAGCGACCCGCGCTGCGGCGTCTTTCGCGCGGGCGACGAGGTCACCTTCCGCATTCGATTCGAGAACGTGCTCGCTCCCGATCGCTACTACGTGACGCCCGCCGTCGCGCGCCATGGCGGTGCGTGGATCGATCGTCGCGAGCGCATGATCTCGATCGTGATCACCGGAACCCGCGGTACCGATGCGCTCCTTGACCTGCCCTACGAGGTCGTGATCGAGCGCGGCCAAACTCTCCCGGCAAGCGCGGAACTCGTCCCGTGAGCGCCCCCACGCCGCAGCAGATCGAGCCGCCGGGCCTCGCCTGGAGCGCGGCGCAGCTGCAGGGACTCGGTCGCCCGATCAAGGGTCCCTCGGCGCTCGGCTCAGACCCGAGGCGCCTGTGGCACCTGACCTGGACGCTCGCGAAGACCGAGTTCAAGCTCGCGTTCTTCGGCTCGGCGCTGGGGTACCTGTGGCAGCTGATGCGCCCGCTGCTGCTGTTCGGCGTGATCTACGCGGTGATCTCCGCCGTCCTGGGCCGTTTCGCCTCAAGCCCTAATTATCCCGTCGCGTTGCTGCTGGGGATCGTGCTGTTCAACTTCTACAGCGAGTCCAGCGGCGGCGCGGTCGCCTCGCTCGTGACGCGCGAGAACCTCGTGCGCAAGATCGAGTTCCCACGGCTCGCGGTGCCGCTTGCGACCGTGCTCACGGCGCTGCTGAACTTCTGCCTGAACCTGGTTCCAGTGTTCATATTCCTGCTCGCCGCCGGCGGCTCGGTGCGCCTCAGCTGGCTCGAGCTGCCGCTGCTGATGCTGGCGCTCGCGACCTTCACGAGCGGGCTCGGGATGATCCTCTCGGTCGCCTACGTGCGCTACCGCGATGTGCGTCCGATCTGGGAAGTGGTGCTGCAGATGACCTTCTACGCCTCGCCGATCTTCTACCCGATCACCGCGGTGCACCACCAGACGGTCCTCGGCGTCAAGGTGAACCTCGCGCACGTGATGATGTCCAACCCGTTCGTGGCGATCCTCGAGCAGGCACGTCACGCGGTCATCAACCCGGCGTATCCGAGCGCGGCCAAGGCGATCGGCGGCGGCGCGATGATCCTGATCCCGATCGGGATCGCGATCGCGATCGTGGTCGGAGGCTTCCTGTTCTTCGACAGGGAGGCGCCGCGCGTGGCCGAGCAGCTGTGAAGCGGATCGCGTTCGTCGGCCAGGGGGTCTACTTCCGCCAATGTTCGCTCGAGCTCGCAGGCGAGGAGCTCGATCCCGTCTTCGTGGACTTCCGCGCAGCCGCACCGCCGGAGCCGCTGCTCGCACGCCTGCAGGAGCTCGATCCCGACGTCGTGCTCGTCTTCCGCCCGGAGATCATCCCGCCCGGCCTGTTCGCGGGGCTGCGCGCGATCACGCTCGGCTACCTGACCGAGCCGCTGCCTCGCAGCACGGGCAAGGACCATCCCGACCTGCGCGCGCGCATGTGGTGGCTCGAACAGGTCGACGCCGCCAACTTCGACCGGATCGTGTCCTTCGACCCGCTGATCGCAGAATCCGCCGAGAGCGTGCTCGCGGTCTGGCGATCGCTGCCGCTGCCGGTCGCGGACAGCCTCTTCATGGACGTCAAGCCGCGCGCGCACCCGCCGCGACTGCTGTTCGTCGGCCGCTCGACCGAGCATCGCGAGGAGCTGCTCGCGCCGATCAAGCGCGCCCAGGAGATCGTGCACATCGGCCACGGCCTCTACGGCGAGCAGCTGTTGCGCTTCCTGCGCCGGGCCGACGTGCAGCTGAACCTCCACAACAATCCCTATCCATCGTTCGAGAACCGCGTGTGCATCGCGCTCGCAGCGGCTCACCTGGTGATCTCAGAGCCGCTCAGCCCCCGCCACGAGCTCGCGCCCGGGAGCGACTACCTCGAGGTGAGCACGCCGCAGGAGCTGCTCGCGGTCATCGAGCGCCTGGTGCAGGAGCCCGATGCGTTCGGCGACGTCCAGAGCGCCGGACGAGGACAGGCTGAGCGCTTTCGCGCCTCGCTCGTGTATCCCCAGCTCGTGCGCGACGCGCTCGCCGACGTCGCGACGCACGGGAGCGCTCGCCGGCGGTAGCGCGCGCGGCTCAGGCTCTGTACCTGCCCGTTCGTCCCCTCCTGCGCGCTTCGATCGAAACAGCTGCGACGCTCGCCAGCGGAACGCCGATCGCGAACAGAACTGCCAGCAGCCACAGCAGGCCCAGGCCGACATGCGCATGGAAGATACGCAGGCGTTCGATGATAGCCCCGATGCGGTCGAGCAGGCTCTGGCTCCTCGGCGCGTAGAACGCGAGATCGAAGTTCGCGGGCCACGGCCGGCCGTTGACCGTCGTCGCCGAGCGGCTTTTCGTACGGTCCGCGGAGGCGTAGAGCGCCATCGGCAGACGCCCGCGATTCGTCACGCAGACGCTGCCGTCGAGGACCTTCGCCGGTCCGCTGAAGGGTACGTCGAGCAGCGCGTTGTCAACGTAGGTCGGCGCGACCGGCACGGTCTCGCGATAGCCGGGGCCGAGGAGCGTGAAGAGCAGCGGCGATGCGGCCTTGCCATAGGTCCCGACGCGCATCTCCGCCACCGCTCGCCCGGGGAGCAGCCCAATCTGATCGGCGCACGCCTGCTGGCCTCCGAGCAGCTCGACCACCGAGACCGAGAACAGCGGCGCCGGCTGCGGAACCTCGATCGCAATGCGGCGATGCTGGTCGAGATAGGGGATCACGAGCGCCAGCGTGAGGACGATCAGCACGAGCAGCGCGCCGGCGAGCGTGAGCGCCAGCTCGGAGCCGCGGGCGCCGATCCGGCGGCGGCTAGGCATAGAAACGCTCCACGACGATCGCGAGCGCGGCGAGCTGAAAGACGGCCAGCGCGGCCACCGTGGCGCCGGTGAGCACCGCCGAGAGCGCGCGCGGCAGCCACGACAGCGCGAGCGCGATGCCGATGCCGTACAGCGCGACCAGCGGCAGCAGGTAGCGACCGGTGATGATCGGATCGCCGCTGAAGCTGAGTAGCGACGAGTACGCCACCGCGTGCAGCATCAACAGGGAGCCGAGCGCCGCGAGCACCAGCACCGCCAGAGCCCACGGCGCCCTCGCGAGCGCCCGGTGGTGAACGACGAGGCCCACGATCGCGGCCACCGCCGTGACCTCGGCCGCGCGCGAGAGAAAGTCAAGGGTGCCCGGCGAGAACGTCACCTCGAGCTGCGCGAACGTTCCCAGGAAGCGGTCGATGAACACCTGGCGGACGCCGTAGCCGGGATGGATCGTCGGCGCCATGAAGTCCAGCTTGGGCAGGTAGAACTGCCAGAGGTAGGAGAGAAACCCTTCCGCGTGGCCCGCCGTCACATCGCCCCTGAGCGCATAGCGCAGCAGGCCGTAGGCGGCCGCGAGCACCGCGACCGCGGCCACGCCCGCGCCGATCAGCGCTTCGCGAGCGCTCGGGCGCCTGCGCCGCCATGCCGCCACCGCGAGGGCGAGCAGGGCGGCGGGGATCAGAGCGAGCCCGCGGCCCTGCGTGAACGCAGCCAGCGCACAGACGCCGATCAGCCACGCCACCCGCGCGCGGGTCGGCCCCCTGCGCACGAGCACCACCGACAGCCACAGGCCGGCGCTCGAGAGCGCGGCGAGCAGCAGGTCGGGGTTGATCGTCGCTGCCATCATCGCGACCTGAGGGTTCAGCGCGACCGCGGCGGTGGCGAGGGCCCGCAGCGCCGGACCGCGCGCGAGCCCGAGCAGGAGCTCGCCGGCGAGCAGCCACACGAACACCACGAGCGCGAGCACCGCCGGCAGGTTGGCCAGGCGCATCACCAGCGAACGCGTGAAGAAAGTCGAGTGGCGGAACGCCAGGTAGGGCAGCGACTCGTACAGGTAGTAGAGCGGCGGGTTCTTCTCCGCGGAGGTGAAGCCGCCGTCCGAGCGCGCACCGCGCGGGAGCCGATTCAGCGCGGCGAAGCAGGCGCGTTCATCCACCACCGAGGCGGGCGCTCGAGCCGAGAGGTTCTGTGCCAGGCCGGTGATCCCGCTGCACGCTCCCGCCACCCCGACCTCGGTCGAATAGGCGCTGCCGGTGTTCGAGGATTCGCTCGAGCGCCATGGGATCGACCCCTTCTCGACGATCGCCTGGACGTAGGCGAAGTGACCGACCTCATCCGGACCCTGCAGGGGAGGCAGCACCAAGCACCACGCGACGGCGGCGAGGAACGCGACGATCGTCAGCAACGCAAGCGCGACCGGGACGCGGCGCGCGCGCTCGCGCACGGCGCTCATGAGACCGCCACCGGCCGTTTCGCCCAGACGGCCACGTCTACGCTCGATCGCGCTGTCCAGGGCCATGCGCGGGCTAGGTTACTTGCCCCTCCATGCGAAATTCCCCGACGCGCACCCGTCGGCCGGCCGGGCGCCGCGGCGCTCAGCGCGACGGCCTCCCGAGCAGCCACAGGGTCAGGCGCCGGTAGCGTTCCATCGCGGGGTTGACCCAGCGCGGCAGGCGTGTGTCGATGAGCTCCGTCTCGATGCCGCCGGTGAACAGCTCGAGCACCCGGCGGTCAGGCACCTCGCGGGCGCCCTGCACCTCGCGGCGCCAGCGAATCAAGCGGGGAGCGTTCGCGAGCAGCGAGGCCCATGCACGCGCCTTCTGCCCGAGCCACCCCTCCCGCGCCGCACGCGCCAGCACCGCGAGCTCGGTCACGAGCAGCACCGGAGCGAGCAGCGCGAGCGTGCGCAGCTGCAGGTTGCTCAGCAGCGCCCACGCACGGTTGCGCTCCAGGTAGAACCACTTCTCGGCGCCCTTGTCGAACTCGTAGTCGTGCACGACCACCGCCTGCGGGCAGTAGCGCACGCGGCGACCGGCCAGGCGCATCCGCCACGCCAGGTCCGTGTCGTCGACGTACAGGAAGAAGAAGGGACACAGGCCGCCGAGCGCCATGAACGCGTCGCGCCGAGCCAGCAGCGCGGCGCCCGAGACGGCCGCGGTGTCGCGCGCCGCTCCGCGCTCGCGGGGAGCTCCATAGCCCCCCGACCAGGACACGCCGGCGATGTTGATGGGGTTCTCCCCCGCGTTTATGCGGCCGTCGGGAAGCAGGATCTGCGCCCCGACGATCGCCACATCCGGTCCGTCGACGGCCTCGAGCATCCGCTCCAGGCAGTCGCTCGCGGCCACAGCGTCGGGGTTGAGAAAGAACAGCCACTCCCCCTGCGCCTCCCCGGCCGCGAGGTTGGCGGCACCCGTGTAGCCGAGGTTGCTGCCGGGATGCAGGGTCCTGACGGTGCCCGAACGCTCCGTCGCGCGCAGGGCGCTTACGGTTGCCCCGGCCGGGTCGTTGTCGACGAGGAGCACCTCGGCCGGCGCGAGCGACTGCTCGGCGAGGCTCTGAAGCGCCCGCACGGTCGCGTCGGGGTTCGCAAAGGAGACCACTACTGCTGTTACCGCGGCGGGCATGGCGGTCAGGAAGTATGCTGGGAGCCTGCTCCCAGACGCGCCGTCGGCGACCGCAACCCCTCGCATCGTCACCCAGGAGCCCGCCGCATGAGCAACGGATCCTCATATCTGGCTGTCGTTCCGGCCTACAACGAGTCGGAAACGATCGTCGAGGTCCTCGACGCGCTCGGCGCGCTCGCGCCGGGCTTCGACGCGCTGGTGGTCGACGACGGCTCGACCGACGACACGGCCGTGCGCGCCTCGCAGGCGGGTGCGCGCGTGGTGAAGCTCCCGTTCAACATCGGGATCGGCGGCGCCGTGCAGACCGGCTTCGTCTACGCGCGCGAGCACGGCTATGACTTCCTGGCCCAGGTCGACGCCGACGGCCAGCATGACTCGGCGGAGCTCGAGCGCCTGATCGCAGCGATGGGAGACGGGACGGTCGACATGGTGTGCGGCTCGCGCTTCCTGACCGACGAGAACAGATACCCCGCGCCGATCAGCCGCCGCACCGGCATCCACATCTTCGCGTTCCTGCTCTCGCGCATCGTCGGGATGCGCGTGAGTGACCCCACGTCCGGGTTCCGCCTGTACAACCGTCGCGCGATCGAGCTGTTCGCACGCGACTACCCGCACGACTACCCGGAGGTCGAGGCCGTGCTGATGCTCCACCACCACCGCCTGCGCATGCGTGAGATCCCGGTCAAGATGTACGCCCGCGGCGGGGGCGTCTCCTCGATCAGCACCGGCAAGTCCGCCTACTACATGGTCAAGGTGCTGCTCGCGCTGTTCGTCGGGCTCGCGCGGCGGCGCCCGGTTGTCGATCCCGGCGATCGCGCGCCCGTCAGCGCCGAGCACGGGGTCTAGCGCGGATGCAGGCACGGATCCAGCTGGTCGCGATCATCGGCGCCGTCGCGCTGCTTGTCACGGTGCTCGAGATGGTGCGCCGGCGGCGCCTGCTCGAGCGCTACGCGCTGCTGTGGCTGCTCTCGGCGGTCGTGCTGCTCGGCCTGGCCAGCTGGACCGGCGGCCTCCAGAAGCTCAGTCGTGCGATCGGGGTGATCTATCCGCCGAACGCCCTGTTCTTCACCGCCTTCGGCTTCGTGCTGCTGCTGCTGCTGCACTTCTCCTCGGTGATCTCGCGCCTCAGCGACCAGAGCAAGGTGCTCGCCCAGCGTCTGGCACTCGTCGAGGAGCGGCTGCGACGCCAGGAGCAGATCGCACGCTCCCCGGCGGCCGATCCGCAAGCGGTGGTGGCCGTAGAGCTGGCCGATCTCGAGCGCGCTCCGCCGGGCTAGCGTCCCAGCAGCGCGCCCACCCGGCGTCTGGCGAGCCGCGAGAAAGTGCGTCCTCGCCGGGCGATCCGCAGCGGCCGCCTGCGCCGAAGGAGGCGCTCGCGCAGCGCCGTTTCCTGCGGCCCTCGCCGAGCCGCCCACAGATCGGCCTGCTCGCGCAGCAGCCTGACGGTACGCTGCGCGGCGGCTCCGTCGAGCGGCCCGAGGTAGCGCTCGGCGATCTCGCGCCTGCTCTGGAGCATCCGCGCGCCGCACGTCTGACCGCGCGCCGCGAGCACAGCCGCCGCGAGCTGGCCCGCGTCGCGAACGACGGTGATCTCCTCGTGCCACTCGTGAAACGGGATCAGCTCGGTGTGCAGCGCGACGGCCGCTTGATCCCAGCCCGTGTAGATCACAGGCCGCCCGGCGATCATCGCCTCGAGCAGCGCGGTGCTCTGAAAGCCGACGGTCACGTCGGCCGCGACGATCAGCGGCCTGACGTCCGCCTGCGGATCGACGAGAAACACCTGCCTGTCCCAGAGATCGCCGGCGCGCTCGCGCCATTCACGCACAGCTTCGACCGGCTGCTGCGGGTGCGGCTTGATGAGAACGCGCCAGCCCTGGCGAGCGAGATCGTGCAGGGCCCTCTCCGTCTGCAGGTGAAGCGCCCCCCATGCGCTGTCACCGCCCCCCTCCCCGGGGTGGTAGGCGTCGACCGCATACGAGAGGAACAGCACGCTGGGCCCCTCTGCTCCGAAGGGGACGTCCGCGGGCCATTCCGAGGGACGCTCGTAGAAGTCGAATCGCGGCTGGCCCGTGACGATGATCCGCTCGTCGCCTCCACCCGCGCGCAGCCAGAACTGCTTGTGCCGCTCGCTGCAGACCGTCATCAGGTCGGCCAGCGGCGGCGCGAAGCGACGCATCTCCTCGGCGTGCTCGCGCATCGTGTGCTCGGAGATCGTCGTCTCCTTCTGCGCGACCAGAAACGGCACCCCGAGCGCGTGGGCCGCCGGCGGTGCAGCGCGCACATAGAAGAACGTGTCCGAGGGCATCACGACCGCCTCGAACGGGGCCGCGGCGAAGCGGTCCTCGAGGATCTCTCGGAGGACTGCGGCGTAGCGCTGCCGCGCGGCCTCGAGCTCGGGCCTGGTGAACGCCTCGAGACCGCTTGCGACCTCGAGCGGCAGGACGCGCAGCGCCTCCGAGCGAAGGAGGTCATAGCCGAGCACGTCGAGCTCGAGCTGATCGCCGCCCGCACGGCGAAGCGCGTCGATGTCCTGGGCGAAGTGGTGTTCGAGCACGAGCAAGCGCACGGCCGCACAGGATAGGTAGCGGCGTCTGGGGTTGCTCGATAATGGGCGTCGATGTCGCTCGCCAGTCAACTCCGCGCGCTCGGGGGAAAGGGCAACCTGGCGCCCCATCCCCTCGACCGTGCGCTCGCTCGCGTGCGCCGTCCCCTCGATCGCGCATTCGAGCGTCACGCGCTCGCGCTCGACGAGCTCGCGGCCCTCAGCGCGGATGTCCGAGCACACGTGGTGGCGCGCAACGGGGCGGCGGGCCCGCGCGTCGTCGTGGCGTCGCTGCGCGGCTGGTCCTCGCACAATGCCTGCGAGCTTCTGATCGCGCATGCCCTGCGTCTGCGCGGTGCCGAGGTCGCGCTCCTGACGTGCGGGGGCGGTATGCCGGCGTGCGAGCTCGGATGGGCGCGGCGCGCGTACCCGCGCCCGTGTGATCGCTGCGCCTGGCTGACGGGCCAGATCTCGGACGTGGCGGGGCTTGAGCACTTCTCACTCGCCGACCTCATGCCCTGGGGCGCGGATGCGCGCAGCGCGCCCGCGGTCGCCCGCGGCGAGCGCATCGTCGAGCCGCGCGAGGCTTCGGCGGTCAGCGTCGCGTGGCTGCTGAAGGCCACGCAGCTCGATCGCGTGCCCGGCGCGCAGGAGGTGGCGGCTGATTTCGCGGTCGCGGCCGAGGGAGTCGAGCACGCTAGCGAGGAGCTGATCAAGCGGTTCGAGCCGGACATCGTCTTCCTGCTCAACGGCCTGTTCGGCGCCGAGCGGGTGATCCGCGAGGTCGCCCGCGCCCATGGAGCGCGCACGCCGACGTATGAGATCGCGCCACGCGCGGGCGCGCTCGTGCTCTCCCAGGACTCGGCGGCACCGGACTACGACGTCGAGGAGCTGTGGGCCGGCGTCAGGGACCGGCCGCTCAGCGAGCCTCAGCGCTCGGAGGTGATGGCGCTGCTGACGGACCGCGCCGCGGGGCGCGGCGCGCACGAGTCCTACTACGTGCGCGCCGAGGACGACCCCGCCGAGCTGCGCCGAGCACTGGGCCTCGCCGACGCTGCGCGAGTCCTCTCGCTGTTCACCAACGTGACGTGGGACAGCGCGACGATCGGCCATGACATCGGGTTCTCCTCGATGTTCGACTGGGTGGAGCAGGCCGTGCGACTCGCCCGCGGCTCCGATCTCGCGCTCGTCGTGCGCGTCCATCCGGCGGAGAGCCGCTGGGGCACGCGCGAGGAGGTTCAGGAGGTGATGGTCTCGCGGCTCGGTGAGATTCCCGCGAACGTTCGCTTCGTCTCGGCAGAGACCGCGCTCTCCTCCTACGCCCTCATGGACATCTCCGATCTGCTTCTCACCTACACGACGACCGTCGGGCTCGAGGCTGCGACGCGGGGCAAGCAGGTGGCGGTCGCAGGCGACACGCACTACCGCGGGCGCGGCTTCACGACCGACCTGGCGGGAGCGGCCGACCTCGAGCGCTTCATGGCCTCACCGGCGGCGCCGCTGCCCGCGGACAGCGTCGAGCTGGCTATACGGTATGCGCACATGTTCTTCTTCCGCGCGATGATCCCGTTTCCGGTCATGGCTGCCAGCGACGGCAAGGTGAGGCGTTTTCCCCGCACGGCCGCGGAGGTCGCCCCGGGGGCGGACCCCTACCTCGACTGGATCTGCGAGCGCATCCTCGACGGCGGGCATTTTGGCCTGCCCGACGAGCTCGCCGGGGTTCCCGGCGCTCACGCGAGCTGAGGAGGATGCGCTACCTGATCACGGGAGGCGCCGGGTTCGTGGGCTCCAACCTCGCGGAGGAGCTGCTCGCGCGCGGCCACGCCGTGCATGTGCTCGACGATCTCTCGACCGGAGCGATGTCCAACATCGAGCACCTGCGCGCTTCGCAGCACTTCGAGTACACGATCGACGCGGCCGACAACGACCGCGTCGTGGCGGAGCTGGTCGACTCGGCGGACGCGATCTATCACCTCGCGGCAGCGGTGGGCGTCGAGCTGATCGTCGAGAGCCCGGTGCGCACGATCGAGACGAACGTGCACTGCACCGAGATCGTGCTGGCGCATGCGGCGAAGAAGCGCAAGCCGCTGTTTCTGGCATCGACCAGCGAGGTCTATGGCAAGAGCGCCGAGCTCCCCTTCCGCGAGGACGGCGATCTGCTCATCGGTCCGACGACGCTCGGCCGCTGGGCCTATGCGTGCTCGAAGGCGATCGACGAGTTCCTCGCGATCGCCTACTGGCGCGAGCGTCGGCTGCCGACGGTCGTGGGCCGGCTGTTCAACACGGTCGGCCCCAGGCAGACCGGCCGCTACGGGATGGTGATCCCCCGCTTCGTGCGCCAGGCGCTCGCGGAGCAGCCGATCACCGTGCACGGCGACGGCAGCCAGCGCAGGTGCTTCATGCACGTCGCCGACGCCGTGCAGGCGCTCGCGGACCTGATGGCAGACGAGCGCCACTACGGAGAGGTGTTCAACATCGGCTCCACCGAAGAGATCTCCGTCACGGAGCTCGCGGAGCGCGTGCGCGCGAGGGCCGGATCCTCCTCGCCGATCCAGCTGATCCCCTACGAAGAGGCCTACGGAGCTGGGTTCGAGGACATGGCGCGGCGTGTTCCCGACGTCGCCAAGATCGGCCGCGCGATCGGCTGGAGCGCGACCCGCTCACTCGATCAGATCCTCGACAGCGTGATCGAGCATCAGCGCCGTACCGGCGAGAGCTGAGCGCGCTACCCGCGGCGTCCGTGCAGCGCGGCAAGCGAGGGCTCGCGGCGCACCGCGGCGAGGATCTCCGCGAGCGGAGCCTGATAGCGGCGATCGCCGAGACGCCGCACCACGGCCCGGATGAACTCGAGATCCTCGGGCTCATCCACGGTCCAGCGCAGCTCGCCGAGATCCGTGGATGCGATCAAGGCGGCCTGCGGGAAGCGCTCTGGCTGGGCGCGGATCGCGCTAGTCACATGCTCGCGCTCGGCTGCCTCGAGCTGATCGCCTGCGACGGCGCGCAGCGCCGCGGCTGCGATGACCTCCACGTCCAGGCCGTCGGGGTAGGTGCGCGGCTGCACATTGCTCGCATACGCGCACCCCGGGAGCGAGGCGAAGCGCGCGATCGTCTCATCGACCAGCTGCGGGTCGGTCAGCGGACAGTCGCCGGTGATGCGTACCACCGGGCCATCGTGCTCGCCGATCGCAATCAAGAACCGTGCGAGCACGTCCTCGCGCGGACCGCGGCTCACCCCGACGCCGATCTCCTGTGCCAGGCGCACGATCGGGTCATCGAGCGCGTCGGCGCTGGTCGCCACCACGACGCTCTGCACCTCGCGAGCGCGAGAGAGACGGCGCAGCAGCAGCGCCAGCATCGGCTCGCCGTCGACGTCCGCGAGCGTCTTGCCCGGCAGGCGACTCGATGACATCCGCGCCTGCACGATCGCGAGCGCTCCGACCGTCGGGCTCATGGCGCATACGCTATCCGCCCCATCCATCGCCGCTGCGGTGCCTGGCGCTACGCTCAGTCGCCGAATGGCAGCCCCCCCTCCCGCGCCCGCATCCGGGCGCCTCGTGTTCCGCTGCGACGGAAACGAGCTCCTCGGGGCGGGACATGTCGCCCGCTGCGTTCCGTTGGCGGCGGCGTTCGCAGAGCTCGGCTGGCGGGTGAGCTTCGTGGGCGAGCACCGGGGATTCGCGGCGTGGCTGCTCGAGCGCGCACAGCTGTCCGTGCGGGCGCCCGATCCCGACGCGCCGTGCGGCATCGCGCTCGAGGACTGCGACGCCGCGGTGATCGACTCCTACACGATCGTGCCCGCGGCGATCTGCGATCTCGCGCGTGCGCTGCCCGTGGCCACCCTGGCCGAGGCGAGCCGCTGCCCGACGCTCGGTGTGCTCATCGACTACCACCTCGACCGGGCGCCCGCGGCGGACGAGCATCTGCTCGCGGGCCCGTCCTTTGCGCCGCTGGACCCGGCGTTTGCGGGCGCCGGGCGCGCCGGGCGCGAGCTGCGCAGGGTGCTGGTGACGCTCGGGGCCTCGCGGCTCGCGCGCGAGCTGCTCGTGCAGGTTCTGCCGGCCGTGTGCTCGGCCTTCGAGCACGCCGAGGTGCTCGTCGCGGGCGAGATCCCGCGAGCGGAGCATCCCGACAGCGCGCCGCGCCTGGTCAGCCTGCACTCTCCGAGCGCCCTCGTCGATGTGGTCGGCGAGGTCGACCTGGCGATCACCGCAGCCGGGCTCACCGCCTATGAGCTCGCCTGCGCTGGGCTCCCACAGCTCGCCATCGGCATCGTCGAGAACCAGCGTCGCGTCGTTCGCGGCCTGCGTCAGAGTGCGCTCGCGCCGTGCATCGACCTGACCGCCGGCGAGTCGCTGACCCAGCTTCCAGACGCCCTGCACGGCCTGCGCGATGAGCTGCTGCGCGAACGCCTCGCCGAGCGCGGCAGGCGCACGTTCGACGGCAACGGCGCGCGTCGAGCCGCGCAGGCCCTGAGCGCGCTTTGGCGTGGCGGCTGAGGCGGCTGAGGCGATCACCGCCGGCCGCGGCCGCCGCTTCGCCCGCGGCGGCGCCCGCAAGCTAGGCTCTGCGCGATGAATCTCGACGGCAAGACCATATTCATCACCGGTGGCACAGGCTCGTTCGGCAAGGCGTGCATCGACACGCTGCTCGCCGAGCACCAGCCCAAGGTCGTGCGGGTCTTCAGCCGCGATGAGCTCAAGCAGTCCGAGATGCAGGCCCACTACGCGGGCGAGAAGCGGCTGCGCTTCTTCCTCGGCGACGTGCGCGACCGCGATCGCCTGATCGGCGCGACGCGCGGCGTTGACCTGATACTCCACGCCGCCGCGCTCAAGCAGGTGCCCGCCTGCGAGTACAACCCGTTCGAGGCCGCGCAGACGAACGTCATCGGCTCCGAGAACGTGGTTGCGGCCGCGATCGCGAACGATGTTCCGCGCACGCTGCTGCTGAGCACCGACAAGGCCGTCAACCCCGTCAACCTCTACGGGGCCACCAAGCTGTGCGCAGAGAAGATCGTGACGCAGGGAAACGCGCTGGCCGCCGACTCGCTGGCCCGGTTTGCGAGCGTGCGCTACGGCAACGTGGTGGGCTCTCGAGGAAGCGTGATCCCGATCTTCCTCGCGCAGGCCGAGTCCGGCCGCGTGACGATCACCGACGAGCGTATGACGCGCTTCTGGATCACACTCGAGCAGGCCGTGCACTTCGTCCTCTCGCGCCTGCCGCTGATGGAGGGCGGCGAGGTGTTCGTGCCCAAGATCCCGAGCATGCGCGTGCGCGAGATCGCGGCAGCGGTCGCACCCGACGCCGAGCACGAGATCATCGGCATCCGCCCCGGCGAGAAGCTGAGCGAGGTACTGCTGACCGAGGACGAGTCACGCCACGCGAGGGAGCTCGACGACTGTTATGTGATCTACCCGGAGTTCCCCCTGTGGCGGGCCGAGCCGTATCTGCAGGGGACACCGGTGCCCGACGGCTTCCGCTACAGCAGCGACACCAACCCCGGGCAGCTGAGCGTCGAGGAGCTGCGCGCGATGCTGCCGTCGTTGCAACTTGTGCCTTGACTGCGTTTCTCCCCTACGGTCGCCAGAGCATCGATGACGCAGATATCGCAGCGGTAACCTCCGCGCTCGCGGATCCGCTCCTCACGCAGGGACCGCGCGTGGAGTCCTTCGAGCGCGCGTTCGGCGAGTACGTTGGTGCTCGCCACGCGGTCGCGTTCGCCAACGGGACGGCCGCGCTGCACGGCGCCGCCGCGGCCGCCGGCCTGGGTCCCGGCGACGAGCTGCTCACCACGCCGCTCAGCTTCGTCGCCTCGGCCAACTGCGCGCTGTTCGTGGGTGCTCGCCCCGTGTTCTCTGACATCGATCCCGCAACCGCCAATCTCGACGCGCGCGCTGCGCTCGACGCCGGGCTCGCCGCGCGCGCGAAGGCTTGCGTGGCGGTCTCGATGGCCGGCCTGCCGGTCGACCTCGAGCCGCTGCAGGCGGCGCGTCGCGACGGGCTCGTGGTGATCGAGGATGCCTGCCATGCGCTGGGCGCGCTGCGCGACGGTCGCGCGGTCGGGGGCGACGGGGCGGCGGACATGACCACCTTCAGCTTCCACCCCGTGAAGGCGATCACCAGCGGCGAGGGCGGCATGGTGAGCACCGACAGCGAGGCGCTCGCGGAAGCCCTGCGGAGCTTCAGAACACATGGCATACGCCGTGGCGAGCAAGGCGATGACGTGATGCGAGGCGGATGGCACTACGACATCGACGAGCTCGGCTTCAACTACCGCATCACCGACTTCCAGTGCGCGCTGGGCGAGCACCAGCTCGGACGCCTCGACGAGTTCATCGCGGCACGCAACCGCATCGCCGATCTGTACCGCGAGCAGCTCGACGGGGTCGCCGGCCTGCAGCTGCCCGCAGCCGCACCCGCAACCACCGGCCGCCACGCCTATCACCTGTTCGTCGTGCGCTTCCGAGAGGGAGCAGCCCGTCGCCGGGCGGCCTACGATCATCTACATGCGAGCGGCATCGGCGTGCAGCTGCACTACATCCCGATCCCGGAGCACCGTTTGTACCGGTCGCTGGGCTACACGATGAAGGGCCTCGATGCCACGCAGGCCTACTACGAGCAGGCCCTGTCGCTGCCGATCTTCCCGGCGATGAGCGAGGCGGATGTCACCCGCGTCGTGCGCGAGCTGCAGCGCGCTCTGGAGCTCGAGATCGCGGATGCGCCCGCGGCCGGCGGAGCGGACAAGGGCGGCCGCTCGGCGGCGGTGGAGCGCCAGCCGACATGAGACCGCCGATCCCGCTCGAGGCCCGGTCCCTGAGCCGCTCGCAGGAGCTTCTGGCGCGTGCGCGCAGGGTGATCCCGGGCGCAAGCCAGACTCTCAGCAAGGGGCCCACCCAGTGGGTCCAGGGGGTAGCACCGTGCTACATCGAGCGGGGCGAGGGAGCCTTCGTGTGGGACGTGGACGGCAACCGCTACCTCGACTTCCCGATGGCGCTCGGGCCGATCATGCTCGGACATCGACACCCGGCGGTCGAGGCGGCGATCATCGCCCAGCTCCGTGACAGCGGCATCACCTTCACGCTTCCGCACCCGATCGAGGTCGACGTGGCCGAGCGCATCGTCGCGCTCGTTCCCCACGTCGAGCGTGTGCGCTTCGCCAAGTCGGGGTCCGACGCGACGAGCGCCGCCGTGCGCCTCGCGCGCGCACACACCGGCCGTGAGGGCGTGATCGTGACCGGCTACCACGGCTGGCACGACTGGTACATCGGCTCGACCGTTCGTCATCTGGGAGTCCCCGAGGCGGTCCGCTCGCTGGTGGAGCCGGTTCCGTTCGGGGATCTCGAGGCGCTCGCGGCGGCGTTCGAGCGGCGCTCGGATCAGATCGCCTGCCTGGTATGCGAGCCCGTGGGGATGCTCGAGCCCGCGCCCGCTCTGCTCGGCGAGATGATCGAGATCGCGCACCGCAACGGTGCGCTGGTCGTCTTCGATGAGGTGATCACGGGCTTCCGCCTCGCGCCCGGCGGCGCGCAGGAGCACTTCGGCGTGCAGGCGGACCTGGTCTGCTTCGGCAAGGCGCTCGGCAATGGCATGCCGATCTCGGCGCTCGCCGGCCCGGCCGCAACGATGGACGCGCTCGGAGACGTGTTCTTCTCCGGAACGCACGGCGGTGAGACGCTGTCGCTTGCGGCCGCGTGCGCGACGCTCGAGATCCTCGCGCACGAGCCGGTGCACGAGCATCTGTGGCGGCTGGGACGGCGCCTGCAAGAAGGTCTCGCAGCGGCGATCGAGCAGCACGACCTCGGCGACTGGGTCACCTGCTCGGGGGCGGCTCCGTGGACGATCGTGGGCGTGCGCGAGCCCGAGCCGGGCGGGGCGACGCTGCCCGCGAAGTCGCTGCTGCAGCAGGAGATGCTCAAGCGCGGGGTCCTGTTCAACGGCTCGAACTTCATCTCATACGCGCACACCGACGCGGACATCGACGCTGCGGTGCATGCATACAGCGGAGCATTCGAGGTGCTGGCCGGCGCGCTGCCCGACGACGTCGAGAGCCGCCTCGAGGGCGCGCCCGTGACACCGGCGTTCCGCACTCCGAGCTGAGCGCGATGAGCACGCGCACCTTCTCCGAGACCTTCGAGATCGCCGGGCGTCCGGTGAACGCGAGCGCACCCTGCTACGTGATCGCAGAGGCCGGCGCCAATCACAACCGCGACATCGCCGTCGCGCGGGAGCTGATCGACGTCGCCTGCGACGCGGGCGCCGACGCGGTCAAGTTCCAGGTCTACTCGGGGTGGGCGCTCTACTCGAGCAAGACGCCGCGGTTCAGCTACCTGGAGGATCTCGCGGACAAGCCGGCAGCCGAGCTGCTCGAAGACATCGCGCTCCCGCGCGAGTGGATCGCAGAGCTCGCCGAGCACGCGCGCTCGCGCAAGATTCAGTTCTTCGCGACGCCGTTCGACGCCGATGCCGTCCGCGAGCTGCACGAGGCCGGCGTCCCGGCGCTGAAGATCGCGTCGTTCGAGCTCGTCGACCTGGAGCTGATCGCGGCCGCTGCAGCGACCGGGCTGCCGCTCATCCTCTCGTGCGGGATGGCGAGCTACGGCGAGATCGACGACGCGCTCGACGCGGTCGCGCGTGCGGGGGGAGCGCACGTCGCGCTGCTGCGCTGCGCTTCGCTGTATCCGTCCCCGCCGGAGATAATGAACCTGCGCGCGATGGCCACGATGCGCGCTGCGTTCGGCGTTCCCGTCGGCCTCTCAGACCACACCACCGGCATCGCCGTCGCACTCGGCGCGCGCGGCGCGGGGATGGAACTGCTCGAGAAGCACTTCACGCTCGACCGCTCGATGCCGGGTCCGGACCACCCCTTCGCGATCGAGCCGCACGAGCTGCGCGAGCTGGTCGCGGGGATCCGCGCGATCGAGCTGGCGCTGGGAAGCGGACGTCTCGAAGGTCCCAGCGCGCTCGAGGCGCAGGAGATGTATCGGCTCGCCCGCCGCAGCCTGATCGCCGCGCGCGAGATTCCGGCGGGCACCGTCATCACGCGCGAGCATCTCGTCGTCAAGCGTCCCGGGTTCGGGATCGCGCCGAAGGACATCGAGCACGTGGTCGGCCGCGTCGCACGCGTGGACATCGAGAGCGACGACATCCTCACGTGGGAGATGATCTGAGACCGTGAAGGTCGCGGTCGTCGGGCAGGGCTCGATCGGCCGGCGCCACGCCGCGATCGCACTCGAGCTCGGACACGAGGTCGCCGTCTATGACCCGAGCCCAGCGGCGCAGCCGCCACCCGCTGCGGCGATCGCCGCGAGCGCGCGCGAGTGCCTTCAGGCTGCCGACGCCGTAGTGATCGCGAGCCCCTCGAGCGAGCATGTCCGCGACGCGCGCCTGGCGATCGAGCTCGACGTGCCGGTGCTCGTGGAGAAGCCGCTCGCCCTGACCGCCGCCCACGCCGCGGAGCTCGACTTCCTGGCCCGCGAGCGCGGGGTGATGCTCTCGGTCGCAATGAACCTGCGCGAGCATCCCGGAGTGCTCGCGCTGGCGCAGCTGCTGGCCGAGGGCGCCGTCGGGCGCGTCCTGCGGGCGCGGGTGTGGTGCGGCTCGTGGCTTCCCGGATGGCGGCCGCAGAGCGACTACCGCGAGAGCTACAGCGCCCGTGCGCAGCTCGGCGGCGGAGTCCTGCTCGATGTCGCGGTGCACGAGCTCGACTACCTGCTGTGGCTGGCCGGACCCGTGCGCTCGGTCAGCGCGCTCGCGTTGCGGGTCTCAGAGCTCGAGACCGACGTCGAGGACGTCGCGCTGATCAGCATGGAGCTCGCCTCCGGCGGCGTTGCGGAGCTCGCCGTCGACTACTTCGACCGCTCCTACACCCGCGGCTGCCGGATCGTGGGATCGGAAGGCACCCTGCATTGGAGCTGGGAGGGGCTTCAGCTGAGCATCCACGACAGCTCCGGCACGACCTCGCAGCGTGTGATTCCCAGCGACGTCTCCTCGACCTACCGCGATCAGCTCGAGCGCTTTCTCGCCGCCGCGGTCGATGGCAGCCGCGCGCCCGTGCCCGCAGAGGAGGCCGTGCGGGTGCTCACGGTGCTCGATGCGGCGCGGAGCTCATCGCGGGACGGAAGGCGGATCACACTCGCCCCGGCCGTCACGCTGCGGGCGCTCGAGCAGGCCGACGCAGAGCGTCTGCGCGCCTGGCGCAATGACCCCGAGGCGCGGCGCTGGTCGCGAAGCACGCACGAGATCACGCTGCAGGAGCACGCGAGCTGGCTGGCGCGCGTGCTCGCCGACGGCTCGCAACGCCCGTGGGTGGCGGAGGCCGACGGCGGCCCCGTGGCGCACGTGCGCATCAGCCAAAGCGAGGATCGCAGCGCCGAGGTCCACGTGGTCCTCGCGCCCCAGGCGCGTGGGCGGGGGCTGGGCGCGGCCGTGCTCGAGCAGGCCGCCGCGCGCGCGCTCGCCGATCCCGGGATCGAGCTTCTGTGCGCGTACGTCAAGCCGGCGCACACGGCATCCCTGCGCGCCTTCGCACGGGCCGGCTTCCGCGAGTCAGGCACCGACGAGGAGGGCCTGCTGCGCCTCGAGCGAGCGCGCGCCGGCAGCCGAGACGCTCAGCCCTGAGCGTCGAGCAGGGTGGCGGCGGCCGGCGGCCGCCGCCGGGCGCCACCCAGCAGCGCGAGGACCCGGCGCAGGGCGACGGCGAGGACGGGAGGCTGCGTCTGAAAGCCGCCCACGCGCACGAGGCCGCCCCCGAACTGCGCCTTGTAGCGGGTGATCGCAAGCTCCTTCTCCGAGCGCTCGCGCGCGTCCATGCGACCGAGCTCGAAATGGCGCACGCCCAGCTGACGGCAGGCCTGGATCGCGGCGTGCAAGCACAACGGGTTGGCTCGCGAGGAGAGCCCCTCCTCGCTGCTGGCGCCGGCCCAGTAGAGCGCTCGCCCCGAGCGCAGGTGGCACGTAACGGCCGCCAGCGCCCTGCCTTCGCCGTCGCGCGCGTAGATGATCATGTCGCGACCGCCGCCGTCGATGATCGCACGCGCCAGCGCGATCCAGTAGGAGGACTCGTGCGGGGTCATCCCGGTTCGCAGCCACGACTCCCCGTGCAGTGCGAGGAAGTCGCGATAGGCCTCCTGTAGCTCCGCGTCGGTCGCGGGCAGCGAGCAGGTCGCGTGCAGCCCGCGACGCACCGCCTGGCGTATCTGATTTCGCAGCTCCGGCTCATACGGTTCGAGGCCCTGATCGAGCAGCAGATCATGGCCCACGTCGGGCGCGGCCGCGCCCCCGTCCGCGATCGGATCGAGATCGAGAACCCGCGAGTAGAGAGGTGGTGCGGAGAGCCCCTGCCGATCGAGCAGGAACGCGAGCATCGCGATCCGCGCGGGATCATCGTGGGCCGGAGACTGCACGGATTGCAGGACCTGAAATCCGCGCCGCTCGTTCGCGCCGAGCAACGCAAGCAGCGCCGTCACACCTCGACGCAGCGGACCGTCTCCGGTCCCGTCGGCGAACATCAGACCCGAGTAGCCGGTGGTGAACCGCGAGTCGCCCACCGGGTGAAGCGGCAGGCCGAGCATCGGGTTGCCGTCGCGCGCCAGCCACAGCAGCTCGGCGCGTCCATTCTGCGCGCGGGCGAACTCCACGTAGGCGGGGCTGTTGTAGACGGTCGCGTCCGGCGAGCGCGACGTCCAGCGTTCGATCAGCGAGCGATCCTCCGGGACGCTTGACCAGCGCGCGTCATACCCGTCCGGCAGCGCCAGCGCCAGTGCTCTCTGCGGCATTCGCGCTGCTGGGAGGATCGTGCTCGACATCCGCGCGAGCGCTCAGAGGGGACGCTCGATGAGAAGATCGGCCCGGCCCACCGCCAGGGGCACGCCGGGACCCGGTGCCATCCAGCTGTGGCGCACCGGCACGTCGAGCTCGGCCAGCCACCGATCGATGCCCCCGATCGTGAGGCCCACCGTGTAGCTCGGGGGTAGCCGAGGAGCTGTGAACCTCGCCCCGTCCGCGGTGGCCGAAGACAGCACAAGCTCGAGGATGCGGCGCAGCTTCCAGCGGCGCGTCAGCACGACGGGCGCGTGCCCGGGCGCCGCCGCCACCCATCGGGCCGAGGCGAGGACGCGCGCGAGGATCCCGCGCGAAGCCACAGCGGCGGGCTGGGAGTCGACGTCGAGATCCTCCAGCGGCAGGTTGCCGATCAGGGCGCGGCCTCCCGGTGCGAGCAGCGCCACCGCCTGCTTGAGGAAGCGCTGCGCGTCGGCCTCCGTGCGCGCGTAGTGGAGGACCGCGTACATGAGCACGCGGTCGAAGGCGCCAAGTGCTGTGAGCTCTGCGTCGCTCATCCCCAGCACATCGACGCACAGGGCACGCGCGCGTGGCTCCAGGCCGGCCTCGGCCAGCCGCGCGCGCATCACCGCCACGGCGTTGGGCGCGAAGTCGAGCCCGACGTAGGAGCCCGCTCGGCGCGCCACCGGCACGCCGAGCACGCCGACGCCGCATCCGATCTCGATCACGCTCGCGCGCGGCCCGAGCGCGAGCTTTCGCAGCACGTCGCGCGTCATCGCCCGCATCTGGCGAGGGGTCGTCCCCGCCGGGCGCACGCTCGCCTGCACATGGTCGCTGCTGCGCGCGACCGTGTCGTGGATCTCGCGAACCAGGTTCTCGCTCACGCGGGCACCTCACGCGGCGCTTTGCCGAGCGCGTGGCCGAGCGTGTTCAAGAGCGACCGGCGATCCTCGCCCCTGACCCCCCACAGCAGAAACGCCGCGTAGGAGCCCGCCAGCGAGACGGCGCTGACAGCGACCGCGACGAGCAGCGAGTGCGTGCCGTCGACCCAGAGCAAAAGCGGCAGCGAGACGGCCACCTGTGCCGCCAGGCCCACGAGATTGGGGCGCAGGCTGCGTCGGAACCAGACGCCCGGCGAGGTCTCGAACACGCGCAGGTAGTAGCGCAGCAGCACCGGCCACGCCAGGCCGTTGGCGATCAGCGTGCCGACGATCACGCCCTCGAAGCCCAGCGGGTGCACGAGCGCGATCGAGAGCGCGAGGTTGGCGAGCGTGGCGATCGCGTTGACGGCCAACGGCACGCGGATGCGGCCGATGCCGAACATCATCGTCGACGCGACGTTCTGCACCGCCTGCAGCGCCTCGTACGCGAGGAACAGTCGCGCGCCCTCGATCGCTGGAGCCGCTTGAGGACCGATCCACGAGATCAGCAGCGGCTTCGCGAAGATGAAACCCGCGACGGCGAACGGCAGCGAGGCGCCGGTCGCGTAGCAGGAGCCGCGCACGAACATGTCCCGCAGGATGGCCGCGTTTCGCTTGGCGAAGGCCGCCGCGGGCACGAGCGCCGAAACCGATACGGAGGACATCGTCCCCGCGGCCAGGTTGACCTTGTTGGCGATCTCATAGAGCGCGACCGACGCGGGGCCGAGGGCGATGCCGACGATCACCTTGTCCATCTGGCGGTAGACGGTGCCCACCAGGCGCAAGCTGAACACGCCGCCGCCGAAGCGCACGATCCGGCGCAGCTCCGTGCGCCGCGCGTGCCTGGGGCTCACGCGCAAGCTTGGCACCGTCCTGTGAGCCAGCAGCCAGTAGGTCGCGAGCGCGCAGATCGAGCTCGCCATCAACGCGGCTCCGAGCGCGCCGATCCCCCAGCCCTCCAGCAGCACGAGCACGAACAGGGCGGCCTGCAGCAGCGCGCGCGCAAGCTCCACGGCCTGAAAGGTGACGAACCGCTGGGTGCCCTCGAGGACCGCGACGAACGCTCTCGCAGGCAGTTCGAAGGCAAGCTGGCCGCCCACCAGCGCGAAGCACAGCGTGGCTGCGGCGCGCAGGTGCTCCGAGACGCCGAACAGCGACACGAGCGGACGCGCGAGCAGCACCGCCGCCGGACCGAGCAGCGCGGCGATCGCACAGAACAGCACGAGCGTGGTCGAGACGGTTCGGTTCAAGCCCTCGAGATCGTCCTCGGCGGTCGCTTCCGCGACGTAGCGAACCGTTGCGCCCTCCACCCCCAGGTCCGCGAGCGACGCGTAACCGCCCGAGAAGGTCAGCGTGAGCGCAAGGGTCCACACGCCGTACGCGGCGAGCCCGAGCCGATCGATCATGAAAGGCGTCAGCAGCACGCCCACGGCGATGCCGATCGCGCTGCCGAGGCCGTTGGCGAGGGTGTTGCGCACCAGCTGCGCGGCCGCATGCGCGTTGCTCATCGCGCCCACAATACGCCCGACCCTATCTCGCGCCCGGTCGCCAGATGGCCGCCTGCAGCGCGAGCTCAACACGCGCCGGCAGCGGCCGCCAGCCCCACCACAGGCGGTAGAGCAGGCGACCGGCAACCCCCAGGTCGGACTCCTGCTGGAGGCGGCGCCTGCCCGCGCGCCGGTAGAGGCCCCGGTGCTTTCGCCGCAGCTGCCGGAAGGTGGCGCGGTAGCGGGGCCGGGCGCCGATGTGCCGGGTCTCACCGTGTCGTCGATAAAGGAGGGTCACCGTCTCCACGCGCCGCCCACGCCAGCCGCGCTCGAGCGCGTGCACCCAGAACTCCCAGTCCTCATACCCTTTGAACGCCTGGTCATAGCCGCCGATGTCCTCGAAGAGCTCGCGGCGGATGAGCGCCGCGGAGCCGATGTTGTGGCGGTAGAGCAGACGGAACGGGTCATACGGCGGCATCTGCAGAACGCCCTCCCACGCTCCGAAGAAGCGCATGATCCCGTAGCTGAAGCCAAGCCCCGGCTCGGCCTCGAGCGGCTCGCGCAGCCGTCGCAGCGCGTCTTCGGCGAGACGATCGTCGGCGTCGAGGGCCAGCGCGTAGGAGGTTCGCGCAAGGCGCAGCCCGGCGTTGCGCGCCTCGGCGACGCCCGCGTTTGACTGGCGCACGACCTCGACCTGCCGCGGCAGCCGATCGAGCTGCGCGAGCGTCCCGGCGTCGGTGGACCCATCGTCGACCACGATCAGACGCGGCTCGCCGCCCTCCTGGGCGAGCGCGCTGGCGACGCTCTCGGCAAGGAACGCCCCGTAGTTGAAGCAGGTGATGACGACGGTGACGTCGTCGTTCATGAATGGGCGCGCAGCTCGGCGGCGTCCTTCGCCCGACCTGTGCGCAGCAGATCGAGCCATGCAACCCACATGCGCGGGTTGCTGATGGCCACCCACGCGAGCAGGGGAAGGCTGCGCAG
This sequence comes from Solirubrobacteraceae bacterium, assembly GCA_034664905.1. Classification (GTDB taxonomy): domain Bacteria; phylum Actinomycetota; class Thermoleophilia; order Solirubrobacterales; family Solirubrobacteraceae; genus Palsa-744. The sequence continues at coordinate 70,752 of JAXDGS010000015.1, read as the reverse complement.
CGCGCGGGCGCGCGATCCGGGTGGGCGCGACCCGGCAAAGCGCAGGAGCGCCACCTCCTCCATCGCGCGGTTGTAGCTGATCGCCCGCCGCGCGATCCGCCGCTGCTTGTCGGTGAGGCGCCCGCGCGCGAGCGCAAGCTCATATGCGCGGCGGTTGTTGACGCCCTGGCTTGCGATGTTCGAGGACACCGTGCCGGCGGTGCGGCGGTAGACGGCGAGCACCTCTTCGTTGAGCACCGCGCGGTAGCCGGCCTCGAGGATCTTTATCCAGAGCCCGAAGTCCTCGGTACCGAACAGTTCCGGATCGAACCACTCCACCGCCTCGCCCACCGCGGTGGGGACCAGGCAGGCGCCATAGATCGGGTTGCGTCGCAGCACGCGCTCGAGGGTTATCGGCGCAGCGCGATCCGGGATCCGCTCGAGATGGGTGAAGGGCGCGTACTCATCGCCGATCAGGATCCTCGCGTCGCACGCGACGAGCCCCACCGTTTGGCCCTGCTCTTCCCGGACGGCAGCCTCATAGCGCGCCAGCTGGCTCTCGAGGTAGCGCGGCAGCAGCAGATCGTCGGCGTCGAGAAACGCCGCGAACGCGCCGGTCGCGTTGCGCAGCGCCAGGTTTCGGGCGACCGCCGGGCCGCCGGCGAGCTCGCGGCGGAAGCTGCGCACCCCCGCTCCAGCGCTCTGCAGCAGCTCCCAGGTTCCGTCGCTCGAGCCGTCGTCGACCACGACGATCTCCCAATCCTCGTAGGTCTGCGTGCGAACGGACGCGAGCGTCCGCTCGATGAAGGGGGCAGCATTGTGGGCGGGGATGATGACGCTCACGCGGGGCATCGCGGAATCCTCTCAGTCCCGTCTGAGGTCGGCGACGAGGCACCCGTCGAGGGGGGCGGCCTCGCGCACCTCGATCATGCGCGTGGCGCTGCGCTCGACGCCGAGCCCCATCAGCGTCGCGAGATAGTCGTGGCGCCAGCCCGCGGTCTCGCGCATCAGCCCGCCGCGCCGGCCGTCGCGAGCCTGCGGCTCGAGCATCACGAGCCCCAGGCGCGCAACGCGCAGCGCATCACCAAGCACGCCCTCGAGCTGAGCGGGCGGGATGTACGCGAGGGCAAAGCACGAGAAAAGCAGATCCTCGCTGTCGGTCGCCAGGCGCGCCAGCACGTCCGCGACAGAGCCGACGGTCAGCTCCACGCGCGCGAGCCCGTCGCCTCGCAGCAGCTCGCGGGCGCGCCTGACGACCGCGGGGTTGATCTCGATGCCGCCGACGCGCGCCGCCGGAAACTCGCTCGCCGCGAGCCGCAGGTTCGGCCCGCTGTGACTGCCCAGCTCGAGCACGCTGGCAGGCGTGCCAAAGCTGCGGAGCTGCTCGATCAGGACCCTCCGGTGCGGCTGATCGATCGATTGCCAGTAGTGCTCGGCATCGAGCGCCGGACGCCGCGCCCAGTCGTGTGCGGTCAGCTCGCCCGCGTGGATGCGCAGGCGTGCCCGATGGACGGCATCCCGCAGCGAGACCGGCAGGCGCGAGTAGACGGCGTCGATGCGCTCGCGCGCGGCTGCGCGGAGGTTGCGCATCGGCCCCTCAGCCGTGATGCAGGCTCGGAGGACCGTCCGCGTAGCGCATGATCACGTAGGGCTTGCCGTTGCCGGTGAGCAGCGGCTCGAGGCCGATCCGAACATGGCGGATCTCGGGGTAGCGCGTGGACCATGAGCCGAGCTCCTCGGGGGGCACGCGCACGCGCTCGAGCGCTCGCGGTCCGAGGCTGACCGGTCGCTCATAGAGGGTCCTCGAGGTATCGGCGGAGTACACGCCCACCACCGTCGAGCGCGGCTCGGGGCTGTGGTTGATGCAGATCACCTGCAGGTCCGAGAGCAGCTCGGCGTCCAAGAGCCGCCAGCTGTGCCAGCGATCTCCCTGCGCCACCGAGCGCGTCATCGACCAGCGCAACAGGCGCGAGGCGCCGAAGACCTCGCCGGCGAGCGTATCGATCGAATGGACGTACATGTAGTTCTCGGTGTCGTCGTAGTAGGCCATCCAGAACGGCGTCTTTATCTCCGCCTCCTCCGCGCTTGGAAGCTCGTGAAACTGGGCACGGACGCCGGCCGGCGGCTCGAGGTCGATCGCCACGGTCCCCTCGGCGGCGGACGAGCCGATCTCGGCGAGCAGCTCCGAGATCTCGAGGAACAGCGATCCGAACGGCGGGATCTCGCGCGTGGCGCTCCCCTGCGCGCGTCCCGCACGATCGTGGACGAGCAGATGCGCCACGGATGCTTCGCGCACCTGCGGCCAGAACGTCGAATAGAAGTTCTGCAGGTGGATTCGACTGTGCAGCCCCTCGGACTCTATGAAGTAGTGCGTGTAGGCCATGCGCGGAGCGCGACCGGAGCGAGCGGCTCGGCGGCGAACGTCGTCGGCGACGCGAGCTCGCGCGTCGGCGACCAAGCTCATGCGTGCACCCGCGTCGGGGCGCCCGCGGGCGCCGGCAGATCCGCGAAGAACTCCTGCTCGAGGCGTTCGTTGGCACGCAGGCGAGCATCTCCACCCCAGGTGCTCAGATAGAAGACGGGCGGAAGCGTGTGGTCGCACGCGATCGCGCCGCTCGCCCGGTTTCGCGTCAATGAGATCGGCACGAGGGTGCCGTTCTTGGACAGCCCGAGGAACATGCCGACACCCCCGGCCGCGCGATAGCGCTCGAGCATGCCCGCCTGCTCGAGCACCTCGGTGGCGCTGACCAGGCGACACGAGAACGGCGGGACCTCCACGGCCGAGCGCACGAACCGCTCGCCGTCGCGGCCGAGAATCCAGAAGTCCATGCGGACGGTCTCGGCGTAGTCCGCGCGCGTGGAGAGATTCATGAGCGAGAAGAGCGTGTCCACGGGCTCGGTGACGATCACCTTGGGCGCCTGGCAGACGGTCGTGCGGGTCGAGGACAGGCGAGCATCGTTCAGTGGGCCGGTCTGATAGGCGACACCCGTCACGACTCCCGTCGGTCGCTGGTGGTACTCGATGAAGTCATCGGAGGCGCGCACGTGCGCCATCATCTCCGCGGCGGGTATATCGACGCTGCTCTCGCCGACCCACTTCGTGGGAACGACATGCAGCATGATCAGCAGTGGGCCGTCCGCAGGGGCTCCGGGAACTGCGGCGAGCTCGGCATCGATGTCGAGCTTGACCAGCTCGCCCGGTGCGAGGGTCGCGATCTCAGGGGTCGAGCCTATCCTCCCGCCCGCGTTGTCAAAGGCGGTCATCGAGACCGTCATCGGCGTCGCGAATGGGCTCTCCGGAGCGACACCGTTGTTGACCGTGACGCGCGTCCCGTAGCCGAGCTCGCGCAGAAGCGGGAACGTGCACGGTCTGAAGAACCGTGGATCAAAGCCCGAGATGAGGGTCGGTGGGGGCAAGGCTACGGAGGCGGGCATCGACCTGGTCGCTGGCCCGCAGGGGATTCTAACCCAGCCCGAGGCACCAGGAGATCGCATCCTCGAAGAAGCTCACCGTCGCGTAATCGCTGGTGTGGCCACCCGTTGGGCGGAAGTCGGTCCTGACCCGCCCGCCCCTGCTCTGCCAGGTGGAGAGGAGCGGGAGCACCTGCTCCTCGTGCACCCCGCGATCGTCTTCCATCGACTGGATCACGAGGCTCGGGAGGGTGGGCACGCTCGCGGCCAGATCGGCGACCTCGCGCATCACGGGCCGCAGCTCCGGTGCGTCGATGTCGTCGCGCCCGACCACCGCGGCGACGTGGCGCAGGCGCCCCTGGCGCAGGGCCGAGATGTCGAGATCGATGTGCGGGCTGACGGCGACGGCCCCGGCGTAGCCGTGGCGAAGCGCGAAGCGCAGCGCCGCCGTCGCCCCCATCGAGGAGCCGAGCGTAACGGTGTGGGACGTGTCGACCCCGAGCTGCTCGGCGACCCTGCGCTGGATCTCATCGATCGCGCGCTCGACGAAGAAGTCGCCGTTCTCCCCCTTGTAATACGTGCCGTTCGCGTCGGCGCCGAAGGTGTCGCACAGGAACAGGAAGTGATGCTCGGCCAACGGCCAGAACATCCTCAGGCGATGAAACCAACCCTGGAACTGCGCGCGGTACTGCCGGCGATCGCCCCACTCGCCGAAGAACGCCGAGTAATGGATGCACAGGGTCGAGCCGCTGCCGGGTAGCAGCACGTACGGGTAGGTGCGTCCATCGATGACGGCCTCGTGACCGAACGCGCCGAGGACCGCCTCGCGCTCGAAGCTCCTCGCGACTCGATCGGCGCCGAGGAGCCGCTGCGGCCCGGTCCCCGCGAGTAGCTCCGCGTCGCGCCGCTCGCCGCGATGGCGCCACGAGTCCACACGATTCAGCGCAGCCTCGAGGAGGTGGCCGGCGCGCCTCACTACGCGCCGGCGCGGGCGCTTCCAAAGGCCCGCACGTCGGCCAGCAGATCTTCCGCCACGCGGCCGAACACGCGCGAGGCTCGGTACTGCTCGGCCTTCAGGCGGCCGCGCACCCTGACGCGCCGGTGCATGTCGGGGAAGCGTCCAAGCCGCTCGAGGATCCACGCGAGCCCGTCGGCCGAGTCGACGTGCAGGTAGTCGATGTTGCGCTCGAGGCCGTGTGCGGGCGCGAGCTCCCCGGCGAGCAGAAGCTGACCCGCAGCGAGGTGCATCCCGGCCTGCAGGCCGAAGCCCCCTCCGGGCTCGGGCGCGACATACACGCCGACGTCGCATTCGAACAGAAGCTCGCGCAGCGGCTCACCGCTGACGCCGTGTATCACGTGCAGCAGATCGTGGTGGTGCTTGGCCGCCACCAGCATCGCCTCGCGGTGGGAGCTCGAGCGCCCGATCGACATCGCCCGCGGCGGGTGGCGCGCAGGACGGACGTCGCTGAAGAGCGCGTCGCTGACCGGCGGCGGGATCGCCCGCCACACCTCGCTGCGCCCGAGGAGCGTGCCGGTCAGTTCGGGCTCGAAGGAGGCCAGCCGGTCGAGGTCGTCCAGTCCCTCGGCGCGCTTCGCCTCGCGAGCGCCGCCCACGAGCAGCCCGAGGGTGACACCGGGCGCGCCGCGCAGCAGCTCGACGGGAGCCGAGAGCGGGTCGATGATCACGGTCACGTGCGGCTGGAACTCGCCGATCGCGGCCAGCGTGCGCTCGCTGTCCGCTTGCCCCGCGACCGCGTAGCGCTGCGGGGTCATGCCATGTGCCGCGGTGCTCGGAGCGCAGCCGTCGAGCCATGGCGGCGAGCCCACGAATGCGACGCGCAGCTGCTCGCCGAGGTGCCGCGTGGGCGTGGCGGCGGCACTGCGGGCGGCTTGGCTGCTCATCGGCACCGCTACGATAGCGGCGGCCCTGGCGACGTTCCCCCACGCATGTCCGACTGGCAAGAGCGAATCACCCACGAGACGGCGCCAGCGATACGGTCAGAGCACGAGCTGCGCTACCGCGTCGCCGCGCCGCTGATCCTCGCCGGCGGTCCGTGGGCGGATCTGGGCTGCGGCAACGGGCTCGCGGCGGCCGCCGCGCTGGGAGATGAGCGCCCGGCGCACGCGGTGCTCGTCGATATCGAGCAGGACGCGGTCGCAGCGGCGGCGAGGGCGCTGGGTCTGCCGGACGCCGGCATGCTGGCCGCCGACCTGACCGACCCCGCCGATCTGCAGCGGATCGGAGAGGCGCTGGTTGCCCTGGGGGAGGGCCCGGTTGTGAGTTGCTTTGAGGTGATCGAGCACCTGAGCAGCTTCCTTGCGCTGCTCGCATGGTCGACCGAGCTGGCACGCGAGCACGCGGCCACGTTCGTGCTGAGCGTTCCCAACGACGCCTTCTGGTCGATCCGCAACCCGCACCATCGGACCTCGTGGAGCGAGGGCGCCTTCGATGAGCTGCGCCAGCTGCTCCCGGCCGAGCACACGCTCATGCGCCAGGTCGCGCTGTCGGGCTCTGCGATGCTCGGCTGGGAGGCGACGCCCGAGCGCCACGAGCTCGCGGTCGCGGTCGGTGGCAGCGCGACGGTGCCAACGCACTTCATCGCCGCCTTCGGCGCCCGCCACCAAGACCTGGAGCGCGCGGCGGTGGCGGTTCAGACGGACATGGGCGCGCAGCGGCGCTGGGAGCGCGAGCGGGAGAGCAACGTGGCGCTCGCGCAGGGCACGGTCGCCGAGCAGGCGGCCGCGATGCGCGCGCAGGAAGCGACGATCGCCGAGCAGCGAGAGCAGCTGCGCGAGCAGACCGCCGAATTCGACGCCTGGCGGACCTACATCCACGAGCTCGAGCGCGAACTCGGCAGGCCACTGTCGGGGGCTCCCGCCGAGGATTCGCGCCAGCCGGACGGCCCCTCGCAGGAGGGCACGGCGCCCGCGCCGGCGGATCGAGCGGAGCCGCCGGCATGAGGGTCGCGTTCCTCGTCAACGACCTGCAGCTCTCAGGTGGCGTGGGGGTGGTCGTGCAACACGCGCGCCAGCTCAGCACGATCGACGGCTGGGACATCACGCTCGTGCTCGTGCGCGAGCCGGAGGGCCCCAGCTGGCATGGCTATGAGCACCTGCCGCACCTGCATGTGCGCTCGCGCGAGCAGGCGCTGGCCGAGCGCTACGACGTCGCCGTGGCCACCTGGTGGGAGACGACCTTCACGCTGTTCGAGCTCTCCGCGGAGCGCTACGCGTACTTCGTGCAGAGCCTCGAGGACCGCTTCTACCGCCACGACGAAGCCGAGCGGCTGGGCGCAGCGCTCACGCTGGATCTGCCGGTCGCGTTCATCACCGAGGCGTCATGGATCCGCGACACGCTTGCGAGCATGCGTCCCGATGCGCCGTGCTACGTGGTGCGCAACGGCATCGAGAAGAATGTCTTCGGACCAATCGAGCAGGCGCCCGTGAACGTCTCCGATCCGCTGCGGGTCCTGATCGAGGGCTCGCCGAGCTCGTGGTTCAAGCACGTGCACGACGCGATCAACGCGGCGAGCGCGATGCGCGAACCGCACCACGTCACGGTCGTATGCGGCGAGCGCAAGGCGCTAGGCGAGGTGGCCGCGGACGAGGTGGTGGGACCGCTCAGCCATCGCGAGATGGCTGCTGCGTACGAGCGCTGCGACGTCGTGCTGAAGCTCTCGAGCGTCGAGGGCATGTTCGGGCCGCCGCTCGAGGGCTTCCACCGTGGCGCAACGTGCATCGTGACACCGGTGACCGGGCATGAGGAGTACGTCGAGCACGGCTGGAACGGGCTGCTCACCGACTGGGAGGACCTGCGCGGCACCGCGCGCCAGCTCGACCTCCTCGCGCGCGACCGAGAGCTGCTCGCGCTGCTGCGCACCAACGCCCTGGAGACGGCGCGAGCATGGCCGTCATGGGAGCAGTCGAGCCAGTTCATGGCCGCCGCGCTGACCGCGATCGCGCAGGGACCGGCCCCCGCGGCCGCGCCCGCAGCGGAGCGTCTGCTCGCTGACCTGCGCGGCGGTCTTGAGATCTACCACGGACACCTGCGCGAGCGCGTGGACTACGCGCGCAGGGCGATGCGCTTCGAGCGTCGCATCGCGCGGGTGCGCGCGAGCGCACCGGTGCGTCGGCTGCTCGCCATCCGTCGATACCGGCTCGTGAAACTGCTCGCGTGGCCGCTCCGTCCGCTGACCGCGCGCGCGCGCAGGCTGCTCTCGTGAGGATCCGCAGCTCGCTTGGGCGGCGCCTGCGCGGGCTCACGGGCGCACCGGCAGAGCGGCGCGTGGAACCTCAAGCGACCGTGCCCCAAGCGCTGCTGGAGCTCGCCCGGCGTGGTCCGAGCCCGCTCGTTGCGGTGCGCGCGAACCCGACAGGGCCATTGAGCGTCGCCGCCGTGATCCCGTCGTTTCGGCGCGGGAGCGGCGGCCATGCGACGATCGCTCACCTGTTGGGTGAGCTGCGTGCGCGCGGACACTCGGTATCGCTGTGGCTCGAGGACTCGGACGCTCGCCACGCAGCGGAGTCGCAGGCCGTGACGCAGCGGAGCTTCGCCGAGTTCTTCGGAGCGGGCGATCTGACGCTGCACAGCAGCTTCGAGGACTGGCAGGGAGCGGACGTAGTGCTCGCCACCGGCTGGCAGACCGTCGCACGCGCGCTGCTTCTCCCGGGCGCAGGTGCGCGCGCCTACCTCGTTCAGGATCACGAGCCGGACTTCTACGGCGCCTCTGCGGAAGCGCTGTGGGCGCAGCAGAGCTACCGCCAGGGCCTGCACTGCATCGCCGCGAGCCGCTGGCTGGCCGAGGAGCTGCGCGCCCGCTACGGGGCAAGCGCGAGCCACTTCGATCTCGGCGTCGACCACCGCGTCTACCGCCCGAGCGATGAGCGGCGAGCCGAGGAGGAGGTCGTCTTCTATGCACGAGCGGCGACCCCGCGGCGCGCGGTTCCGCTCGGGCTGCTCGCCCTGGAGGAGCTCCGCAGGCGCCGGCCGACGGTGCAGATCGCGCTGTACGGCGAAAGCGTGCGCTCGACGGCGGCGTTCGAGCATCGCGACCTGGGCGTGCTCGAGGATCGACGGCTTGCCGCGCTGTTTGCGCAGGCGACCGTCGGCATGGTCCTGTCGCTGACCAATCCCTCCCTCACCGGGCTCGAGATGATGGCCAGCGGGTTGCCCTGCGTCGAGCTGGCGAGCGAGGCGATGCTCGCGACGTTCGGCCGCGCCGGGCCGCTGCAGCTCGCCGACGCCGAGCCGCTTGCGCTGTGCAGCGCGATCGAGGCGCTACTGGACGACGCGCGGCGACGAGCGGAGATCTCGAGGGCGGGGATCGCGCTGATGGCCGAGCGCACCTGGTCGCGCGCCGCCGACGGGCTCGAGCACGGGCTGCGAGCCGCGCTTCAGGGTCGGTCCCAGCACCACGGGTAATCTGGCGCCCGTGCTGAGGCCCCTCCCTCCCCAGCGATCGGCGCGAGCCGACACGCTGATCCTCGGGCTGATCGTCGCGGTCGCAGCGGCGGTCTACTCCGCCTACGCGCTGCGCGTCGCGAGCTTCCAGCAGGACGAGAGCCTGTATCTGCACCAGGCGCGCTACGTCGCCGCGCACTTCCCGAGCGCGCTGTGGCACAACGCATTCTTCGTGCGGGGCATTCAGCGCCTGGACCCGCTGCTGCTCGCGGGGCCGTTCGCGTTCATGCGCGGGCCGGGCGCGTTCGAGGTCGACCGCGTGATCCAGTGCCTGCTGTTCGCGAGCGCCGCGGTGCCGGTCTTCCTGCTGGCTCGCAGCGCCGGGCTGCGCCGCCGCGCCGCCTACCTCGCCGCGATACTCGCGATCGTCATGCCATGGGCCGTCGTGAGCGGCTCCTTCCTCAGCGAGAGCGCGGCGTACCCCGCCTTCGCATGGTCGCTGTATGGCGTGTGGCTCAGCGCGACGCAGCCGTCGCTGCGACACGACCTGCTCGCGCTGCTCGCGATCGCGCTCGCGATCCTCTCGCGCACCGCGATGCTCGCGCTGGCGCCGCTCCTGCCACTCGCCGTGCTCTGGCACGAGTGGGACCGGGAGCGTTCGCGCGCGAGCCCGCTGGCACGCCTGCGTGCGCTGCCCGCGGCGCTGTGGGGGCGCCACCGCCTGCTGACCGTGCTCGCCACGGCGGCGATCGCGCTGTATCTCGCCGAGAGGGTCGGCATCCTCCCAAGCAGCGTGGGGACGCTGACCGGGGAATACGGCGTCCCGCACGTCGGGTCGCTGCAGACGCTTCTCGAACGCTATCGCTACTACCTCTCGCGAGTGGCCGTCGGAACCGGTTTCCTGGCGTTGGCGGTCGGCCTGCCGTGGGTCCTGCGCACGCTGTGGCGTCCCCGCGACGATCGCCGCCATGCGCTGGCGGTGGTCTGCGCCCTCGGGATCGGATGCATGCTGCTGTCGCTGCTCTCAGCGGGCGCCGACGAACGCTACCTCTTCTACGCAGCTGCCCCGGTCGCGCTCATGTTCGCGGCGGGGCTCGGCGAGCGGGCGGGCATCGGCGTCCTGCTCGGGGCACTCGCGGTCGTCCTGCTGCTCGACAGCGCCAGCTGGCCGGCGCTGGCGAACCTGTACGACTTCTTCACCTATCCGGCCGCAATCTTCTACCAGCGCGTGCTGCTGCTGCACCTCGGCCGTCTGCACGTCCCCCTCGTACACCTCTCGGCCACGCGCCTGATCGAGGCAGCGATCCTGCTCGTGACGCTCGTCTGGTGGCTGGCCGCCCGGCGCGCGCACACCGCGCGTCCCGCCGCGACGCTGCTCGGCATCGGGGTCCTCGCGTGCTGCTCGGTGCAGACCGGCTATGCGCTCCAGAAGTACGTGAACGGGCCCGGCAGCGGCCCCGGGGCGAGCGCACGCTCCTGGGTGGACGAGCACGTGCCCGACGGGACGCGTGTGGGCGCGCTCGCGGTCTCACTTGGCGAAAGCTCCTTCTACGCGCCGGTATGGGAGGAGACCCAGTACTGGAACACGTCTGTCGAGCTCGGTGTCTTCTTCGAAGCTCCCGGCGCGATGCCGTTCCCGCTCGGCGTGCAGCCGGTGCACATGACGATCGAACCCGACAGCGGACGGCTGAGCGCGTTCGCGGGACCGGCGACGGCCACGCCCGCGAGGCCGCCCGAATACATGGTCGTCCCGCTGCAGGGCACCAACCGGATCGTGCTCGCAGGCAAGGTGCTGGCGCAGAGCGCATACCTTCCGCTCGAGCTGATGCGCCTGAGTCGCCCCGCGCGCGCGCTGTGGAGCCTGTCGGGAACCTCCGTCGAAGGGTTCCTGACCTCAGGAGCCGCGACGAGCGCAACCGTGTTCAGCGGCGCCCTCGCCGGCATCTCCCAACCGTGTGCCACGTTCTCGTTGATCGCGCCCCCGGGGTACACCGGCCGCTGGCCGTACACGGTCAGCAGCGGCCGTGTGGTTCAACGCGGCACGCTGCGCGCGCTGACGACTACCGCGGTCAGCGTGCCGTTGTCCCCGCGCGCGACGCCACGCGGTCCCAGCGCGACGCTCGCGGTGACGGTCAACGGCCAGGCGAGCTTCGCCGGGATCCTGGCCAGCGCAAAGCTCGCCTTCTTCAACGTCGCGGAGTGCGCCCGCCGGCGGGCTTGACGCGCGAAGCGGCGAGAAGGCTTGCGCCTATCATTCGCCGGCGTGTCCACGGCGCCCTCCAGACGACGACGGACACTCGCGCGCATCAGGAGCACGCCGCGCCCGCTCGTTCTGCTGCTGCTCGTGGGCGCGATCCAGTCGATCGCGTGGAATCTCGCGCTCCCCCCGTTCCAGGGGCCGGACGAAGCCACGCATTTCGCCTACGTCCAGCACCTCGCCGAGACCGGTGAACTGCCGAGCGCAAGCACCGGGGGAACGGCCTACTCGAGCGAGGAGGAGGGCGCGCTGGTCACGCTCAACGTGATCTCGCTGCAGGGGGACCTGTACGCCCGGCCCGCCTGGGGCCAGGCCGACCTCAACGCGTGGCGCGCTGTCGAACGCACGTACACGCAGGCCGGCCGCGAAAACGGAGCCGGCCCGAACCCGATCGCCAAGAACCCCCCTCTCTACTACGCGGCGATGTCGGTCCCCTACCGGCTGCTGACCTGGCTGCCCCTGCTCAAGCGGCTGTTCGTGCTACGGCTCTTCAACGCGCTGTGCTACCTCGCGACGATCGCGATGACGTGGCTGATCGCACGCGAGCTCTTCGGGCGCGTTCGCTGGAAGGCGCTGCTCGCCGCCGGCGCCGTCGCGCTCCAGCCGCAGCTCGCGTTCATGAGCGCGGTGATCAACGCCGACAACCTGCTGGTCGCGCTCACCACCGCGGTCCTGCTGGCTTCGCTGCGACTCGTGACGCGCGGGCCGTCGATGGGCAGGGTCCTGACCGCGAGCGCGCTGAGCGCCGCTGCGATCCTCACCCACGGCCGCGGCCTGGTCACGCTGCCCGTGCTGGCCGTCACGCTCGCCGCGTGCTGGTACAGCTATCGCCCGGCGCTCAGGGACACCCTCAAGCGCGGCGCCGCCGCATTGGCGACGGTCGGCGGCGCCTTCCTGGCATACCTCGCCTTCGGACGTTCGGGCGGCTCGCTCTACGGCGGTCAGATCAGCCAGCTCAACTCGGGAACGAGCTTCAGCCTGCGCGGCTTCCTGTCATCGATCTATCAGTTCTACCTTCCGCGGCTGACGTCGATGCGTGCGCGGATCGGGCCGGCCTACGGATACAAACAGGTCTTCATCGACAGCTTCTACGGAACCTTCGGCTCACTCGAGGTGACGTTCAAGGCGCGCACCTACGACCTGCTGCAGGTTCTCTCGGCCCTCGGGCTGGTGGGCCTGTTTACGGCTGTCGTGACTCGCTGGCGCCGGCTGTGGAGCGCGTGGCCGGTCGTGGTCGTGCTGCTGGCGCTGCTGGCGAGCAACGTCTTTTTCCTGCACTACGTCTCCTACCGGTCCCTGCTTGGCAACGGCGGATCTGACCCTCTGATCGTCGGGCGCTACCTGCTGCCGATGGTCTCGCTGTTCGGGCTGGCGATCGCGTTCACCGCAGGTGCGCTTCCACGCCGCCTCGGTCCGCTGCTCGGCGCCGCGATCCTCGCGCTGGGAGTGCTTCTGTCGCTGGCGGGCATCGGGATCACGGCGGCGAGGTTCTATGCGTAGGCGAGCGCGTGGCGCGCGCAGGCCCGAGTTCGCGCTGCTCGCAGCGGCGCTCGCGCTGCTCGTGATGATCGTCGGAGCGCTGATCTTCTATGGCCCGTTCCTGACCCGCAAACAGACCTTCGCCTCCCAGGTCCCGGCGCCGAATGCGCTCAACGCGAGGAGCCAGTTCGCCGTCCCACCCGGCCAGCAGGCATGCATGACGTCCGTTGCCGTCGAACCGAGCAGCCGCTCGGCGCAGTTCGAGGTCAGCCTCGCCAAGCCCAGCCGGCGCGGCGGTCCCGCGGTCGATCTCGTGCTCAGCGCCCCCGGCTATCGGAGCGTCGGCCACCTGGCCGGCGGATATCCGGGCGGGGTCGTCTCGGTGCCGGTCACACCGCCGCCGCGCTCGCTGCTGGCCGAAGCGTGCTTCATCGACCGCGGGAACACACCGGCCGTCCTCGCAGGCAGCGTCGAAGCGCGGTCGATCTCACGCTCCGGGACGACCGTCGCGGGCACGTCGGTGGTGGGTGACATCGCGCTCACGTTCCTCGAAGGCCGGCCGCGGTCGCTGCTCGGGAGCCTCGGCACCGTCTTCGGCCATGCCTCGAACCTCACCGACCACCTGATACCGGTGTGGCTGATCTGGGTGATCGCACTGCTGGGCGCGCTGGGCGTGCCTCTGTGCGTGCTCGGCGCCCTCTACATCGCGCTGCGCGAAGACCAAGCGCTCTCGAGCTGAGCCCGCGCCGCGCCGCGAGCAGGGCGCCGGCGATCAGATCAGGACCTGCGCCGCAGGCCCAGGATCGAGAGCAGGAACGAGGAGAAGAAGATCTGGATCCCGACGATCAACAGCGACGCGGCAACGACCGCCGCGCGTTCATCGGAGAGCGAGCCGAGGCCGTGGGCGATCCAGGTCGCCGCGATCACCCCTCCGATGATGAGGCCAACGAGCACGAACACGCCGCCCAGCAGCAGCCCGTGCTCGAGGCGAAAGCGCGCGCGCATGCGGTCGAACCAGGGGTCGCGCTCGCCCATGAAATACGTGCCGTACGCGTGCGCGCACAGGCCGAGCGCGAGCACCTGTGTGCCGACGATCATCAGCAGCGATCCGCCGATCAGCGCGTGCAGGCCCCACGCTCGCCCGAAGAAGTCCATCCCGCTCCCGACGAACGCGACGATCAGCGTGCCGACACCCGCGAGCACCGCGCCGGGAGTGATGAACAGGTGGTTGGGGCTGTGGACGAGTAGGAAGCGCAGGTGGCGCCAGCCGTCGCGGAAGCTCGAGAGCTTGCTCTCTCCCCCGCGAGGGTGGTACTCGATCGGGAACTCGGCGATCTTCAGCTTCACCTTGGAGGCCCTGATCACCATCTCAGAGGCGAACTCCATGCCGGTCGTGCGCAGGTCCAGGCGCGGAAGCACCTCGCGACGCAGCGCGCGCATGCCGCAGTGCGCGTCGCTGATGCCGGTGCGGAAGAAGAGGTTGAGCACCCCCGTGAGGATCGGATTGCCGACGTAGCGGTGAAGCCATGGCATCGCGCCGGGGTGGATGTTGTCCATGCGATCGCCGATCACCATCTCCGCCCCATCCTCGAGCGCAGCAACGAACCGCGGAATCTCGTTGAAGTCGTATGTGAGATCGGCGTCGGCCATCACGATGTAGCGCCCCCGTGAGGCCGCGAAGCCGGCGAGGTAGGCGCTGCCGTAGCCGCGGCGGCGCTCGATCACGACGCGTGCGCCTGCGTCCTCGGCGAGGCGCGCGGAGTCATCCTCGGAGTCGTTGTCCGCGACGACGACCTCGCCCTGCACGCCCATGCGCGCGATCGCCTCGCGCGCCGCCGTCACGCACGCCGCGATGTTCGCTGCCTCGTTCAGGCACGGGATAACCACCGAGACCAGCGGCAGATCCGAGCCGCCTTCATCGGCTGTGCGAGGAGGGCTTATCGGTGCGAGTGTGCTCATCGGCTGGGGGCTCGCGCGCGAAGGTCCATCTGGCGGGGGCGAGCTATGCGGTTATAACGCTCCGGTGGGCGGAAAGTGGCGCGAGCGAGTCCGCGCTTCCGCAGATGAGATGCTAGCGACATGCGTGTATGCATCGTCTACGACTGCCTGTTCCCCTACACCGTCGGGGGCGCCGAGCGCTGGTATCGCAACCTCGCCGAGCGCCTGGCCACGGAAGGACGCGAGGTCACCTACGTCACGCTGCGTCAATGGCATCGCCGTGAGCAGCCCGACCTGCACGAGCGCATCCGGGTCGTTACCGCGGGCCCGCGCATGAAGCTGTACACCGCGAGCGGACGGCGCCGGATCCTGCCGCCACTGGTTTTCGGGCTGGGCGTGTTCATGCATTTGCTGCGCAATGGACGTCGCTATGACGTCGTCCACACGGCCTCCTTTCCATACTTCGCCCTGCTCGCCGCCGCCCTGCTCAGGCCGCTCGCGCGCTTCGAGCTCGTCGTCGACTGGTTCGAGGTCTGGAGCCGGTCTTATTGGCGCGAGTACCTCGGCGGCGCCGGAGGGCTCCTCGGCGCGCTGGTGCAGAGGCTGTGCGTGCGCGCGCCCCAAAAGGCCTTCTGCTTCTCGGAGCTTCACGCCGCGCGCCTACGCGAGGAGGGCATGCGCGGCGAGGTGACGGTGCTGCGCGGGATGTATGACGGGGAGCTCGAGCCGCCCGTGCCGCGCCCGGCGGACCCGCTCGTGCTGTTCGCCGGACGGCTGATCCCGGAGAAGCAGGCGCCGCTGGGTGTCGCAGCGATCGCCGTTGCCCAGCGGAGCATCGCCGGGTTGCGGGGCCAGTTTCTCGGTGACGGCCCTGAGCGCGCGGCGCTTGACGGCGCGATCGCCGAACTCGGCCTCGGCGCCAGCGTCACGGCGCCCGGGTTCGCTGATGCCGACACGCTCGACGCGGAGATGCGCCGGGCGCTCTGCATGCTCGTTCCCTCCCGCCGGGAGGGCTACGGGATGGTCGTCGTCGAGGCCGCTGCGCGGGGCACTCCGAGCGTGGTCGTTGCCGGCGAGGACAACGCAGCTACCGAGCTGATCGTCGAGGGCGTCAACGGCTTCATCGCAGCCACTGCCGACGCGCACGCGATCGGCGAGGCGATCGTCCGCGTCAACGAGGCCGGGGTCGCCCTGCGCGAGAGCACCGCGTCGTGGTTCGCGCAAAACGCGCGAGCCCTCTCGCTGGAGTCATCGCTGCGCGTCGTCCTTAAGAGCTACACGCGCCCGAGCGCCCGCTCGTAGCTGGCAAGCGTCAGCTCGGCGGTACGCTCCCACGTGAACGTTCGCGCTCGCGCGCGACCGGCCGCGCCCAGGCGCTCCGCCTCCGCGTGGTCGTCGAGCAAGCGCTCGATCGCGGCCGCGATCGCGTGCTCGTCACTGGGGTCGAACAGCAGGGCCGCTTCGCCTGCGACTTCCGGTAGGCAGGACGCGTTCGAGCAAGCGACCGGAACCCCGCGCGCCATCGCCTCGAGCACCGGCAGGCCGAATCCCTCGTATAGCGACGGGAATACGAACGCATCCGCGAGCGCCCACAACCCCTCGATCTCCTCCTCCGCCAGCCAGCCGAGAAACCGCACGTCATCCGTGACGTTCGCGGCCCGAGCGCGCTCGCGCAGCTCAGCCTCGTGCCAGGTCGGATAGCCGGGGAGCACGAGCATCGGGCGACGATCGGGCGGGACCCGGGAAAGGGCGCCGATCAGCGCTGCGAGGTTCTTGTGCGGACGCTTGGCCGACAGGCTCAGAAGGACGCGCCGGTCGGCCAATCCAAGGCGCGCGCGCGTCTGTTGCTCTCCCAGCGGATCCACGCGCCTGGCGCTGCCAACGCCGAGCGGCACCACATCGATGCGCTCGGCGCTCAGGCCGAGCAGCGCAACGAGGTCATCGCGCGTGCTCAGCGAATCGGCAATCACGCGGTCCGAGCGCCGCGCCGCCGCCGGGACCAGGACCTTCATGCCCTTCTCGCGAAGTCCGGAATGCGCATCCGGGAAGCGGGCATAGATCAGATCGTGGATCGTCACGACCCGGCGGAACGGGCCCCACAGCGGAGCGGTGCTCGCCAGGCTGTGAACGAGGTCAACCCCTGCGCGTGCGGCCAGCCGCGGTAACAGCGTCTGCTCCCCGAGCACCCACTGCAAGCGGCTGCGCGCGTGCACCGGCACGCGCACAACCGGCAGCCGCTCGCCCCAGAACTCGTCCCCGCTGCCCGCAGCCTCGCGATTGACAAACGCCGTGAAGCGGGTCCCCGAAGGGGCGGCAGCGAGCAGCGCCGGGATCAGCTCGCGCGCGGCGACCTCCATCCCGCCGGTCTCACCGGGCACGAGGAAGAGCAGGTTGAGGCCGACGTGCAGGCCTCGCAGCCTAGTTGGCGCCCGCTAGCCTTCGCGCCCTGAAACCTCTGAGGATCGGCATCGATGCGCGCGCCGCAGCCGAGGTGTCCGCCGGGCGAGGGCGGTTCGTGCGCGAGATACTGCTCGCGCTGTCCGCTCGCGCCGATGACGTGCGCTACGTCTGCTACGCGCGCAGCCGCTCCGAGCAGCAGCTCGATGAGCGCTTCGAGTGGCGCCTGATCGATGCGCCGGATCCCCGCTGGCATCTGCACGCCGCGCACGCCGCGAACGGCGAGTGCGACGTGTTCCTCTCCTCCAACTCCTATCTCACGCCGTGGATGCTGCGCATCCCCGCGGTCACGGTGATCTACGACATGGTCGCCTTCGATCGCGCTCACCGGCCGAACCGCCGCTCGGCGGTGATCGAGCGGCTCACCCTCGGGCTCACGGTTCGGCGCTCACGCTCGTTCATCGCGATCTCGGGCGCGACCGCCAGTGACTTTCAGGCGCGCTTCCCGGCCGCCGCCGGACGTGTCACGGTCGCGCAGCTCGGCGTGGCGCCGCAGCTGCTGACGCCGCCCGGCGGCGAGATCGCGGGCGATGTGCCGCCGCCGGGGTTCGTGCTCGCGGTCGGCACGCTCGAGCCGCGCAAGAACCTGCCAGGACTGGTCGCCGCCTATCAGCTGCTGGGCGATGATCTCCAGCGCGAGCACCCGATCGTCGTCGTGGGCGACGTCGGCTGGCAGGCGGACGCGACGATCGCGAAGCTGCGCTCGCTCGGCGATCGCGCGACGCTGATGGGGCGCGTCTCCGATGCGGTGCTCGCCGAGCTCTACAGGCGCTGTGCGGTGTTCTGCTACCCCTCGCTCTATGAGGGCTTCGGCCTGCCCGTGCTCGAGGCGATGGCCGCGGGCGCAGCGGTCGTGACGTCGAACGTGTCATCGCTTCCGGAGGTGGGAGGCGACGCGGTCGAGTACGCGGACCCTCGCGATCCGGCGAGCATCGCCGCTGCCTTGCGGCGCGTGCTCAGCTCACCCGCGCGGCGCACTGAGCTGGGCCGTGCGGCGCGCGAGCGCGCGCGCCGATTCGACTGGGGAGATACGGCCGAGACCGTCCTCGAGGTCCTGCGGCGCGCGGCGGCATGAGCGCTTCGGCCGGGAGGGCGTCTGGGAGACTCTCGCCCATGGCAAGCCCGCTCGCAACGGTGGTGCGTCGCGCTCGTCGCCTCTTCTACAACCTTCGCGGCCCCTGGTACCGATGCCGGCTGTTCGAGGCGCTCGGCTCGCAGCGGTACTCGCGCCCGGCGCTGTTCGGCATGGACCGCGCGCTGGCCGAGCTGGTGCCCCGGCAGGGTGGGACCTTCGTGGAGGCGGGCGCCCACGACGGCTACACGCAGTCGAACACCTACTACCTCGAACGCCACCGCGGTTGGTCGGGCGTGCTGGTGGAGGCCGTGCCGGAGCTCGCGGCGCTCTGTCGTCGACGGCGTCCGCGCGCATATGTCGCCGGCTGCGCGCTCGTCGGTCCGGATTTCGCGCAGGACTCGGTGCAGGTGCAGTTCGGCGATCTGATGTCCACCGTCGGCGCGGATGGAAGCCATGCGGCGGGCGGCCTTGCCGTCGCGGGCCGCCGCGGATACTCGACCGACGTTCCCGCGCGCACCCTCTCCTCGGTGCTCGGCGACGCAGGCGTCGCGGATATCGATCTGCTGGTGCTCGATGTGGAGGGACGCGAGCTCGATGTCCTCTCCGGGCTCGAGCTCGAGCGCCACAGCCCTCGCTACCTGCTGATCGAGGCGCTCGACCGCGCCGCGCAGCAGCCCGGGATCGACGCGGCGCTCGCCGCGCGCTACGAGTTCCTCGACGCGCTCTCCGATTACGACCTGCTCTATCGCCGCCGCGACTGAGATCGTGCCGCGCGTCCTGTTCGTCAACCCCAATCACGAGGACTATCTCGGCGACGGCGTCTTTCACGGCCTGCGTACGCTGCTTGGTGACGACGTCGTCGACTTCCCGAAGGCCGAGTTCCTCTACGAGGGCGCGAGCCCGGGGGTGCTCGGGCGCGTCCGCGGCCGCGGCTTCACGCTGTACGGGATCCTCCCCGACCTTCCCGTGGATCGCGACCACCTTCTGCCGCGCGCGCTCGACGGCGAGTTCGATCTGGTGATCTTCGGCGACATCTGGCGCACGTTCGGGCTGTGGAGCGAATGGGGACCGCAGCTGCGAGCGGCCGGCGTGGCGACCGCTGTGCTCGACGGCTCGGACCGGGTCGAGCCCTATCCGTATGCGGGCCTGTGGTGGCGTGTGCGCAGCTGGTGGTTTCTCCCGCGCGCGCACAACCGCGCGCTGTACTTCAAGCGCGAGATAACGCCGCTCACGCGTTGGTTCGCCTCCTACCTGATGCTGCCGCCGGCGATCGGGCGAACACTTCACCTGCGCCCGATCTCGTTCTCGATTCCGGCCGAGAAGATCCTCGCGTCGCTGCCGAGCAAGGACAAGGACTTTCCTGCGCACATCGTGGACCCCGAGCTCGCACGGCGCGTCGGCGGACAGACGAGCTATGCGTTCACCAGCGAGTCCGACTACCGAGAGGACCTTGCGCGCTCGCGCTTCGGCGTGACCACCAAGCGGGCCGGCTGGGACGCGCTGCGCCACTACGAGATCGCGGCGAGCGCCACCGTGCCGTGCTTTCGCGAGCTCGAGCGCAAGCCCGCGACGTGCGCGCCGTTCGGTCTCGATGAGAGCAACTGCATCGCCTACCGCGATGTGGAGGAGCTGCTCGCGCGCGTAGCCGGTCTCGGAGAGGAGGAGTACCGCGCGCTGCAGGCCGGGGCGCTCGAATGGGCGCGCGCGAACACGACGGTCGCGCGCGCGCTCGAGCTGCTGGCTGCGTGCGGCATCGAGCACACGGCGGACGCTCCACCGTGATGAACGACCCCCTGGGCACGCCAGCGCTCGCCGACGACGCCTACGCGGTCGGCGAGGCCGGCGGCCGCGTGATCCGCGGAGGCAGCCTGCGTGTCGCCGGCTCTCTGGCCGGGGTGCTCACCGGGGCGATCAGCGCGCCGCTCGTGGTGCGACACCTCGGCGTGGCCAACTATGGCCGCTACCTCACCGTCTCAAGCGTCATCTTCGTCATCACCGCGTTCACCGAGGGTGGGCTTGCCAACGTGGCGGTGCGCATGTTCAGCGTCGGCGAGGATCGCGAGCGCCGCGCGCTGATCGCCAACCTCACGGGCATGCGCCTGGCGCTTGGCAGCGTCGGGGCGCTCGCTGCGGTCGGCTTCGGCGTGATCGCCGGCTATCCGCACGTGCTGATCGTCGGGCTCGCGCTGGGGGCGGGCGGATACCTGCTCTCGGCGATCCAGGGCTCCTACTCGGTCGCGCTCTCGGGCACTTTGCGCCTGAGCGCGCTCGCCGGGATCGACCTTCTGAGATCCGTCACGACGACGGTCCTGCTCGTCGCGCTGGTGATCGCCGGCAGCGGCCTGACCGGCTTCTACCTGGTCGTGGTGGTGGTCCAGGGGCTGGCGCTGCTCGTGACCGCGGCACTGGTTCGCCAGGGGGTGCCGCTGCGCGCCGCATACGAGTCGAGCCGATGGCGCGCGCTGGCGCGCGAGACCGCGCTATACGCGCTGGCGGCCACCCTCGGCGCCGTCTACTTCCAGGTCGCGATGATCACGATGTCGCTGCTCGACCCCGGCGCGCAGACGGGCTACTACGCGATCGCGTTCCGGATCGTCGAAATCGTCAACGGGATCCCGTGGCTGCTGGCCGGATCGGTACTGCCGGTGCTGGCGGTGGCGGCGGCGAGCGATCACGCGCGCCTGCGCTATGTGGCGGGCAGGGTCTTCGAGGGAGCTCTGATCGCGGGGGGCTGGGTCGCGCTGATCATCATCGTCGGCGCAAAGCTCGGCATCGCGATCATCGCCGGCGCGAAGGGGAACCCGTCGGTCGCGGTCCTGCGCATCATGGGAGCGGGCGTGATCGCCACCTACCTGGTCGCGTCGTGGGGCTTCGTGCTCCTGTCGCTGCGCATGTACCGCCAGCTCGTACTAGCCAATGCAGGCGCTCTCGCGCTCGCTGTGGTGCTCAGCGCGATCCTGATCCCGGAGCTGCATGCTCGGGGAGCCGCGATCACCACGGTGGCCTTGGAGGTCTCGCTCGCGGCGTCCTACATCGTGCTGCTGCATCGTCGCGCGATCGTGCCGGTTCGGGCTTTCCTGGGACGCTATGTTCTCGCCATCGGGCTCGCCCTCGGCGCCGGCGCGGCGCTGCTTCAGATCAACGCGATCGTAGCCGTGCTGGTCGCGAGCGCGCTCTACTTCGGCTTGTTGTGGAGGCTGCGCGCGATCCCGTCGGAGCTGATCGACGCTCTACCCTGGCGGCGATGATCTCGGTTTGCACCGCCGTCTACCGCGCGCATCCCGCGCCGAACGTCGCGGGCCTGGCAGCGGATCTGCGCGCAGCGCTCGAGGGTCAGCATGGTGAGCTCGTGGTGGCGCTCAACGGGATCGACGCGAGCGCGGCGGGCGTCGGCGAGGACGTGCGCACGGTCGATCTCGCAGTGAACCGCGGCGTCGCGCCCGCATGGAATGCCGCGGCGGGAGCCGCCGGCGGCGACGTGCTCGTGTTCTGCAACGACGATGTGCAACTCGGCGCGGGGTCGCTCGCGCGCCTTGCCGAGGCACTGCGCAGCCACCCCGACGCGGGCGTCGTCGGCCCTGTCGGCTCGCGCTGGGACATCGCGACCGCCAGGCACCGCTCATGGGTCAGGCCCGCGGAGCTCGCCGACGGCGAGATGGTCGCATGCGAGGTCGTATCGGGGTTTCTGTTCGCGTGCCGGCGCCAGAGCTGGCAGCAGCTGGGGGGCTTTGACGAGTTCTACGCTCCGGCGTCCTTCGAGGAGGTCGACTTCTGCACCGCGGTGCGCGCGTCGGGGGGCCGCTGCTATGCACTCGCGGGCGTGGACGCACGTCACGAGTGGGGCGTCTCGCGCCGCCAGCCGCCGTGGGCACGGGCGCACTGGAACGGGCGCTCGGAGACCTGGCGCTCGATTCATCGCCGCAACCGTCGCCACTTCCTGGAGAAGTGGGGCTCACATCCGGTTGCGCACACGCCTGCCGACGCTGTCATCGCTGCGTGAGGAAGGCGATCGTCTCACTCGGAGCAGGCCCCCAGTCGCGGCTGCTGCGACTGGCGTCGCGCTCTTTTCGCCGCTACGCGGCGCGACATGGATACGAGCTGGACCTGCACACCGAGCTGCTGGACCGCGAGCGGCCCGCGCCGTGGTCGAAGGTGCTCGCCCTCAGGCGACTGGCACAGACCCACGACGTCCTGCTGTGGCTCGATGCGGACCTCGTGATCGTCGACCCCTCGCACGACATCGCGGATGAGCTCGAGGATGGGCGCTTTCTCTACATGGTCGAGCACCGGACCAAGGAGGGGCGCATGCCGAACTCGGGCGTGATGCTGCTGCGCGGAGGCTCAGAGACGATCGGCTTCCTCGACGATGTCTACGCGCAGGAGGATCTCATCAACCATCGCTGGTGGGAGAACGCGGCGATCTGCCGGCTGCTCGGCTACGGCCTCGATCCGGTCGCGCCGGGGCCGCCCAGCCGCCTGCTCGCGGAGCACACGAGGTTCATCTCGCCGCGGTGGAACTCGATCCCGGATGCGCCCTCGAGCAAACCGCGCATCCGCCACTACCCCGGCTACTCGCTGAAGGTGCGCATGGCGCTGATGGCGCGCGACGAGCTGCTGCGCCGCTGAGCTCGCTTTAGCTCAAGCGCGGATCGCGACCGCGCGCAGGAGCTCGTGGCCGCTCGGGTGCTCGGCTCGCGGATCTCCGAGCCACAGCGCCGCCTTCGCGCGTCCGGCGATATGAGGAGGCGAGAGCCGCGCGCGCGCCGGCAGGTAGGGCGTGATCGCGGTGGTGCGCATGTCGCGCAGCTCGAGCCCAGCACGCTCGATCGCGGCGGCGAGGCTCCGCGGCGCGAACTGGTTGACGTGAACGCTCGGCTCGAGCGAGGGCCATCGCGAGCCCATGTGGACGGCGACGGCGCTCGCGGCGTTCGGAACCTCCACCGCGATCGTGCCGCCGGGGACCAGCGCGTCGGTGAGCCGTCGCAGCTGACTGACCGGGTCGGGTAGATGCTCGAGCACATGCCACAGGGTGATCACCTCATATGCGCGCTCGCCGATGTCGAGGTCCTGCAGGCCTCCGTCGCGGACGTCGAGGCCGAGTTGCTCGCGCGCCGCGCGGGCGAAGCTCGGCACCGGCTCGATCCCCGAAGCGTCGAAGCCGTGTGCGAGCGCTTCTGCGACGAACGCGCCGCCGGCGGCGCCGACGTCGAGCAGGCGGCCGCGCTGCGTCCATGGCCGCATGTAGCGCAGGCGCACGCGCGCGTCACGGCGCCGCGCGCTCAGCTCGGCCAGGTACTGGGTGCCGCGGACGTCCTCGTAGCCCCCCTCGGCATAGACCCGCCTGAGCGCGTCGTCGTTGAGATCGGGGCGGAAGACGAACTGACAGCTCCCACATTCCAGAAACGGCTCTGGAGCGAACAGCGCGCACGCGCGGACAGGCCCGCCGCAGATCAAGCAGCCGCTCACGCGCCACAGGCTAGCCCAGGGCTGCGGCTAGGCTGGCGAGCGCATGGGGCTGACGGAGAAGCTCACCGAACTTCGCTGGCGCGCAGCCGGCCACTACCGGCGCCCCCTGCCCGACGTGTTCGTGCGCGAACTGCGCGGCGCTCACGGCCTCGAGGTCGGTGGGCCGAGCGCGGTCTTCGGCGAGGGCGGGCTCCTGCCGGTCTACCGGTCGCTTGCGAGCCTGGACGGGGTGCAGTGGGCGGCCTCGACGAGCTGGCACAGCCTCGACGATGCGCAGGGATACCGCCCGCAGGGCGAGCGCAGCGGCGAGCTGCATCTGATCGATGGCGTCGATCTTGCGCCCCTACAGAGCGGCGCCTACGACGTCGTCCTGTGCTCGCACGTGATCGAGCACCTCGCCAACCCGCTGCGCGCGCTCGCGGCGTGGCGGCGCGTGACCCGGCCGCAGGGGTACCTGTTGATGGTGGCGCCGCACATGTCGGGAACGTTCGACCATCGGCGCGCGCTCACGCCGCTGAGCCACATGATCGAGGACTTCGAAGCGGACGTCGCGGAGGACGATCTGACGCATCTCGAGGAAACGCTCGAGCACCACGACCGCAGTCGCGACGCCGAGGCGGGGGACTTCGAGGAGTGGGCGCAGCGACGGCGCAGCAACGCGAGCACCAGACTGCTTCACCACCACACCTTCACCACGCCGAGCCTTCTGTCGCTGCTCGATCACGCCGGCCTCGAGCTGATCGCGGCGCAGACACGGATGCCGCATGACATCTACGTGCTCGGGCGCTGGCCGGCGGGCGAGCACGCCCCCGAGAACGCGGCGTTCCGCTCGTCTTCGCTGCGCAGCCCGTTCCGCGCGGATCGCGAGTGAGCGCGCCTACAGCGCGCGACAGCAGCTGCGCTTGACCGGTGAGCGGCGCACCGCGTCGATCAGCGCGCTGTTGATCAGCGAGAGCATCTTCTCGCGCGGGCGGCGAGCGGGGTAGGCGCCGCCGATCTCATCGGGGTGCGCGTAGGTCGCGCCGAGATAGTTGGCGCGCAGACGCCCGTGGTGTCTCATCCAGGCGTCGACGCGAGCCTCGAAGGATCGCGACACGTTGGCCATCGGGTAGCGGCGCGTGGCCAGGCAGCGCTGGGTGTATATGGGAGCCGCGAGCTCCGAGCGGCGGCACAGGAACAGCTGGTCGCTGAAGCCGAGGCCAAGCGCGAAATCGCCTGAGCGTTCGAGCGTCGTACGCGCGAGCGTGTCGTGCTGGGGCGTCGGCGCATACCAGCAGGGGTTGGCCACGATCACGCGGCGATCCTCGTTCATGAGCTCGATCGAAGGGGTCACCCAGTCGTGTGGCTGCAGCATGCGGACCTCGGGGTCGCAGTGGACGAGCCAGTCGGGCCCGGGAACCGTGACGAGGACGAGCCCCCAGTCGGTGAAATACGGAGCACGAGCGATGTCGGCGCGGCTCAGCCCGGTGCGCTCGAGCGCGTGATCGATGTGATCCTCGACGAAGAACCAGCTGTCGAGCTCGCCTTCCTCGTGCAGTCGCCGGGCGCGCTGCTCGACATCGGCTCGATCCTCGACGTTGTTGACGATCACCGTCCGGCGCGCGAACCGGCGCGCATGCTCGGCGGCGAGCCGCGTGAAGAACCCTGGCACGAGCACATGCGGGTAGGTGCGCTCATAGCAGTTGACGCACAGATCGACCGACGTCATCGCGGGCGCATGTGGGCCCAGCGCATCGGGCCGGGACGGTGCTCGCCGAGCACGGCGGCGCGTGCTCGCGAGCTCATGAACGCGAGCTCCGGAAGCTGAGCGTCCTGCTCGCGGCCCTCGCCCTCGATGATCTCGATCTCGTGGCTTGCTTGAAAGCGCCGGCGGATTGTCTCGGTGATCGATGCGTCGATGAAGTCGTGGAGCTCCACCAGCAGCGGCCAGCCGGCGAGCCGCGGCGCTGCGACCGGGTCGAGCAGGATCCGCTCGTAGCCCTCGCAGTCACACAGCAGCGCGACCCCCTGCTCGGGAAAGGCGTTGAGCGCGCTCGGCTCGCATGCGCCGAGGATCCGAACCCGATCGGCGACGCCGTTCAGCTGCGCAAGCTCTGCGCATCGCGCGCGCGCGACCGCGTCGATGTCATAGGCGTGCACGGTCGTCTGCGACATCGCGTGCGCGAAGCCAACCGCGTAATAGCCCTCGGCGCAGCCGACGTCGACGACGTGCGGGTGCTCCGCGTCGATCCACTCGGAGAACACGCGGTGCAGCTCGCGCTCATATGTGCCCGCGAGCTTCGCCACGAGATCGCCCGAGCTGCGTTCGAGACCCTCGATGTAGCGCATCCCGGCAAACGGGCCGCCGCGGACCGCAAGCCCGCTGCGGCGCACGTACTCGACCGTCGGCGGGCCAACTGTGGCCAGGAACCGCCGTGTCCGCACACGGTCGATGCTGCGCAGCACGCCACTGGGGATGAGCGCCGAGACGCTGTTCACTCGCGGACGCGCCTGAGATAGCCACACGGATTGAACGTCATCATGAACTTTTCGCGCGAGCGGTCGATCTCGAAGCGGGAGTCGCCGGCGAGGAAATCGTGGACCGCCTCATATGGCCCGCGCTGGAGCCCGCGTAGGACGGGATGTCCGGCGATGTTCGTGTCCTCGACGATCAGATAGCTGCCGGGCGTGACGAGCTCGCTGTAGGCGCGCAGCTCGTCAGCGACGTGCTCGTAGCTGTGATCTGAATCGAGGATCACGAGCACGGTCTCTGCGCCGGCCGTCAAGCTCCGCGCATGATCGAGGATCTCGGGTGCTGTTGAGGAGCCGGCGACATAGGTGACGCGTTCGTGCTCGGGCGTCTCCGGCTTTGCGTCGAGGTCGATCGTGACGATCTGCCCGTGCCCGAGCAGGTCGCAGATGGAGGCGAGGAAGTAGGCGCTGCCGCCGTAGTTGGTGCCGGTCTCGACGATCCAGTCGGGGCGCAGCTCGGTGAGTAGCTCCTGATAGATCCACGCATCGCCGGGGAACTTCTGGAGCCGGTGACCGAGCCAGCGAGTGTTTTCCCAGGTCGTATCCATTGCGCGGTAGTAGAAGCGGTGAAACCACGCAATGGCGGTCCGTTCGAGGGCGCGTGTGGCGACGCTGCGAGGGGACGGGAAGCGGCGCTCGGCCACGCCGCTCAGCCTCCCCGACGCCCACGCGGCCTGAACACCCGCGCAGTATTGCATCGCGGACCAGCCGCGACGGATGGGCCGCGGGCGTCGCGTCGCGTAATAGCCTCGGCGGATGCGCACGGGCGAGCTCGGCTTCTGGTGGCGATCGCTGGGCGGCCCGCCTGCGCCGCGGCCGCCGCTGCCTGGGCCGATGCAGGCCGATGTGGCGATCGTCGGTGGCGGATACACGGGACTGTGGGCCGCGTACTACCTCAAGCGCGCGGATCCGTCGCTCGAGATCGTCGTGCTCGAGCGCGAGTTCGCGGGCTTCGGAGCCTCGGGGCGAAACGGCGGCTGGGTCTCCGGCTTCTTCTCGGGATCGCCGCGCGTATACGAGCGGGGCGGCCGGCGCGAGGGCTATGCGGCGTTGCAGCGGGCGATGCTCGACACGGTGGATGAGCTCGCGAGGGTCCTTGCAGAGGAGCGGATCGACGCGGATTTCATCAAGGGCGGGCAGCTCGGCGTGGCGCTCGACGGTGCGCAGCTCGCGCGCCTGCGCGGTCAGCTGCGAGCCTCACGCGAACGCGGGCTCGGCGAGCGCGACCTGTACGAGCTCGGGCAGCAGGAGCTCGCTGAGCGGGTGCGGATCGTTGGCGCGCGTGGTGGGACGTTCTCACCGCATGTCGCACGCGTGCATCCCGCGAAGCTGCTCGGCGGCCTCGCGGGTGCGGTGGAGCGGCTCGGCGTGAGGATCTTTGAGGGCACACGCGTGAGCGAGATCCGCCCACACGCTGCGCTCACGCGGGCGGGGACGGTGGATGCGCGCTGGGTGATCCGTGCGACCGAGGGCTACACCGCGTCGCTGCGCGGGCTCGAGCGCGCGCTGGTGCCGATGAACAGCTCGATGATCATCACCGAGCCGCTCTCCGAAGCGGTGTGGGAGGAGATCGGCTGGCAGGGCTGTGAGGTGCTCGGCGACTACGCGCACGTGTTCGCGTACCTGCAGCGAACCGCGGACGGGCGCATCGCGATCGGCGGCCGCGGGGTGCCCTATCGCTTCGGCTCGCGCACAGACGGCAGCGGAGACACTGCGCGCTCGACGATCGAGAGCCTGCGCGCCAAGCTCGTCGCGATGTTCCCGGCCGCCGGCGCGGCCGAGCTCGATCACGCGTGGTCGGGCGTGCTCGGCGTCCCGCGCGACTGGTGCGTCTCGGTTGACTCAGATCCCGCCACGGGCCTTGCGTGGGCCGGCGGCTACGTCGGCGAGGGCCTCGCCGCGGCGAACCTCGCAGGGCGCACCCTGCGCGATCTCGTGCTCGGCGAGCGCAGCGATCTCACGGAGCTCGCGTGGGTGGGCCGCCGGCCGCGGCGGTGGGAGCCGGAGCCGCTGCGCTGGGGAGCGATCCGTGGCGTGTACTCGCTGTATCGCGCAGCTGATCGGATCGAGCGCCGCAGCGGACGTCCCTCACGCCTGGGGCGACTCGTAGACGTCCTCTCAGGGCGCGGCTGAGCGGCTACGTCAGCGCGGCGCGCTCCCGGGCTCGACCGCTTCGCTCCCGGGCTTGACCGCCCCGTAGCGGCTCCAATGGCGCTCGGGGATCGCGTCGGGATCCTTGTACCAGTGCCACGTGCATGGGTCTTTGGCGTAGTCCTCCGGTGGCTCTGACGGGTACAGGGGGTATCCCGACCACTGGATCGGCATCGACTCGTTCATGAAGCTGCAGTGCGTGCAGTAGAGGGGAAAGCCCTTGCGACCGAATGACCAGTCGTGGGCCTCGCGCGTGCCACCGCCATCGGGCAACCCCTCATAGGCGCCGTTTCGCACCAGGCGCTGGCCGGAGCCGCAGGGGTTCATCGTGAAGGTCACCTTCTCCTCGTCCTCGCTGACGGTGAAGCTTCCCGGGTTAGGACCGACCCCCGAGCATGAGTGCGCGCGCCAGGTGGCCGCGAGCAGACCCACCAGGTCGCGGCGCGGAAGGGCAACGATCGCGTCGTGATGGCGGCGCCATCCACGGCCCATGCTCTCGGTCCATGCTTCCGCGACGCCCTCGTCGCCGAGCCGCTGCTGGATGAACGAGACGAGGTCGAGCACGCCCGAGGCCATCAGGTCGTGCAGCATCTGCCACTCGTGCTTCATCTCTGCGCACAGGCGCCTCGCGTTCTCGAGCTCGCCGGCGTCCAGCGCCTCGATGGCACGGTCCATCGTCGGGCGCGAGAGCCGCTCGAGCTCCTCCTCGGAAAACCAGCGGTCTGTCATCGTTCCCTCCTTCGATGCTGATCGGAGCCACATTGTGACCGAGACCGGGAGGGCGCTCGTCACGGGTGCCGCTCGTGGCATCGGCGCGGCGATCGCTGATCGGCTCGCCGCGGAGGGCTACGAGGTGCTGACGCTCGACCTGCGTCAGGGATGCGACTTGTGCATGGACGTGGCGCGCGACCCGTTCCCGGCGCTCGACGATGTCGACGTGTGCGTGGCCAACGCTGCAATCACGACGACGATCGCGCCCGCGCATCGGATGACCGAGGAGCAGTGGCGGCGCGACATCGACGTGAATCTGACCGGCGCCTTCCGCACGGTGCAGGCGTGCATCGGCGGGATGCGGGAACGCAGCAACGGCCGGGTGATCGTGATCTCGAGCATCGCGGCGCTGGGCGGACTGCCGGGACAGGTCGCGTATGCGGCGTCGAAGGCGGGACAGCTGGGGATGGTGCGCACGCTCGCGAGCGAGAACGCGGCCCACGGGATTACGGTCAACGCGGTGCTGCCTGGCCTTGTCGCGACCGAGCAGGTGCTTGCGATGCCCGCGGAGGTTCGCGAGCGGGCGCTGCGCATGGCGCCCACGGGAAGGATGGTCGAGCCGCAGGAGATCGCCGCGGCGGTGGCGTTCCTCGCCGGTGGCGAGGCTGCGCAGATCAGCGGCCAGGCGATCGCGGTGGACGGCGGCGCGTCGCTGGCGCAGCTGTCGCTCGGCAGCGAACGCAAGCGTTGATCGCGTTGGCGGCGATCACGTTGACGATTGCGCTGCGTGCAGGGTCTCGATCTGCGCGACGGTGACGGCGCGCATCTCCGCGCCCTCGGACAGCCGCCGATACCACTCGACCGTCGCCTCGATCGCGCCCGCAAGCCCGAGCAGCGGGCGCCAGCCCAAGCGCTCGCGCGCCAGCGAGGAGTCGAGCTTCAGCCAGCGCGCCTCCTCGTGATGCTGCGCATCGTCGAGCGTCCAGCGCAGCTCGCGCGGCCATAGTTCGGCGACGCGCTCCACGATCCAACTCACCGGCTGGGCGTCCTCCTCGGCGGGTCCGAAGTTCCATGCTCGCGCGTGCTCCGCTGAGTCCCACAGCGCCTGCGCCAGGAGCAGATAGCCGCTGAGCGGATTGATGACGTGCTGCCACGGCCGGATCGATCGGGGGTTGCGAACGCGAACCTCCTCCTCTGCGAGCGCGGCGCGCATGATGTCGGGAAGCAGCCGGTCCTGCGCCCAGTCGCCGCCGCCGATGGCGTTGCCGGCGCGCGCTGACGCGAGCCGCGGTCCGGCGGACGCTGAGAAGAACGATCGCTGGAACGCTGCTGTGACGAGCTCGGCGCAGGCCTTGGAGCTCGAGTAGGGATCGCGACCGCCGAGCGGATCGTCCTCCCGGTAGGCGTGCTCGCCCTCACGCTGCTCGTAGCACTTGTCGGAGGTCACGTTCACGATCGCGCGAACATCCGCTCCGACGGTGCGCACCGCGTCGAGCACGTTGACCGTGCCCAGCACGTTCGTCTCGAACGTCTCGCGCGGCGCCGCGAGGGAGCGACGCACGAGCGCCTGCGCCGCCATGTGGATGACGATCTCCGGTGCTGCGTCCGCGACGGCCGCGGCAACCTCGTGCGGGTCGCGGATGTCGCCGGTGATGCTCTGCATCCCGTCCTCTACGTGAGCCAGCTCGTACAACGATGGCTGAGTTGGAGCGCCGGCTGAGAAGCCGGTCACGCGCGCGCCGAGCATCTGCAGCCATAACGCGAGCCATGCACCCTTGAAGCCGGTGTGTCCCGTGAGCAGCACGCGTCGCTCATGCCAGAACGCCGGGTCGATGCTCGTCACCGCAAGCAGGTTATTGGACGCTTTGCGGCGGAGGTGAGCTCAGCGCTCGTGCACGGTCACGGTGTTGGAGTCGCCGGACGCGTAGGGGTAGTCGGCCTCGACTTCCGAGTGCACACGGAACTGGTAGACCGCGGGCCCGGGGAGCCGGAAGCGGTAGGTCGCACGCAGGCGCCCATGCGAGTCCGTGCGAATCACGTGGAACTGGATCCAGGAGCCTCCGCCGGAGCGCGCCTCGAGCACAAGCTGCTTGCCGCCCCGCGGGATCGGCATGCCGAGCAGGCGACCGCTGAACGTGATCCTGTGTCCCACGCTCGCGGTGTGCGGGGAGATCTTCATCGAAACGCCGGCGCGTACAGCCAGCGTCAGGGAACGCGTGGCGGCTGCAATCGCGTCGCCGACGTGCGTCCGATACGCGAACCGCAGGGTGCGAGAGGAGACCGCGCTCGGAAGGCGCAAGCTGAAGCGACCGGCCGCGTCGGTTTTCACCGCGGTCATCGCCAGCGCCTTCGCGCCGCTGTACGCGGGCATGGCGAGCACTTCCACCTGCGCGCCCATGATCGGCAAGCCGCCGGGACCGTTCAGCCGGCCTTCGATCGTCGCGACGTGGCCATAGCGACAGACCAAGCGCGGACCCTTCGTGCCCTTCCACGCAACCGTGAGCGTCGCCTGCGCGGAGGCGTTCACGCCATTGACCGCTCCAAGGCCGGGAACTGCAGTGGTGAGAGCTCCAGAGCCGGCGGCAAGCGGCGAGGGGTTCGAGACCGTCACCGTCCGATCAAGCGCAGTCGAGGCGTTCCCTGCAGCATCGAGCACGTTGACGATCAGGTGGTGGGCTCCGTTGGCCAGCCTCGTGGTGTCGAATCCCACGCTGGTCGCGCTCAACGCTCCGATGCACGGCTGGGTGTAGAGGAAGGCCGGCAGGCCGTCGGACGTTTCACCTACGTTCCTACATTTACCTCCGTTGTCGTTGAGCACCGTGCTCTGCACGACATTTCCGTCGGCGCTGAACACCGCCTCGTATACCCCCGATCCGGGATCGCTCGCGCTGAGGACTATGTCGCTGGTCCCGCCGACCGACGGAGCGCTCGCAAGTTCGCCGCTGACGGGCCCGATGCTCGGGCCAGCCGTCTGTTCGAGGGTGATGTCGGCGGCGTAGAGGTAGACGACGGCGGCGTAGTTGTTTGCGTCGCCGGTAGCTGCCGGGCACGTGAATCCCGATTCACCAGAACACGATGCACTCAGGTAAAGATGGGCGCCCCAGTGTTGGGCTGCGACCGCTAAGCGATTTTCGGCAGAAAAAGCCTGGACCGGATTCTCGACGCCGGAGAGACACCATGTCGATGTGCCGAAGCATTGACCAAATGCGTTCGCGGGATTGTCGACATGTTCGGGTCCTGCGAACCACAATCCATATATTGCGTTAACGGTGCCAGGCCCGTAAGCGCCTCCGGCGCGCCACAGCGTTGCTCCGACCATCTGCTCACCCATAGGTACGCCGAACGCCCATGTCGCGATGTCGGCATTCGCTGTGTGGATCGTCTGATCTTCAAGCGCCGCGACCAGAGCCCCGCCCGTCTGGCAAGTATTTGCCTTGTAAGTGCGCGTGCCTTCCTTAGTCCCGCTCCACCCATCCGCCGGAGCACTCGCGCCGGCCGGGGTACGGCAGCTATAGACGTGGTATTTCCCCGCATTCGCGGCGCTTGCGAGCATCAGCAGCGCGCCGAGCACGAGGATTGTGCTTCTGAGGATTCGAGTTGGCATCGGTTCCCTTGTCGTGCGTCGGCCTTCCGTGACCCCCCTCCCAAAGTGAGCGGTGGGCGCCTCCGCCGAGCAGGTATCGACACGCGGTGAGCACAGCGCCCTACCTCATTTCGGGGTTTCTCCCCTCGGACTGCGTCGGGTCGCAGGTCACGGCGCCGAGCGCGACCTCCCGCGACGCAAGCGCGTGCATGCCGGCGCGCGCGCTACAGCGAGAAGCTGATCGGCAGCCGCTCCAGTCCGTAGATGCCGGAGATGGTCCCGTACTCCGGCTCCGCGTCGAGCCTGAGATCGTTCATGCGCTCGGCCAGGAACGCGAGGCCCTCCTGCAGCTCGAGCTTCGCGAGATTCGCGCCGAGGCAGTAGTGCACACCCGCGCCGAACGTCAACGCGCGCGCGCGGCCGCGGTCCGCGGTGATGTCAAACGCGTCCGCGCCCTGATCTCCGACCTCGTCCTGCGCGAGGTCGCGGTTGCCCGTGAACGCGCACACCATCATGATCGTCCCCTCCGGAAACGTCACGTCCCGGTAGGAGATCTCCTCGGTGAGGATGCGTGCGGTAAACGGCGTTATCGGCTCGTAGCGAAGCGCCTCCTCCACCGCACGCTCGGCGAGCGTCGGATCCTGCTTGAGCGCGTGCCATTGATCCGGGTGTTCCGCCAGCAGCCTGATCGCGTGCGCAAGCTGGCTCTGGCTCGTGTCCACCCCGCCCACGAGCACGTTGAACACGAGATTGATGCACTCCACGTCCGAGAGTCGATCGCCCTGCTCCTCTGCCGCGATCAGCTTCGAGATGAGATCGTCACCCGGGTTGCGACGGCGCGCACGCAAGAGCTGCTCCGCGTACTCGTAGAACTCCGCGACAGCCCGCTCGATCTCATCTCGCTCACTCGCCATGCTGCCAGCGTCGAACTGCTTCTGGATCCAGTTCGACCAATGGTGAAGCTTCGGTGCATCCTCGAGCGGCGCGCCCATCACCGCCGCGATCACCAGCGACGGATACGGCTTCGCGAACGCCTCGACGAACTCACAGCGCACGCGCGCGTCGTCTGCTTCCGCGGAGCTCGCGACCGCCTGCTCGAGCAGCTCTTCGAGGAAGCCTCTCATCTCGGGCCTGTAGCGCTCCACCGCGCGCGGTGAGAGCGCAGGGTTCACGAGGCTGCGCAGGCGCGTGTGGTCCGCACCGTTCACATGCAACACGTTGCGCTTCATCTGCTCATACAGCGCACCGTCGCTCACGCCGAAGATCTCCGCGATCTGCATCCCAGGGAAGATCGCCGAGCGCGTGCGCAGGAAGAACTCCGCAGACTCGCGGTCGAGCGCTATGTAGCCGAACGGTCCCTGCGCGAGCCAGCCCTGCTCGCGCAGCTCTGCCATCGCGCGGTGAAAGGCCTCGCCGCGCACCGACTGGTCGGTGTGGTCGAACGAGGCGAGCTCGAGCTCATCGACGTGCGCCATCGCTTGAGTCCTTTCGTATCTCTGCAGAGCTGGTCGGCGGGCCCGCAGCGTAGCGTGCAAGCTTCGTCCCCGGATTGAGCAGGCCCTTCGGGTCAAACGCACGCTTGATCTGCTCGTGCAGCTCGACCGCGCGTGGGTCCCACTGGTCCTGAAGCAGCCCGCTCTTGATCGAGCCAACGCCATGCTCCCCCGCGATCGAGCCGCCGAGCGCGACGACCAGCGCGAACAGCTCCTCGCCGATCTGCTGCGCCGCGTCGAGCTCCTCCCCGCTCTCCGGGTCCACGAGCACCGTCGCATGCGCGTTGCCCTCGCCGCCGTGCCCCCACGCGCACGAGCGCATGCCGTGGCGCGCCGCGATCTCAGCGAAGCGCTCGAGGCCCTCCTGCAGCCGCTCGAACGGGAACACCACGTCCTCGCTCACCTTCCCGCCACGAACAGCGGTGACAGCCGGATTGAAGCCGTCGCGCCATCGCCACAGCGCCTGCGCATCCAGCGGTTCGTGTACGTCGACCGCCGCGTCGCCAAGCAGCTCCATCAGCGCCTCGCACTGCGCTTGCGCCTCAGCGCGGGTGCCGTCGAGCTCCGCGATCAACGCGAATCCAGCCGCCGCCGGCACGCCCGTGTCCGCGCTGCGCGAGCGCATGCTCGCCGCGGGATACGCCCGGGCCACGATCGCGAGCGTCTCGCCGTCGATGAAGTCGAGGACCGACGGGCGCAGGCCCGCAGCGAACACCGCCGCGATCGCAGCGCATCCCTCGGCCAGGTCGCGTAGGAACAGCACCAACGCGATCGCTGCCTCGGGAGCCGGCAGCAGCCGCAGCTTCACCGCCGTGATCACCCCGAGCGTGCCCTCCGAGCCGATCAGCAGGCTCTTCAGGTCATAGCCCGCCACGTCCTTGCCCGCCCATCCGCCCAGCTGCACGAGCTCCCCTGGCGCGAGCACCGCCTCGATTCCCGACACCCACGAGCCCGTCACGCCGTACTTCAACGCGTGCGGGCCGCCCGCGTTCGTCGCCACGTTGCCGCCAATCTGCGACTGCTCCGCAGCGCCCGGATCGGGTGCGAAGAACAGGCCGTTCTCGCGCGCCAGGCGCTGCACGTGTCGCGTGCTCACACCCGCCTCCGGAAGGATCCGCCACAGCGCCGGCTCGAGCTCGCGCACAGCTCGCAGCCGCTCGAGCGAGCACACCACGCCGCCGTGACTCGCGAGCGCTCCACCCGCGAGCCCGGTGCCGCCGCCCCGGGCGACGATCGGCACGTCGTGCCCGTAGCACCACGCGAGCACCGCCGCGACCTCCTGCGCACTCGCCGGCAGCACGACCGCGTCCGCGCGGCCCTCCAGTCCCCGCCGGCGCGCCGCGTCGCGGTTGTAAGGCGAGTCCGCTGCGACGTCGAGCACATGCTCTGCGCCCACCAGCCGGCTGAGCTCCTTGCGCATCACCAGTGCTTACGCAAACTACCGCGTGCCCGGCGACGCCACGCATCGCCCTCCGAGCACCAACCCGGCGAGTAGCATTGACGCCGGCCATGGCAATCAGCGCAAGACCCTCGTCGAAGGCACGCAAGGCGGCCTTCGCCACGCTCTCGGACGAGCCCGTGCGCGAGCTGTACACGCCCGAGGACCTTCCTGCGGGGATCGGCACCGCGGACGATCCGATCGGAAGGCCCGGCGAGTATCCGTTCACCCGCGGCATCCACTCCTCCATGTACCGCGGAAGGCTCTGGACGATGCGCCAGTTCGCCGGCTTCGGGACGAGCGAGGAGACCAATGAGCGCTTCCGCTACCTGCTCGACCACGGCCAGACGGGGCTCTCGACCGCGTTCGATATGCCGTCGCTGATGGGCCACGACTCCGACCATCCGCGCTCGCTCGGCGAGGTCGGCAGGGAGGGCGTCGCGATCGACACGCTCGATGACATGCAGACGCTGTTCTCCGGCATCGACCTGGGCGAGGTGTCGGTCTCGATGACGATCAACGCCCCCGCCGCGATCATGCTCGCCTTCTACATCGTCGCCGCCGAATCCGACCCCGTGCACCCCGCCGCCGCCGAGCGGCTCTCCGGCACGATCCAGGCGGACATTCTAAAGGAGTACATCGCGCAGAAGGAGTGGTGCTTTCCGATCGACCCAGCGATGCGCCTGTGCGGCGACATGATCGAGTGGTGCACGCGCAACATGCCGCGCTGGCATCCGATCTCGATATCCGGGTATCACATCCGCGAGGCCGGCTCCACCGCCCAGCAGGAGCTCGCGTTCACGCTCAAGGACGGGCTCACGTACGTCGAGCAGGCGGTCGCGCGCGGCCTCGACGTCGACGAGTTCGCGCCGCGCCTGTCGTTCTTCTTCAACGCGCAGATCGACTTCTTCGAGGAGATCGCCAAGTACCGCGCCGCAAGGCGGATCTGGGCGCGCGAGCTGCGGGAGAGATTCGGCGCCAAGGACCCGCGCTCGCTGCAGATGCGCTTCCACGCGCAGACCGCAGGCGTCAGCCTCACCGCACAGCAACCGCTGAACAACATCGTGCGGACCGCAATCGAGGCGCTCGCCGCGGTGCTCGGCGGGACCCAATCGCTGCACACCAACTCCTATGACGAGGCGCTCGCGCTACCAACCGAGGAGGCGGTCACGATCGCGCTGCGCACGCAGCAGATGATCGCGCACGAGACCGGGGTCACGAGCACCGCCGACCCGCTCGGCGGCTCCTACTTCGTCGAGGCACTCACCGACGAGATGGAACAGCGCTGCCTCGAGTACTTCGAGAAGATCGACGCGCTCGGCGGCATGGTCGAGGCCGTCAAGCGCAACTTCCCCCAACGCGAGATCGCCGACGCTGCCTTCCGCCTGCAGCAGCAGATCGACGAGGGCGAGCGGATCGTCGTCGGCGTCAACAGCTTCGTCGCCCCGAACGAGCAGCCGATCCCCACGCTGCGCATCGACCCCGACCTCGAACGCAAGCAGGTCGGCCGGCTGCACGCGACCCGCGCGCGGCGCGACGGCGCGGCGGTCGAGCAGAGCCTCGCGACCCTGCGCGAGGATGCCGCGAGCCCCGACCGCAACCTCATGGACGCACTGATCGCCTGCGCCCGCGTCCGCGCCTCCGAGGGCGAGATCATCGCCTCGCTTCAGCGCGTCTTCGGCGACTACACCGAGACGCCGGTCTTCTAGGACGCGCGCCGCGCGGCAGCCCGCCGCTGCTCGCAACTCTGGCTCCGTTTGCCGTGTCCAAGCAGATGTGAACCCTCTCATCCTTCGGAGCGAGCGCGTAGGATGCACGCGTCCATGCCAGCGCGTCGGGGAGAACTGATGACCAACCACAAGCGCACCGCGCTTTTTTTGCTGCCCCTGCTGATCGCCCTGAGCACCGCCGGCTCGGCCTCAGCGGTGACGATCTCGCCGCTTCCCGGCACCCCGGAGGCGATGCCGCAGACCCAGATCAGCTTCCTCGGCGCCTCCGCCGGCGCACTGCGCTCGATCTCGGTCGTCGGCTCGCGCAGCGGCCGCCACACCGGCAGGCTCCGCT
Source organism: Solirubrobacteraceae bacterium (assembly GCA_034664905.1). Lineage (GTDB taxonomy): Bacteria > Actinomycetota > Thermoleophilia > Solirubrobacterales > Solirubrobacteraceae > Palsa-744. Next base: position 33,338 of record JAXDGS010000015.1, on the reverse strand, counting down.
CCTACTCCTCCGCCGCCGGCGCGAGCTTCTTGCCGAGCCGAGGCTTCACGCCCGGCGAGCAGGTCAGCGTGCGTGCGCGCGTGAAGCTCGGACGCGCACTCTTCACGATCGCAACCCACTTCACGATCGCCACCCCCGTCGCACCGCCAACGGGCGAGTTCCCGACGGCGCCCGGCACCGCTGCCGACGTCCAGAACTTCGCCTCCGAACCGGATCTGCATCCGCCGACGATCACGGTCCACCAGGCGGCGAGCGCCGTCAACGCTCCCGGCGAGCTGTTCGCCGCGCCGTTCCTCGGCCCCGGGCAATGGGGCCCGATGATCTTCGACAACGCCGGCCATCTCGTGTGGTTCCGCAAGGTCCGCGAAGGCGAGGACGCCGCCGACTTCCGCACGCAGCTGTTCCACGGCAAGAACGACCTCACCTGGTGGCAGGGCAAAACGCTGATCCTCGGCTACGGGATAGGAGAGGCGGTGATCGCCAACGCGAACTACAAGACCGTCGCGGTCGTCAAAGCCGGCAACGGCATGCCGACCGACGAGCACGAGTTCACCGTCCTCCCGGACGGCTCGGCGATCGTCCTCGGCTACATGCCGGTCCAGGCGAGCCTTTCCTCCGCCGGGGGGCCGGCGAGTGGGACCGCCGTCGACTGCGTGTTGCAGCGTGTCGATATCCACACGGGTCTGGTCATGTGGGAATGGCGGAGCCTCGGCCACGTCGATCTCTCGGACTCCTACTCCAAACCTCCGAGCAGCCCGGCCGGCTACTTCGACTACTTCCACATCAACTCCGCTCAGATGCTCGGCGAAGGCAACTTCGTGATCTCCGCGCGCAACACGTGGGGCATCTACAAGATCGATGCTCGAAACGGACACATCGCGTGGCAGCTTGGCGGCAAGAAGAGCACCTTCAAGCTCGGCACCGGGGTCCCGTTCGCCTACCAGCACAACGCGGAACTCTCACCGGACGGCACACTGAGCCTGTTCGATGACGAGGGCGCGCCGACCGTCAACGGCCCGTCGCGCGGCGAGCTCGTGAAACTCGACTACAAGGCGAAGACCGCCACGCTCGTGCGCTCGCTAATACGCACGCCGACGCCGCTGATCACGGGCAGCCAGGGCAACACCCAGGCGCTCCCCGGCGGCGGCTTCATGGTCGGCTGGGGCGGGCTCCCCAACTTCACCGAATTCGACGCTCTCGGCAACGTCACCTTCGACGCACAGCTGCCTCACGGCGAGTTCAGCTACCGCGTGTACCGCCTGCCGTGGAACGGGCGACCGCTCACCGCTCCGAGCATCCTCGCGACGCACGCAGGCGCCGCGAGCACCGTATACGCAAGCTGGAACGGCGCAACCACGGTGGCCTCGTGGCAGCTGCTCGCGGGCGCGAGCCAGAGCAAGCTCGCGGTCATCTCGACCGCCCCCAGGACGGGCTTTGAGACGGCGATCGCAGCGCCGAGCGCCGCACTGTTCCAGGTGCGCGCCCTGAGCGCAGCCGGCAAGGTGCTCGCCACCTCAAAGACGGTGGCGGCGACGACCGGGTGAAGCCGCGGGCGGCGACTCGGCCGACTCGCGCGAGCCCGCGCCGCACGCTGGCATTCCTCGCCTTTGCGCTCACCCTCGCGCTCGCCCGGGCGCCGTCTGCGCACGCCGCAGCCACGGGCACCGCGAAGGCAGCCGCGGCTGTCTCGCCGCGCTGCGTGCCCTCCGCGCTGAACCGCTCGGCGGTGCTCCCCGGGGGGACAGGGCTCACCGTCTCCCCGCTGCCGGGCTCCTACAGCGCTTCGCCCGACACGCAGATCAGCCTGCTCGGAGCCGCGCCACGCGCGCTCGGCGGCGTGCGCGTGCGCGGCTCGCGAAGCGGCGCGCACCGCGGGCGTCTGCGCGGCTATTCGCAGCGCGACGGCGCCAGCTTCCTGCCGTCGGGCGCGTTCGCACCGGGCGAGACCGTGACGGTCGCCGGCCGGGTCAGGACCAATGCGGGAACACGGTCGTTCTCCTTCCGCTTCCTCGTCGCGCACGAGGACACGCTGCCGTACAAGCGGAACGTCGCCTCCGCCCGCGAACCGACCACCGTGCAGCACTTCCGCTCGCGCCCGGACCTGCTCGCTCCCGCGCTCCAGCTGCTCGCGCGCGCGCCGCAGGCGGCCGCAGGCGACATCTTCGCGACCGCCCAGCACGGTCCGCAGGTGCTCGGCCCGATGATCCTCGACGAAGCCGGCAAGCTGCTCTGGTTTGACCCGCTGGCGCACGGAATGGAAGCAGCCGACCTGCGCGTGCAGCGATACGGCTTACAGCCGGTGCTCACCTGGTGGCAGGGCTATGCACCCGAACAGGGCTTCGGCGTGGGCGAAGAGGTGATCATGAACAGCTCATACCGCCAGATCGGCCGCGTCCGCGCCGGCAATGGATTGAAAGCCGACCTGCACGATTTCCGCATCACCCCGGCCGGCACCGCGCTGCTCACGGTGTTCGACCCGCTCAGCTGCGACGTCTCATCGGCTCGCGGCCCACGCACGGCAGCGGTCACGGACTCCGGCTTTCAGGAAATCGACATCAGTACCGGCCTCGTGCGGCGCGAGTGGCACAGCATCGATCACGTGGCCCTCGGCGACTCGTACAGCAACCCACGGACAGCCACCGCCGTGTGGCCGTTCGACTACTTCCACATCAACTCGCTCGACACGCCCTCCCCCGCGACGCTCCTGATCTCCGCGCGCAACACCTCCGCGCTGTACGAACTCGACGCACTCAGCGGCCGCGTGCTGCGACGGATCGGCGGCAAGCACTCCAACGTGCCGGTCGCCCCCGGCGCGGGCACCGGCTTCCAGCACGATGCCACCGTCCTTCCCGATGGCGCGATCAGCGTCTTCGACAACGGCGCAGACCCCAAGATCCATTCCCAGTCGCGCGGTCTGCTTCTCGCCCTGAGCGCGACCGCAGGAGAGACCGTGATCACGCAGTATCTACACCCGACCGCACTCTCGGCCGGCAGCCAGGGCAGCATGCAGGTGCTCGAAAACGGCGATGTGTTCATCGGCTGGGGCGCGCAGCCCTACCTCTCCGAGTTCAGCGCATCCGGCGCGCTGCTGTTCGACGCGCGCCTCGCGGGTCGCTACGAGTCCTACCGCGCCTACCGTTTCGCGTGGACCGGCGCACCTGCGCAGCCGCCTGTCGCGGTTTCGCTCGCGCCCAAGCGCGGCGGCCCGGTGACCGTGTATGCGAGCTTCAACGGCGACACGCGCACCACCGCCTGGCGCGTCTTCGGAGGCAGCTCGACCCATTCCCTCTCGCTGCTCGCAGCGGCGGCGCGCACGGGCTTTGAGACGGCGATCGCCACACCGAAGCGCGCGCGCTTCGTGCTCGTGCAGGCGCTTGACCAAACGGGCCGCGTGCTCGCGAGCTCGAAGGCCGTCGCGAGCACGGTCGGTTGAGCCGCGCGCGAGCGGCCGGCGCGGAAAGCCAAGGGTAGAGTTTGTTACGCTTGTTACTTCTTCGGCGTGCAACATGGAAGGTCTCGTGAGATGGCGGCGCGCAAGCTAGGGTCGAAGCCTCGAGAGCCCTCAGCGCACGCAGCCGAGGGCACGAGCGTCGCAGGCGCAAACGGCGACGCGAGCAAGACCGCGCGAAGCGAGCGCTATCGGCCGCTGCCCACCGGCATGCATGGCCTCGACCCGGACGTCGTCGCCGACGACCAGCGCGAACGGCTGCGCAACGCGCTCGTCGAGCTGATCGCCGCGAAGGGCTATCAGGCGGTGCGCATCCTCGATCTCGCGAAGCTCGCGCGCGTCTCCCAGCCAACCTTCTACACGCTCTTCGGCGACAAGGAAGAGCTGTTCATCAGCGCATATGACGAGATCGCCGAGCGCACATACCGGACGGCGGTCGCCGCGTACGGTCGCGCGGACTCGAAGGGCAACAGGCTGGATGTCGCGATGCGTGCGTTCGCGGAGCTCGCAGCGGCCCAGCCGGAGGCAATATCGCTGCTCGTGCTCGGCGCGTTCGGCGCAGGCGCCAAGGCGCTCGAGTACCGCAGCCGCTCGCTCGAGGCGCTCGAGGCGCGGATCCGCGCGAGCCGCGACGGAGACCTGTCGCCGGTGCCGAGCGACCTCACCATCCAGGTGATCCTCGGGGGCGTCCGCGAGATCACCGCCGCGCGTCTGTGTCGCGGCGAGGGCAGCGAGCTGCCGGCGCTCGCCGGACAGCTTGCCGCGTGGGCAGCGTCCTACCCGAGAAACGTCCCGGCCTCACTGGCCCTGCCCGCGCGTGCGCCGCGAGACGGCGCCGGCGCAGGCGACGCGCCCGCCTCCGCGCGCCCCAGGCGCTCGGCGCAGAAGCTTCCGAGCGGACGCAGCGACATGCCGCGCGAGGCGATCATCAAAAGCCAGCAGGAGCGGATCGTCGATGCGACAGCGGCGATCGTCGCCGAGAAGGGACTCGCCGGCCTCACGATCCCCGAGATCGCACGCCGCGCGAACGTGTCTCATCAGACCTTCTACGACATCTACCGCTCCAAGCTCGACGCCTTTCTCGGCGCACAGAAAATCGGGATGACCGAAGCCCTGCGCGTCGGCGTCGAAGCCTACGAAGCGCGCATGCCCGACTGGCCGCAAGCGATCGCCGACGGCCTGCGCGGCGTGGTGGACTACATCGTCTCAGAGCCCGACCACGCCCACCTCAGCATCGTCGACACATTCGGCGCAAGTCCCGAGACGATCGTCGTGCGCGATGAGATCCTGAGCGCCTTCGCGACCTACTTCGACCCCGGCTATGAGCTCGCGCCCGACGGCGTGGAGGTGCCCGCGATTGCCGCCGAGGCCGTCGTCGGGGGCTGTTGGCAGGTCCTTCACCACTACATCGAGAGCGACCGCATCGCAGAGCTGCCTGCCGCCTGCGAGCAGCTCACCTACATGCTGCTCGTGCCCTTCCTCGGCGCCGATCAGGCGGTCGAGGCAGCGCTCGGCGGATCCTGAATCGGCGCACCGTGCAGGCCGCTCGCCGGTCGCTCGCGCGCCGACCACCACTCGTTGAGCACATCGAGCGCGCCACCGATGATCCCCTCCCTGAAGGACTTCGTGTCGTTCAGGCGCGGGAGCGGCTCGGCGGGCACCTCCGCCTCGAGGAACTCGCACAGCGGCTCCCAGCCTTCGGCCGGGTTCCACACCAGCAGGCGCTCCGCCGGAACGGTTTCCTTGACCGTCTCGTTCCAGCGCTCCATCACCGCAACGAGGCCCTCGTCGGTGTCGGTCTCTCCCGCGAGCGCACCGGTACCCGGCTCCCATGTCATGCGGCGCATAAGCGAGGTGTAGCGCAGCCACAGCGGGTCGAGCACCGCGCGCGCCTCACACACGTGGTGGATCACAGAGTCGCCGTGGAAGACGCCCCACACGGTCTCGCGCATGCTGCGCGCCCATTCCTCGCCCTCGCGCACGCTCAGCAGCACCTTCGCCTCGGGGTAGTGATCCATCAGCTCGCGGTAGTAGCGCGCCGAGGGCCAGTCGACGGTGGAGCACACGCCGTCGAAGACGCGCTCCCACTCGATCTCGCCCTCGTACGCTGCTTCCCACAGCGGCAATCCGCTCTCGAGGTCCGCGAGCAGGTCGCGCATGTGGTAGCAGGGCCCGAGCCCGAGCGCTTCCAGCGCGAACATCTGCGTGGTGGTGGCCGTGCGCGGCAGGCCTGCACCGATCAGCTTCATAAGAACTCCCTCAGCTCGATGAAGGGCGGGTTTCTATCACGCCTGCGAGATGCCCGCGGCAGGTGCGGCTGCGCGCTCAGCCGCGCACATCGAGGACGATCTTGCCGGTCGCCCGGCGCTCGTCGAGCACTTTCAGGGCCTGTGGCGCATCCTCCAGCGCAAAGCGCGCGCCCACCACAGGGCGGATGAACCCGTCGTCCACCATCTTGTTTACAGCGGCGCCGATCTCGCGGTTGAGCTGCGGCTTACCCATCACGTAGGCGCCCCATCCAGCGCCGATCACCTCCGTATTCCCCAGCAGCAGCCGGTTGACCTTGACCTCGGGGATCGAGCCGCCGGTGAAGCCAACCACGATCACGCGACCGCCCTCGCGCAGCGAGCGCAGGCTGTCGGTGAAGCGGTCGCCGCCGACGGGATCGAGCACGACGTCCACGCCGCCGTTGGAGCGCGCCTTGACATCCTCCTTCCACGAATCCGAGAGCAGCACGACCTCATCGGCACCCGCCTGCTGCGCGACGCGCTGCTTCTCCTCGCTCGATACCAGCGCGATCGTGCGCGCCCCGAGCGCCTTTGCGACCTGCAGCGACGCGGTGCCGACGCCGCCCGCCGCGCCGTGGACGAGCACCGTCTCGCCCTGCTGCAGTCGTCCACGCAGCGCGAGCGCGAAATACGCGGTGTGGTAGTTGAGGATCAGCCCCGCGCCCTGCGCGAAGTCGAGCGCGGGAGCGAGCGCGAAGGTGAAGAACTCAGGCGCTGCCACGGTCTCGGCAAAGCCACCGAGCGCGCAGAACGCGGCGACCCGCTCGCCCTCTTTGACGGCCGCGCCCTCGGGGGCGCTGCGCACGATCCCGGCGACCTCGCTGCCGGGCACGAACGGCAGCGCAGGTTTCATCTGATATTCGCCGCGCGTCTGCAAGAGCTCGGGGAAGGAGACACCCGCGCAGTGCACGTCCACGAGCACGCCTGCGCCCGGCGTGAGCATGTGCGAGGGCTCGGGATCCGGCAGCTGCACCAGCTCGAGCGCCGTGTCCGGCCCTGTCTCAGCGACGATTTGCAATGCTCGCATCGCCGGGATTATGCTCAGTCGGCGAGCAGGACGGCCTTCCCTGCGACGCGCCGCTCCAGAAGCGCCGTGATCGCGCGGGGCGCCTCGCGCCAGGAAGCCTCGAGATCGACCGAGCAGTCAAGGCGCGACGCGGCCACCAGGTCGACCAGGCGCCCGAGGTCGCGCGAGCCGCCGCCTTCGTGGCGGAGCTGCGCGAACAGGTAGAGGCCGTGCAGGCGCGCACCGGGCGCGCGCCCGAAGAACGCGCGGGTCGGGAACTGCACCGGCGCCGGATCGCTGGAGGCGAAGGACACGACCACCCCGAACGTTCTGACGCGTTGCAGCGCCGCCGCGAGCGTTGCCCCTCCCACCCCCTCGACGATGCCGTCGAACTCGGGGCCGGAGACCTCGAGCGAGGAGAGCACCTCATCGGCACCCAGCTCCGCGAGGCCGCGCGCGCGCTCCGCATTCGCGGAGACGGCGCTGACGTGCGCGCCGGCCATCTTTGCTAGCTGCACCGCGAAGCGGCCGACGCCGCCGCTCGCTCCGGTGACAAGCACCCGCCTGCCGACCACCGGGCCGATGATGTCGAGCGCCTTGAGCGCGGTCAGGCCGGCGACCGGCAGCGTCGCCGCCTGCGCGTCCGAGACGGCATCGGGGAGCGGCGCGAGCAGCGCCGTCTCAACGCTCGCCAGCTGCGCCCACGCGCCGCGCGCCGCCATCCCCACCACGCGCGTGCCCGCCCGCGGCCCGCTGCCGTCCGCGGCCGGCTGCTCGACCACGCCCGCCAGATCCCAGCCGGTCAGCTCGCCCGCACTCATCTCGGCCAGACGCCTTACCTCGCCGCGATTCAGCGAGAAAGCACGGACCCGCACGAGCGCCTGCGAGGGCGTCGGCAGCGGATCCTCGAGCTCACGCAGCTCGACGTCCCCAGGCGAGCCCGGGGCGGCGGTGAGCGCGAGCATCAGTCCTCGAAGCGCGCGACCGTGAAGCCGATCAGCACGGGCACGTGCACCGCGAACACGACCAGCGCGAGCGTCAGCACGACCAGCGCGCCGCCGCTGAGGTCGTTGCGCACGAACGCATACTCGATCATCGCTGCTATCAGCGCGTACGCGAGCATCGCCCAGCGTGCGATCTCGAAGAACCGCCGCCACGGGAAACCCTGCACCCGCGCGAGCGACGCGAGGTTGCCCGCGAGCAGAAGCGCGGAGGCGACGAGCAGCGCGATCGCCGGCGCGAGCGACACGTGGCGGGGCAGGTGCGCCGACAGGTAGATGCCGGCGGCGACGATCAGCGCCAGCGAGAGCATGCCGAGCTGCGTCACCGGTGGTAGGCGCCGCTCGCTCATCCCGCCGCGAGCCTCGTCATCACCACGAACGTGGCGACCTGCATGAGCCCGGTGATGCCCGCGGTGAAGATGAAGCGTTTCATCAGGCGCTCGATCACCGCCGGGTTGGGCCTGCGCTTCTTCATCTCGACGAGCACCGCGATGTTCGCGGGCTCGAGCAGGCCGAGCGCGATCACCGCCATCACGCCGACGACTATGTAGCTCGCAACGATCCAACCGTGCAGGTGGTAGCTGCTCTGCACGGTGCCCAGCTTGGTCCCCAGCTGCCAGCCCGCGGCGAGCGTGACGGTCACGGCGGTCGGCATGATCAGAACCATCTTCGGCATCAGGCGCGTCGTGAACTCGATGCGTGCCGGGATCGACATGCGCCCGATGATCGGCCCGAGCACGAAGCCGAGGAAGAGATCGATGATCGTCCAGCTCGCCCCGCCGACGACGTGCAGGAACTGGAGCGGCCAGACCTTGTTAACCGCGATGCCCGCGATCAGCAGCGCGAGCACCGCTGCGACGATCGGCAGGCCCGCGCGCGGGACGATCTGAAAGCTCGGCACCTCCGCCGCGGGAGCGTCCGCGGCGTGCATGCCTGGGGCGGCTACGGCTACGTCGGCCATCGTCGGCGAAAATCTAGCGCCCCCGCGGACGGAGCGCCAATGACGGGCCGCGGCGCGGGCGCGCGTCTGCGTAGTGGAACGTCAACAGCCCCATCGCCGCCGAGACGAGCAGCACCGACGGCCACGCGCCGATCGCAAGCGCGAGCACATGCGAGAGCGCAAATGCCGCGACGCCGGCGCCGCTCAGCGCGAGCGCCTCACGCGCTCCGCAGCGCCGCAGCCATGCGCGTGTGCACCACGCTCCGCCGGCGAGCAGCACCACCCCGCCGAGCGCTCGCGAGCCGCTCGCGGACGCGACCGCGTAGCCGAGGATCAGCGATCCCGCGGCAACCGGTGCTGTGGGTAGCTCCGCCACGCCGGCCACACTAGCGCGCCGCGCGCGCCGCCTTGGTGCGGTGCTTGGGGCGTACAGTCAGCGGCCGATGCCGGGCGATCGGGCTCGCGCCCTCTACTTCCACCATCCCGCGTGCCTCGAGCACGACCCGCGCGTAGGGATGCCCGCTCACCCGGACACGCCCGAGCGCCTCGTCGCGATCGAGCGCGCGCTGGCTGCCGAGGGCTGGCTCGGATGGGAGCGGCGCGAGGCGCCGCAGGCTCAGGAGGGCGAGCTCGAGCTCGTTCACGACGCGAGCCTCGTACAGATGATCAAGGCGACCTCGCTGAGGGGGGGCGGCGCGATCGACCCGGACACGTTCGTCGGCGAGCCGTCCTATCGCGCGGCGCTGCACGCCGCCGGCGCAGCGTGCGAGATGACGCGCGCGCTGCTCGCCGGCGAGGCGCGCGTGGGCTTTTGCGGGGCGCGCCCCTCGGGACACCACGCCGAACCCGCGCGCGCGATGGGCTTCTGCCTGTTCAACAACGTCGCGATCGCGGCCGAGCTCGCGATCCGCGAGCTCGGCGTGCGGCGCGTGTTGATTCTCGATTGGGACGTGCACCACGGCAACGGAACCGCGGAGGCGTTTCGGCGGCGCAGCGACGTCCTGTTCGTGAGCATCCACCAGGGCGGGATCTACCCCGGCACCGGCGCGCTCGCCGACGCCGGCTCGGGCGCGGGCGAGGGCTTCACGATCAACCTTCCGGTCCCGGCCGGCTCCGAGCAGCTGCTGTGGCTGTCGCTGCTCGAGCACATAGTAGTGCCGGCGGCAGAGGCCTTCGCCCCCGAGCTCGTGCTGGTCTCCGCGGGCTTTGACGCGCACGTCGAGGACCCGCTCGCCGGCTGCCGCCTGCGCAGCGCCTCGTTCGCCGAGATCTCGCGCCACGTCCGCGACCTCGCCAAACGACTCGACGCGCCGCTTGGGGTCGTGCTCGAGGGCGGCTACGCGCCCGCGGCGCTCGCGCGGTGTGTGCTCGCAACGATCGCAGCGCTCACGGACGACGAGCCCGCGCGATCCTCGGCGCCCGAGACGATCCTCACGCCGCGGGCCGCAGCGCACGTCGGTCAGTACTGGCCGCTGTAATCGCCGCCGCGGCACGCCGGCTTTCCGGGCGCCGGTGGGGAAAACTACGGATGCGTCGAAGTACGGGCTGAACCTACGCTCCGAAGCGTCGGCATCCGATCTGGCAGGAGGCGTGCATTGACCCCGACAGGCATGGCAGTACTCGGCGCGGTCTTCAACCTGAATCATCGCGCCGGATACGCGCACTGGCACTTCATCCAGCTGTCGGTTCCGAACCTCGTCGTGATCGCGGTGATGCTCGTCGTCTTCGTGCTCGCGATCGCACTGCCCTTCCCGGGCGCACGCCGGCGGCGCGGAGGCATGCGATGAGCGCCGTCGACGCACCCAAGCCGTCGTGGACGGCGCGCTTGCGCGAAGCCGGCGTCGCGGTGCTGCCCCCCGAGAAGCTGCTCCCCGACGAGCAGCCGACATATGTCGCGTCCTGGATCTACGTGTTCGGCGTCGCGAGCATCGCCTCGCTGCTGGTCACGATCACCTCGGGAATGATCCTGGCGCTCAAGGGGCCCACCTGGTGGCACGACACGGGCGTCGGGCATTTCTTCAACAGCATTCACCTGTGGGCTGTCGAGCTGTTCTTCCTCGTGATGGTCGTGCACCTGTGGGGCAAGTACTGGATGGCCGCGTGGCGCGGCGGACGCACGCGCGTGTGGATCACGGGCGCGATCACCTTCCTCGTGGCCATCCCGACAGCGCTGACCGGCTATGTCTCGCAGCAGAACTTCGACGCCCAGTGGATCTCCACGCAGGCCAAGGACGGGCTCAACTCGGTCGGCGTCGGCGCGTTCTTCAACGTGACCAACTTCGGCCAGATGTACAACTACCACGTGCTGCTGCTGCCGCTCGCGGTGACCGCGCTGGTCATCGCCCATGTGCTGCTCGTCCGCCGCCACGGCGTGGTGCCCCCGTTCGAGCTGGACAGGCGAGGCGCCGCCGCAGCGGCTCCGACCCCTCGAGCGCAAGCCTCGCAAGGCTCCACTGGGGAGCCGAGATGAGCGTGCTGCGCTCGCGCGATGACACGAAGCCGTGGACGGGCGGATACGCGCCGTATGACCTGGTCAAGGAGCTGTGCGTCGCGGTCGGCGTGATCGTGCTTCTCGCGGTGCTGCTGACGGTGCTGTTCTCCTCACCGGATGAGCGCCCGAGCACGATCGGGCAGTGGTCGCGCGAACTTCCGATCAACTTCGTCGCGGCGGGCGCCAAGGAGCTCGCCGGAACGAGCGATACAGCCGGCTACGGCCCGCCGTATAACCACAACGGCGACGGCCAGCACGCGGCCTTTCTCTATCCCCAGAAATGGCTCGGCGTGAGCCATCCGATCGACACCGCAAAGGACTTCGTCCTTGACCCGCTGGCGAGCGCGCCGCCGAACCCGGCGCTTGCGAGTGCGCTGGCCAGCTATCGGGCCGCCCCCGCAAAGACGCAGAAGGCGTGGGCAGAAGCGTATGCCAAGCCGCTGGAAGACTACGAAACGGCAGTCGAAGAAGGAAAGCCGCCGGCCAAGGATGTCTCGCTCGACCAGGCGAGCGGCGTGGTGAGCGTGCAGGCGCCGGGGGCCGGCCCGGTAGGAACGATGATGAGCGAACTGCTGAACCTCGCCAGGAGCGGGGGCCTCGACGGCGCGCTGTTGACGAGCCGCCAGTTCTACCAGACCGACTACACCAAGCCACTGCTGTTCATGGCCGACGGCGGCCTGCTCGCGGAACGCGCGGAAGCACAGCACCTGCTGGGCGATCAGTGGGGCATGATGAACGAGACCGGCAGCTATCCGGGCCAGGCTTGGCTGTGGCTGTACACGCTCTGGTACCAGGTCGAACCGTTCAAGGAATCCGAAAACGCCGACATCCTGGTGATGCTCGTGATGGGCGTCCTGAGCCTTGCGTTCATTTGCGTCCCGCTGATCCCGGGAATCCGCAGCATCCCCCGCCGGGTACCGGTCTACCGGCTGATTTGGCGAGAGCACTACCGCGCCGGCCGCGACGCGTAGCGGGGGACCGCTCAATAACCGTCGCGCTAACTTCTGAAGCGTGAGCCAAGCCGGTGATCGATCCCACGACGGCTCCGCGTCGGAGACGATTTCAATCGTGCTCGCCGACGACCATGCAGTCGTTCGCAGCGGGCTGCGAATGCTGTTGGACAACGAGAGCGGCTTCGAGGTTGTGGCGGAGGCCAGCGACGTGGAGAGCGCGCGCCGCTACGTCCGCGGGCACCATCCGGCCGTGCTCGTGCTCGACCTGAACATGCCGGGCGGCTCGAGCCTCGATGCGATCCCGCAGATCCGCTCGGAGTCGCCGGGCACGCAGATCGTCGTGCTGACGATGCAGCAGGAGCCAGCCTTCGCTCGCGAGGCGCTCGGCGCCGGCGCGCTCGGCTACGTGCTCAAGGATGCCGCCGACGACGAGCTCGTGGAAGCAGTGCGTCTCGCTGCGGTGGGTGAGAGCTACCTGAACCCGCGGCTGGGGGCGCGGATCGCCTCAGAGCCGCCCCCGGGGCCACCCGACGACCTCTCAGAGCGCGAGGTTGACGTGCTCCGGCTGATCGCGCTCGGCCACACCAACGCCGAGGTCGCAGAACAGCTCTATCTGTCGGTGCGAACGGTCGAGACCCACCGCTCCCACATCCAGCAGAAGCTGCGTCTCACGACGCGCGCCGAGCTCGTCGGCTACGCGCTCGAGCGCGGCCTTATCGGCGGACCTCCCGAGCAGCTCGCCTGACCTGCGCATCCCCGGCCGGGGAGATCCACGTCTATCAGTGCTTTACACGCGCGATCGAGTGCTTTTCCCGCTGCCAGGCGCCGCCAGGGCCCCTTAGCGTGGACACATGGCCCCACATCTGCACCTGGCCCCCACGGTTGAGGACGAGCAGGCCCTTCGACGTGATCTGCAGATCCGCGTTGTGCTCGCCGCCGATCACCCGCTGATGCGGCGCGGCCTGCGCGAGCTGCTCGACCGCGAGCACGACGTCGTGGTCAGCGCGGAAGCCGGCGAACTCGCAACCGCGGCGCGCCTCGTGGTCAGCGAGCATCCGCAGGTTCTCGTGATGGACCTCGGCATGCCCGACGCTTCGAGCGTCGAGGCAATCGGCTATCTGCGCGAGCTCGCACCGAAGACCCAGATCGTCGTGCTGACCAGCGAAGACCACCCGGTATTCGCCCAGCGGGCGTTCGCCGCGGGCGCGCTCGGGCTCGTCACAACGATGCTCGCCGACGGAGAGCTTCCGCAGGCGATCCTCGCTGCCTCGCGCGGCGAGCAGTACATCAGCCCGCCGCTGGCCACGCGCCTGCAGACCCTCGATCGCGGACTGACCGAAAGCAAGCTGTCCCCGCGCGAGGTCGAGGTGCTGCGCATGATCGCGCTCGGCCACACGAGCGTGGAGGTAGCGCGCAAGCTGGGGCTCTCGCCGCGGACCATCGAGACGCACCGCGCACACATCTGCACGAAGCTGGGTGTCTCCACGCGAGCGGAACTGGTTCGCTACGCGCTGCAGAGACGCCTGATCGGCGCCTGACCGCACGCGCCCCGGCGCTGAGCGCGCGGGCGGACCGCGGCCGCGACTGCTTCCTCGATGTGCGTTTGGACGCTGCTTAGCGTCTCGCTTTGGCTTTGGCGCCCGCCGCCGCGATGTCTTTCTGCAGCAGTTCGAGGTCCTTGAGGGCCTGGCTGCCCAGCTTGTCGGCATGGCGGCGCGCGTCGCGCAGGAGCTTGCCGAAGTCGCGGCGCAGATCGTCAATGCCGCCACCCGTTTTTTTCGCCCGCGCGCGCCCCGCTTTTTTCGCTCGAGCGCTCGCCGCTTTTTTGGTGCTTTTGCTCGCGGATTTTTTCGCCAGTGTTTTCGCCGCTTTTTTGGTCCGCGTGCCCGCGGGTTTTTTCGCCAGCGTTTTCGCCGCTTTTTTCGTCCGCGTGCCCGCGGGTTTTTTCGCCAGCGTTTTCGCCGCTTTTTTGGTCCGTGCGCCCGCGGGTTTTTTCGCCAGCGTTTTCGCCGCTTTTTTCGTCCGTGTGCCCGCGGCTTTTTTCGCCCGTGTGCTAGCTGGTTTTCTCTGTGTCGGTGACATCGAGCCTCCTTGTTGGTTTGTCGCGGCGAGGCCGGTGGAATGGCGACCCTCGTGGCGCTCGGAGCGCCAGGCCGCCCGGCGAGCGACGTCTGCCGTGCATGTGCACGACCAAACTATCCGTCTTTGCCGACAGGTTGCACGGATGCGAGAGTTAGGTGCGCGATGAGCGACATCATCCACCCTCCGCGCAGGTCGCCCCCTGAGCGTGGTGCTCGCGCGCCGGCGCTCGCCGCGTGCGCGCTGCTCGCGGTCGCTCTGGCGGCAATCGGCTGTGCGGGCGCGAGCGCCGGCCATCCCCTTCGCGTCGGCACGATCTCCCAGCTTCCCCGCTCGCGCGCATCGCATGTGGTCGTGATCGTGATGGAGAACGCTGAGTACGACGAGGTGATCGGCAGCGCCAGCTCGCCCTACGTCAACTCGCTCGCGCGCCGCTACGGCCTCGCGACGCGAAGCTACGCGATCACGCATCCTTCGCTGCCCAACTACCTCGCGCTGACGAGCGGCTCGACGCACGGCATCAGCTCCGACTGCACCGATTGCACCGTCTCCGGCACGAGCATCGTCGACCAGCTGCAGGCGGCTCGGATCTCATGGCGCGCCTACCTCGAGGGCGCTCCCGGGCCGTGCTTCCGCGGGGCCGGCTCGGGCGGCTACGCGAAGAAGCACAACCCGTTCATCTACTACCGCAGCGTCGCCGGCTCGGTGGCGCTTTGCAACAGGCTCGTCGGGTTCTCCCAGCTCGCCAAGGATCTGCGCGCGGGCGCGCTTCCAAGGTATGCGTGGATCTCGCCGAACCTCTGCGACGACGGCCACGACTGCGGCGTCGCCGCCGGTGACCGCTTCCTCGCTCGAACCATCCCGCCGCTGCTGCGCGAGCTCGGACCGCGCGGTGAGCTGCTGCTCACCTGGGACGAGGGCGGCTCGGGGAGTGGCTGTTGCGGGGCCGCGCGTGGAGGGCACGTCGCGACGATCCTCGCCGGGCCGCTCGCGCGCGCCGGCGCGCGCGATGCCGCGCCGCTCGACAGCTTCGGGATCCTCGGCACGATCGAGGAAGCCCTCGGCCTCGCGCCGCTTGGCGGCGCAGCTGACCCTCGCTCGGGGCGGCTGGCCTCGCTGCTCGCCTCACCGGCAGGCTGAACGAGGCGCGCGGGGCTCGCTGAGTGCGAATCGGGGTTAGGGCGTGCAGGTGGCGCAGGCGCCGTGCAGCACGATCTCGTGTTCGGCAACGCGCATGGGCAAGCGGCGGCTCAGCTTGCGGATCGCGTCCTCGAGGTTCTCGTCGGTGAAGGGCGTGACCGTCCCGCAGTTGTCGCAGACGAGGTGGTGATGGTGTCCGTCTCCGGTTCGGATCGGCTCGTAGCGGGTCATGTCCTGGCCGACCTGGACCTTCTGCACGAGGCGCAAGCGCTCCAGCTCGTCGAGGATGCGGTAGATGCTTGCGCGGGCGACCGGCCGCTTGCTTGCGCGCAATGCGTCTTCCATCTCGATCACCGATAGCGCACAGGCCTGGGAGTCCAGCAGCGCCAGCAGCGCACGACGCGCCTGACCGGAGTGGTGTCCGCTCCGTGCGAGCACCTGCTGTGCGTGGGTCGCCCAGCCATGTGTCGGCTTCTTGCTCATGCGAGTCTGAGTCTAGTTCTCGGCCAAGCCATGATCTGCAGCCCCCAGGGCGCCAGCGAGCCGCCGTTCAGGACGAAGTGCGGTTAGCAGGAATGCGAGCAGGTAGCTCGCCGTCGCAATCGCGACGATTGCGGTGCTCGGAGGCAGGCTGGGGATGGCGTAGCTGATAGCGAGGCCGAGCCACATCGCGAACACGGCCAGAGCGGCGGACAGGGCGAGCGCGAGGTAGGGGTTGGGCGTGAGGCGGTGCGCGGCACCGGCCGGTGCGGCCAGCAGGCCGAGCAGCAGCAGCGCACCGACGGCCTGCGTCGCCTCGGCGGCGGTTGCACCCACGAGCGCGACGAACAGCAGTCCGAGCGTCCTGACGGGTATGCCCCGCACGGCCGCAACACCAGGGTCCACGCTCGCGAAAAGCAGCGGCCTTGCGACCGCGAGGATCGCCGCGAGGATCAGTGCGCCGATCAGCGCAGCGAGCCTTGCGTCGGATGCGCTCAGCCCAAAGATCGATCCGAACAGCGCGCGCGCCCCGAGCAACCCGTTCCCACCGCCCGAGCCGCTGCTGAACAGAGCGAGGAAGAACACACCGAGGCCCAAGATCCAGGCGAAGATGATCCCGATCGCGACATCGTCGGCAGCGCCCCGCTGGCCGATCCCGCCGAGCACGAGTGCGATCCCGATCGTCGCAGCGAACAGGCCGATGCGTGTGTCGATACCCGCCGCTGCGGCGGCGAGCGCACCGGTGAACGCGACGTGGCTGAGCGCGTCACCGGCGAACACCTGCGCGCGTAGCACGATGAAGTAGCCGACCGCTCCACACGCGAGTGCGACGAACGTGCCGGCGAGCAGCGCGTTGCGGAAGAACTCGTGCGCGAACATCAGCCGCCGGCCTCGGCAGGGCGCATGCGGGCGCGTAGCGGCCCCTGATGGTCGGCGACCGCGCGTGCTACGCGCGCCACCATGTATGTGACGAAGGCGACGGTCGTGATGTAGAAGCCGACCGGGTAGTTGTAGAAGTAGGCCAGCGCGAGGCCGACCCATGTGATCAGCACGCCGAGGGCGACGCTCAGCGCGAGGCTCGGCGCGATACGGGGTGTGATGAGTTGGGCGGTGGCCGGCGGTGCGACGAGTAGCGCGAACACGAGCAGCGCCCCCGTGATCTGCGCGGTCTCGGCGACCGCTAGTCCCAGCAGCAGCAGAAACCCGAGGCCGAGCGCACGGGTGGGCACCCCGCGTGCCCGTGCCACGCCCTCATCGAGCGAGGCGAACAGCAACGGGCGTCCGGCGATTGCGAGCAGGCCGAGCGCCACGGCCGCGACTGCGGCGAGCGCCAGCACCTGCCCATGGGTGATGCCGAGGAAGCTGCCGAACAGCAGACTCTCGTAGTTGGCGAGCACCCCCTGATACAGGCTCAGGAACAGGAACCCGCACGCGAGCCCGAACGCCTGCACAGCGCCGGTGATCGCGGACTCCTGGCTTCGATTGCGTCGCGTCTGGGCCCCGGCGGCAGCCCCGATGATGAGCGCGGCGAACCCCGAGAAGACGAAGTAGCCGGCCGAAGCGGACAGGCCGATCAACAGCGCGCCGCTTGCGCCGGGGAACGCCGTCAGCGAAAGGGTGTGGCCTGCGAAGGTTTGCCGGCGCAGCACCATGAACCACCCGATCACGCCGGCCATGACCGCGACGATCGTGCCCGCCTCGAGCGCATTGACCATGAACGGGTATGCGGTCAACTGGTGCAGGTCGGAGATCGGGTCAAGCGATGGACCCGTCGCGGCGAGCACGCTAGTGGTGCGCATGCCGGTCGCTGTGATGCGCGGGCGGCTCGG
This sequence comes from Solirubrobacteraceae bacterium, assembly GCA_034664905.1. Classification (GTDB taxonomy): domain Bacteria; phylum Actinomycetota; class Thermoleophilia; order Solirubrobacterales; family Solirubrobacteraceae; genus Palsa-744. The sequence goes on along the minus strand of JAXDGS010000015.1, from coordinate 15,683 downwards.
GAAGCCCAACGACGACCAGTCGCTTGTCGGCGGTCTCCAGCACTTCCACCGGCACGTCGTACAGGCGGCTGAGCGTCTGCGCGGTGATGACCTCGCGTGGCTCGCCGACCACGGCCTGCCCGGCGCCGAAGTACACGACCCGATCGAGATAGGACAGCAGCGGGTTCACGTCATGGGCGACGAGCAGCACCGTGACGCGCTGCTCGCGAACGATGCGAGCCAGCAGCGCTGCAACGGCACTCTGGTTGGGCAGGTCGAGGCTGTCCAGCGGCTCATCGAGGATCAGCAGTCTTGGTTCGCTGACGAGTGCCTGTGCGATCAGTAGGCGCTGCTGCTCGCCTCCGGAGAGCGCTCCTATCGGCCGCTTTGCATACCCGCCCGCTCCGACCAGATCGATCACCTCATCCACGCGCGCACCGCCGGAGCGGCGCAGGGGCAGGCCCCACCGCGCACCGTCGAGCCCGAGTCGCACGAGGTCGATGCCGCGAATGCGAGTGCCGGCGTCGAAGCTCCGGCGCTGGGGCAGATAGCCGATCTGGCCCTTCAGCGCACCCGGCGGGCGCCCCAGGATCGAGGCGGTCCCATGGGCGAGCGCAAGCTCGCCGAGCAGCACCCGCAGCAGCGTCGTCTTGCCCGACCCGTTCGGCCCCAGGATTGCGGCGAACTCGCCCGGCGCGACCGTGATGCTCACCTCGCTCCACACCACATGGCGGCCGATGCGCGCCCGCCCCTCCTCCACGCGCACCGCGTCTGAAACCGGCACGGTCAAAGCGCTCATCTCCCGGTCGCCCGGCGAAGCGCCGACATCAGGCGCCTCAGCTCGGCGCTCTGCCATTGCTCGAAGGTAGCCGAGGCCGGGGAGAGCGTCTCGGTGATCGTCGTGATCGGGATGTGCGCAGCGCGCGCGAGCTGGTTCACCCGCTGCACATCCGGTGTGGCGTTCTGGCTGTTGTATATCCACGCCTTGATCGCCCCGCCTTCGGCCTGCCGATCGACGGTCTGCTTATCCGCGGCGCTCACATCGGTGCCCTCCGCGATCGCCTTCGCGAAGCTCGCGGGTGTAAGCAGCTTCAGGGCGAGATCCTGCCCCAGCGGCTGGAAGATGCTCTCGGAGTAGCCGACCGGCACGCCGGCATAGCGCGCCCGTATTTCGCTGCGCAGCCGGTTGTATTCAGCGAGGTCGGTCGTCTCGAACGCGCTGCGCTGCTGGTCGAAGTACGAGGCGTCCGTGGGGTCCAGCCGCTTGTAGTCGGCGACGATCTGCCCGATCAGGCGCTGCACGCTCGACGGTGAGTACCACTGGTGGGGGTTATCGCCCTGCTTAAGCCCGAGCAGGTTGCCGACGTCGAGCACCACCCGCGCGTTCGACGGGTTGGCTGCGAGCAGTTTCGAGCTCCAGGTGTCGTAGCCGATGCCGTTGACGATCGCCATCTGCGAGCGCGCGATCGTCACCCCGTCGGCAGCCGTTGGTTCATAGGAGTGCGGGTCGGTGTTCGAGTTGACGATGATGCTGCTCACCGCCACCTTCTTGCCACCGAGTTGCGCGGCGATGCTGCCCCAGAAGTTCTCTGCCGCCGCGATCTGCAGCTTTCCGGAGGAGCCCGTCGAGGAACCAGCCGCTCCGCCGCAGCCGGCGAACGCGACGCCGAGGACAACGAGCAGCACCAGCAGCGCGCCAAGCCGCGAGCGAGCGATCGAACCTGCGGTTGACATGGACGGCACCGGAGCCGCACTATAACAAACGAATGGGAATCAGTCTTGTTCCTGGGAGACCAGGCTCAGTGCTCCAAAGGGCCCCCGGCGACGAATCGATCGTCAGCATCCGCGAGAGAAGCGCGACGACGCTCGCTCGACTGCGGAAAGCAGGGTCAGGTCATATGATCGATCATCACCCCGGGTCGCGGGGAAACGCCCCCCTGGCCGGGATAGAGGCCGAGGCGGAGGCCTGCAGGGCCTCGCAGGGCGAGTAGCGCCGACCAGCAAGCGGTCAGCTCGTCCTGTGCCCAGCGATCGCGTGGTTCGCGGTCATCGAGGCCAACGATCCCGGTGGAGAAGGTTCGGTGCCGAAAGCGGGAGCGACGGGACTCGAACCCGCGACCTCTGCCGTGACAGGGCAGCGCTCTAACCTGCTGAGCTACGCCCCCGCGTTTTGTGCATGCGGGCCGGGGGACCCTGCGCGCCCGACCAGTATGCCACCGAGCAGCATTTGCCACGGCGCCGGGCGAGCGCTTTGGCCACGCGGCCAGCATCGAATACCCTTGGCGGTATGGCATTGGTCGGGCCACCCCCGCTGCTGGGCGCAAGCCCGCTGTCGGTGCTGCTCGCGGACCTGCGCGACGAGCGCGAAGCGAGCGTCCCGTTCCCCCCCGGAGAGACCCGCTTCTCGATGACGCGCACGCGGCGCTTCGCCGCTGAACCGCTGCCGATGCTGCTCGACGCCTACGAGCGCTTCGGCCCGATCTTCACGCTGCGCCTGTTCCACAGCAACGTCGTGTTCATGCTGGGGCCGGCCGCCAACCACTACATGACGGTCTCCCACGCCTCCAACTTCCTCTGGCGCGAAGGGCACTTCCGCGACCTCACCGGGCTGATGGGTGACGGCCTGCTGACGATCGACGGGGACTTCCATCGGCGCTCGCGCATGATCATGCTGCCCGCGTTCCACCGCGAGCACATCATCGCCTCGGCGGATGTGATCGTGCAGGAGACGAGCGCTGCGCTGGAGGCGCTCACGCCGGGTTCGCAGATCGACCTCTACGCCTGGACCCGCAGGCTCGCGCTGCGCGTGGCCATGCGCGCGCTGTTCGGACTCGACCCGGACGGCGAGCGCGCTCGCTCGATCGACGCCGCGGGCCTGTTCGAGCGAGCTCTGTCCTTCTACGCGAGCGAGTATCTCCTGCGCGTGTTCCGCGGGCGCTTCTCCCCGTGGGCGCGGATGCAGGCCGCAGCACGCAGTCTCGACACGCTCATCTACGCCGAGATCGCCGAGCGCCGTGCGAGCGGCGAGCGCGGCGCCGACATCCTCAGCCTGCTGCTCGACGCCGAAGACGAGGACGCCAACACGCTCAGCGACGTTCAGATCCGCGACGAGGTGATGACGCTGCTGTTCGCCGGCCACGACACGACGACCTCGACCGTCGCATTCATGTTCTACGAGCTCGCTCGCAACCCCGAGGTGCTCGCGACCCTGCTCGCCGAGCAGGACGCGCTGCTCGGCGGCGCGCCGCCGCGAGCAGCGCAGCTCGTCTCGGGCGAGCTCGCCGAGCTCGAGCTGGCGCTCGATGAGACGCTGCGCAAGTACCCGCCCGCGTGGGTCGGGCCACGCCGCGCGATCGACTCGTTCGAGTTCGAAGGAGCGACGGTGCCTGCGAAGGCGTTCGTCAACTACTGCTCATGGGCCTCCCATCATCTTCCCGACGTGTTCGCCGACCCTGAGCAGTTTCGCCCGCAGCGCTTCGCGCCAGCGGCGCGTGCCGCGCTGCCCAAGGGCGCGTACGTGCCCTTCGGCGGCGGTTCGCGCACGTGCATCGGGATGCGCTTCGGGCAGCTGGAGGTGCGCACAATCGCGACGATGATCCTCGCGCGCTTCACGCTCTCGCTGCCGCAGGACTTCCGCCTGGAGATACGCCAGATGCCGACGATCAGCCCGAAGCGGGGCCTGCCGATGCTCGTCGCCGCGCGCAGCGCTGCGCCTCAGCCCAGGGCCGCCGAGATGCTCAGCCGGTAGCGCGGCGGCTCGCTGCCTTCGACGCTCGCGCCCACCCCTGAAACGTGGACATGCGGCTCGGAGAAAAGGGTGAGCGTGATCGCGCGCAGGCCCAGCGCAACCGGCGCGACGATCAGCTTGCCGGCGCTCGGCGCCGCAAGCGCGTCAACCGAGGCGCCGACGCCGAACAGGCCGCCGCGCACCCGCACGCGCACGCGGCCGGCATCGCTTTCGAGCAGGCGCACCGACACGCCCCGCGGGAGCGCCGCCGCCACGGCGGAGGCGCTCATGCTCGCTTCCGCGTGCACTGCGCCGTCGCGCTTTGTGAGGCGCGCGTCGGTCATCTGCAGCGGGCCCTCGCGCACGCTCGCCGCGGTGAGCTCGACGCGCGCGGCGTCACGCGCTTCCCACAGCAGCTTCGCGGTCTGAGCGGGGCTCATCGTGAGCTCGCGCGCGCGCACCTGCAGCGAGTCGATGCTTCCCCACAGCAGCTTCACCGCAGGCCAGGCGCTCACCTTCACGCTCTCGACCGTTCCATAGCGGCCCAAGCGCGAGGAGACCGTGCTTGCGGCGATGCGCGGAAGCAGTAGCTGCGCGAGGACTCCGAGCGCCAGCACGCCCGCCACCACGCCCGCGCCGATCCGCCCGGGGGTGCCCATCGCGCAAAGCTTGGCAGGAATCGCGGCGAGTCCCGCTAGCCTTACGGAACCTCACCCGGGGCGCGTAGCTCAGCTGGCCAGAGCACCTCGTTTACACCGAGGGGGTCGCCCGTTCGAGTCGGGCCGCGCCCATCGTCGGCGCTTGCCGCCCCGCACAGCATCCTTTCGCCACCGACATGACCGACGTCTCCCCATTGCGTATCGCCGTAATCGGCGCCGGACCGGCGGGCTTCTACGCCGCCGGGCACCTGTTGAAGGATGCCGGCGAGCGCATCGAGGTCGACATGCTCGAGCGCCTGCCGACGCCGTGGGGGCTCGTGCGCTCGGGAGTGGCGCCCGACCATCCGAAGATCAAGTCGGTCACGCGCGTCTATGAGAAGACAGCCGCACATCCGCGTTTTCGCTACTTCGGCAACGTCACCTTCGGCGAGCACGTCTCGCGCGAGGATCTGCTCGAGCACTACCACGCGATCGTCTACGCGACCGGCTCGCCCGCAGACCGCCCGCTGGGGATCCCCGGCGAAGCGCTCGCCGGCTCACACCCCGCGACCGACTTCGTCGGCTGGTACAACGGGCACCCCGATTACACCGACCTCGAGGTCGATCTGCTCTCGAGCGAGCGCGCTGTGGTGATCGGCAACGGCAACGTCGCGCTCGACGTCGCGCGCATGCTGATGCTCGCGCCCGACGAGCTCGCCCCCACCGACACCGCCGACCACGCCCTCGAGGTGCTCGCTCGCAGCCGCGTGAGCGAGGTCGTCGTCGTCGGGCGCCGCGGCGCAGCGCAGGCGGCGTTCACCAATCCCGAGCTGCTCGAGCTCGCGGAGCTGAAGGACACCGACGTGATCGTCGATCCCGAAGAGCTCGAGCGCGGGCTCGCGGTCAGCGACACCAGCACCGAGCAGAGCGCAACCTCGCGACGCAACGTGGAGATCCTGCGCTCCTATGCCGAGCGCGCGCCCCGCGGGCGCGCGAAGCGCATCGTGCTTCGCTTCCTGCTCTCGCCGTCGGCGCTGCTCGCAGACGAGCACGGCCGCCTGGCGGCAATGGAGCTCGTGCGCAATGAGCTCGTCCAGGCGGCGGGAGGCGGCCTGCGCGCGCAGCCGACCGAAGAGCGCGAGACGATCCACACCGGTCTCGCGTTCCGCGCGATCGGCTATCGCGGCATCCCGCTTCCGGGCCTGCCTTTCGACGAGCGCGCGGGGGTCATCCCCAACGAGGCCGGCCGGGTGCTCGACCCGGCAAGCGGCGAGCCGCTCGCGGGCGAGTACGTCGTCGGCTGGATCAAGCGCGGCCCCTCGGGGGTCATAGGCACCAACAAGCGCGACGCGCAGGAGACCGTGGACGCGGTTATCGCGGACATCATGCGAAGCGAGGACGCGCGCGGAGCCCCGCACGCGCCCGCCAAGGCCGACGCTGAAACGGTCGAGGCGCTGCTGCGCTCGCGCCAGCCGGATCTGATCCCCTACACAGCGTGGGAGGCGATCGACAGCCACGAGCGCGCCCTCGGCGAGGCGGCGGGCCGCCCGCGCGTGAAGCTGACGCGAATCGAGGAGATGCTGCGCGTCGCCGCCGGTGAGAAGGAATAGGCGGGTCTGCGAGACTGTCGAGCCGCAGGCCCCGTTAGCTCATCTGGTAGAGCGCCGGACTTTTAATCCGGTGGGGCGGGTTCGAGTCCCGCACGGGGCATGTCGGGCTCATTCGATCCAGGCTCACTCGATCGCGTGCACGAGCTACAGCTGGTCATATTCGACTGCGACGGCGTCCTGGTCGACAGCGAGCGAATCTCCAACGACGTGCTCGCACGCGCGTTGAGCGCCGAGGGTCTCCCAACGACGCTGCGCGAGGCTCGCGGCGAGTACCAGGGGCTCATGCTCTCGGAGGTGCTCGAGCGCGCGCAGCGCCGGCTCGGCCGAACGCTGCCCGAGGACTGGCTGGCGCGCTACGAGCGCGACCGCGATGAGGCCTTCCGTCGGGAGCTCAAAGAGGTCCCCGGCGCGGCGCTCGCCGTGCGGCGCGTGATCGCCGCGGGCGTCGGGGTTTGCGTAGCCTCGCAGGGAAAGCTCGCGAAGATGCGGCTCTCGCTCGGCCTGACCGGGCTTCGCGACCTGTTTGCGCCGGATGCCCTGTTCTCGGCGTATTCGGTCGCGCGCGGCAAGCCTCACCCCGACCTGTTCCTGCACGCGGCGTCGAGCATCGGCGTCGAGCCCTCGCGCTGCGTGGTCGTCGAGGACTCGGCCGCCGGCGTCAGGGCAGGGGTCGCTGCGGGCATGCGCGTGCTCGGCTACGTCGCCGACAGCGACGAGCGCGCCCTGCGCGCGGCCGGCGCAGAGCCGTTGCGCTCGCTCGAGGAGCTGCCGGGCCGCCTCGGCCTCGGCCAGCCGCGGTGAGTCGATTGGGGGTTTGCGAAATGGTGCCCAGCGGGTACCATTTAGTAGGGGCAAGTACGCCCTGAAGGGATGGCCAGGCTTCCCGCCGCCCAACGTGCACACCCTGAGAGGGATGGGTAATCGGGCGGTGTTCGGGGAATGGCCACGCTGCTTGCGACGCGTCCCTATCCCCCGGGGGCGCGTCGTGAGCTTTCTCCGGCGCGATGAGTTCGCGCGCACGAGCGAGTCCTTAGTCTGCACCGCACCCGAGAGACGGAGGCAAGTCGATGAGCAGGCTGCTCGTATCGGAGTTCGTGACCGTGGATGGCGTGATGGAGGACCCAGGGGGAGCCGAGGGCTTCGAGCACGGCGGCTGGGCGTTTCAGTTCGAGCGCGGCGCGGAGGGCGACCGCTTCAAGCTCGATGAGACGTTGCAGGCGGGCTCGCTGCTGCTCGGACGCGTCACCTACGAAGGCTTCGCCGCGGCGTGGCCGTCGCGGAAAGATGAGGCGGGCTTCGCGGAGAAGATGAACGCGATGCCCAAGCACGTGGTCTCGAGCACGCTCGAGCGGGCCGAGTGGAACAACTCGAGGGTCCTTGGCAGCGACCTCGCCGCCGTCTCGGAGCTGAAGCGCGAAGACGGTGGGGACATCCTCGTCGCGGGCAGCTGCCGGCTGGTCAACGGGCTCGCGCAGCAGGGGCTCATAGACGAATACCGGTTGATGGTCTTCCCGATCATCCTCGGGTCCGGCAAGCGCCTGTTCACCGACACCGGGAAAGCGAGCGCGCTTCGCCTCACGAGCTCCAAAGCGGCGGGCGAGTGCATGATCCTCACCTACGAGCCTCGCGCAGCCGCAGCCGGCTAGCAAGCCGAGCGAGCGCTCGGCCTCAGGCGTCCTGGGAGACCAGGCCCGGGCGTCGCGCCGCCCACGGCCGCGCGCTCTCGAGCTGCGCGGCCAGCGCGATCAGGGTCGCCTCCTGCCACGGCCCCGCGGTCAGCTGCACGCCGACCGGCAGCCCCTGCTCGGTCCAGTGCAGCGGCAGGCTGACCGCCGGCAGGCCGGCGACGTTGCCGAAGGCGGTGAAGGACACGCTGGCCACCACATCGGCCACCGGCTCCGCCGGCGTCGCGTGCTGAGCCTCGAGCACCGCGCCGGCGAGCGGCGGAAGAATCGCGGAGGTGGGTGTCAGCAGCATGTCGAAGTCGCGACCCCAGCGCACGAGCTCGCGGCGGCTGATCAGCTCGAGTGTGCGCGCGGCGAGAACATAGTCGTATGCGCCGAGCTCGCTGCTCGCGCGCCGCTGGTGGGCGATGTGCGGCTCGACCGCCGACCAGTCGACGCCGTCGTAGTCGGCGAGGCCGCCCTGGGTGAGCACGATGAACGGCGGGATCATCTCTTCGGATATCGTCGGGACCTGCACCTCCTCGACGGAGTGCCCGAGCTCTTCGAGCGCCGCGGCGGCGGCCAGCGCGCCCGCGCTGCACGCCTCGTCGGTCGGGATCCCGGACGGCGCCTTCGCCATCAGCCCGATGCGCAGGCTTGCCGGAGCGCTACCGAGCTCCTGCGCAAACGGCCTCGCGGGCGCCGGCGCGTTGTACCAGGCGAGCGGATCGAAGGCGGCGACCGCGTCGAGCGTGGCCGCGGCGTCGGCGACGGTGCGTACGAGCACGCCCTCGACGATCGCACCGAGCCAACCATGCGTCAGGCACGGCACGCGTCCGCGGCTGGGCTTCAGCCCGACGAGGCCGCAGTAGGAGGCGGGGATGCGGATCGAACCACCGCCATCGTTTGCGTGGGCAATCGGAAACATGCCGCCGGCCACCGCCGCTGCGGCGCCTCCGCTTGACCCGCCGGGCGAGCGCTCGAGGTCCCAGGGGTTGCGCGTGATGCCGTAGCGCTCGTTCTCGGCGACGGTGAGCACGCCGAACTCGGGCGTGTTGGTGCGCGCGCACAGGACGAAGCCCGCGCGCGCGAGCGCATCCACGACGAGCTCGCTCTGCGCACTCGGTGCAGCGGGTGCACCGCGCGAACCGAAGCTGACGGGCCAGCCGGCCACCGGCGTGAGGTCCTTGATCGGGATCGGCACGCCGAGGAACGGCGCGTGCTCTCCCGCGGCAATTCTGCGGTCGGCCTCCGCTGCGCTCGCGCGCGCCTGCTCGTCGTTGCGCCAGACGACCGCGTTCAGCTCGCCGTTGCGCGCATCCACGGCCGCGAGGCACGCGTCGAGCAGCTCGACCGCTGTGAGCTCGCGGCGACGGAGCGCGTCGGCGAGCTCGGTGGCCGACGAGAACGGGTCGTTGCTCGCCATGCGGCGACCCTACCACTGTAGGGTTCGGCGATGCCCTCGAACTCGAGCGCATCATCGAGCGCCTTCGGCCGCCGCTCGGCAGCACCGTTTGACGTCAACGGGCGCACCGTGTTCATCACCGGCGCCGCGCGCGGAATCGGCGCCGCGGCAGCGCAGCGCCTGCACGCGAAGGGCGCGAACGTGGCGCTCGTCGGGCTCGAGCCCGAGCGCCTCGAGCAGAACGCAGCCGCGCTCGGCGAGCGCGCGGCGTCCTTCGAGGCCGACGTCACCGACCTCGATGCGCTGCGCGTTGCAGTGGCGCGAACCGTGGAGCGCTTCGGCTCGATCGACGTCGCGATCGCCAACGCGGGGATCGCCTTCACGAGCACCCTGGCCGCGAGCCCGGTCGAGCACGTGGAGCGCACGCTCGCCGTCAACCTGCTCGGCGTGTGGCGCACCGACCGCGCGGTGATCGAGGAGATCACCCGCAGCCGCGGCTATCTGCTGAACATCTCCTCGCTCTCCGCGGTGGCCCACGCTCCGCTGATGGGCCCCTACACCGCCGCGAAGGCGGGGGTCGAGGCGCTCACCGACGCGCTGCGGATGGAGAGCGCGCCGCGCGGCGTGAGCGTCGGCTGCGCGTACTTCGGCTTCATCGACACCGACCTCGTGCGCGCGAGCTTCGCGGACCCCTCGAGCCAGACGATGACGGGCCAGATGCCCTCGTTCATGCGCACGCCGATCCCGCTCGCCAAGGCGATCGACGCGATCGAGCGCGGCATCGAGCGGCGCTCCGCGCGCGTTTGGGCTCCGCGCTGGGTCGGCGCGGCGATGCTGCTGCGCGGGCTACTGCAGCCGCTCACCGAACGGCGCATGCTCGCCGACAGCGAGCGCCTGTCGGAGGCGATGCGCATCGCCGAGGCCTCTGCCGAGGGCGCCGGCGAGGACCCTGTCCTCGGCGTCGCCGCCCGGGCACTCTGACCCTTAAAGGGAAACGGCCCCGGCGCGAGCGCCGGGGCCGTTTCCAGCTCACCGCTGTGACGCGTTACGCCTAGGTGTCAGACGCGGTGGTGATGATCTTGAGTTTTTCCGGATTGTTGGTGAAGACCGAGCCTGCGACGGTCGGGGCCGGGTTGCCACTGATCGCGCTTTTCGTGATCGTGAACGAGCCGAACTGATCGCCCGGTTCGTTGTCGGAGAGCCCTTCGACAGCGTGCACGGTCATGCCGCTGATCGTGTCTTCGGAGCCTTTGCCCCTCGGTCCGAACAGCTGCGGTTCGCCACCCGCGTACTGCAGCAGCATGATGCCGACGTTCGCCGGCCCTGTGATCGTGTCTTTGTTCACGACCGCATAGCCCTGGTCGAGCAGCACGCCCTCGTAGCGGTTTTCGCTCAGCGTGTTGCTGGAGAGCGACGCCTGCGGTTTGGTGGTTTCTTCCTTGGAGGAGTGGTAGATGCCGATGTCGTTCTTGGACAGGTTGCCTTTGACGACGCTCGATCCGCTCGCCGCTTCGTAGAACAGCACGCCCGTCGCCTGGGCCTGGGTCATCGCGTTCGGACCGCATGCGCCTGCGTTGCATTCGTTGCCCGAGATCGTGGCTTCGATGATTTTGCCCACCGCGCCGCGCGAGATCTGGATGCCGTTGGTCGCGGTGATCGGCGACGCGATGTTGGTCACGCTGCCGCCTTTGATCGTGGCCGCGGATCCGACGTTGTCGACCGTGATGCCGTTCTTGTTGTATTCGGAGACCGCGGTGTTGGTCAGGCTCGCCGTGGCGACCTGCCCTGTGAAGTTCCTGCCCACCTGGATCCCGACGCCGGTCTGGCACCCCTTGAAGTTCGAGGGCACTTCCGGTCCGACGACCGTCGCGCCGTTCATCACGAGTTTGGCATTGCCGCCGACGATCACGTCGTAGGTTTCCTGCCCGCATCCGGTGATCGGGAAGTTGCCTTCAATACTCAGTCCGGTGACTTTCACGGTCCCGGTGCCGCAGATGTTCACCAGCGCCCACTCGTTGGCCCCTGCGCACACCGTGGCGTTCGCCGGCGAGGGCGGCAGCTGGAGCTTGGCTCCGGGTTCGGCGGCAAGGGTAATCGCCTTTTCGATCACGAGCTGTTCTTTGTATGTGCCCGCGCAGACGTGAATCGTGGTCGCGGGCGCGTTGACCGAGATCGCCTGCTGGATCGAGCTGTAGCCCGGGCTTGCGCAGCTGTTGAATGGCGCGGCCGGCGTTGCCGGGCTCACCCATACCGCTGTCGCCGACGCGACGGCGGGCACCGCGGCGAACATCGCCGTGCAGGTGATTGCCAGCACGACGAGCTTGCGGCCCACGCCGGGCGCGCACGCAAATGTACGTAGTTTCATCCTTGCCTCCTCGAATGACTGCTGATAGGACGGTGCTCACATGCCCTCTGCTCGAGACACCGCTGTGAAGCCTGCACCGACCCACGGGGCTCCCGCCGATCCCACTCGACGGGCCCCGCTGTCATAGGGCAGAGCAAGCTTGTGCTGCGCGCGCAGCCTTACAGCTTGCGCCCCATAAGTCCAATTCGAATCCGAAGGGCTCGAATAGCCTGTACTTATGGCTGCAAATCGCGTCTTTCTCAAGCGTCCTCTTGCGCTCCCGTGCCCTGCTCGCCGCGATCGTCGCCGTCGGCGAGGATCCGGTAGAGGTCGCGGCGAGCGGAGTCGAGCAGCTCGCGCGCGCGGGCCCGCTGGGAGTCGCTGCCCGTGCGCATGACCTGCACGAACGCGAACGCGACATCGCGCATCAGCTTGCCGGTCTCGAGCGCCTCCTGGCCCTCGTCGCCGCCCAGCTGCTCCCAGGGCGCCGGGCGGTCGCTGCCGCGCTCCTGCACGTGCGTGGCACCCGCGTCGGTGAGCGCGAAGACCTTGCGGCCGTCGAGCTCCTGCGAGACGATCAGGCCCTCGTCCTCGAGCTGTGCGAGCGCGGGGTAGACGGAGCCGGGGCTCGGACGCCACAGGCCCTCGCTGCGCTCCTCGACCTCCTGCATGATCTGGTAGCCGTTGCGCGGCTCCTCCGCGAGCAGCAGCAGCGCGGCGGTGCGGATATCGCCGCGGCGCGCCTTGCGCCCGCGACCGCGTGGCGCCCAGCCCCAGCCCGGCCCGAAGGGTCCTCCCGGGCCCCCCAGCTCGCCGGGGCCAAAGGCGTGGCGCCGATGCATGTACTGGCGGGCGCCGTGCGGGCCGCAGCGTCCGCCGGCTCTCTCATGGGGAAACATGTCTAGCTCCTATCGTGAAATATCATCGTACGGTCACGATATATCGCGTCTGTATCGATATTTCAACCCCAGCGACGAACGCGGCGCGCTAGTGGCGGAAGTGCCGGCGGTCGGTGGCGAGCATCGCTGCGCCCGCGGCGTCGACGGCGGCGCGCACGTCCTCGTCGCGCACCGAGCCGCCGGGCTGGATGATCGCGCTCACCCCGGCGTCGATCGCGAGCTGCGGCCCGTCGGCGAACGGGAAGAACGCGTCGGAGGCGAGCACCGAGCCGGTGAGCAGCTGCGGCTGGGCGGCGCTGGCCTTCTCGATCGCGATGCGCACCGCGTCGACCCGGCTCATCTGCCCCGCTCCGATCCCGATCGTGGCACCGCGCGCGGCGATCACGATCGCGTTGGAGCGAACGTGCCGGCAGACGCGCCACGCGAACAGCATGTCCTGCCACTCGGACTCGCTCGGCTCGCGCTCGCTGGCGACGCGCATCTGCTCGCGCGTCTCGCTGACGACATCCCGTGTCTGCACCAGCTCGCCGCCGATCACCGCCTTGGCTTCGAGCTCGTGCGCAGGCGAGGGCCACTGCGCGAGCTCGAGCAGGCGCACGTTCTTCTTGACCTGCAGCAGCTCGAGCGCGTCGGCGTCATAGCCGGGCGCGAGCAGAACCTCGATGAACTGCTCGCCCATCAGCTGCGCGCAGGCGCGGTCGACGCGCCGGTTGACGGCGATCACGCCGCCGTAGGCGCTCAGCGGATCGCATGCGTAGGCGCGCTCATAGGCCTCGCGTGCCGTCTCGGCGACAGCGCAGCCGCAGGGGTTGTTGTGCTTGACGATCGCGCATGCGGGAGCATCGAACTCCTCGACGAGCTCGCGCGCGGAGCTCAGATCGAGCAGGTTGTTGAACGAGAGCTCCTTGCCGTGCAGCTGCGCGACGCCCTCGAGCAGGTGCGTCGGCGCGCCGGCGCGCGCGTAGAACGCGGCGCGCTGGTGCGGGTTCTCGCCGTAGCGCAGGTCCATGACCTTCTCGTAGGCGTCGCTGCGGCTCGGCGGAAAGCCCTCGTATGCGCGCTGCGCGTGCCAGCCGGCGATCGCGGCGTCGTAGCGGGCGGTGCACGCGAACGCGCGCGCAGCGAGCAGCTTGCGCGTCGCGAGCGACAGCTGCCCGTCGCTCGAGCGCAGCTCGGCGAGCACGTCCTGATAGTCCTCCGGGTCGACCACCACCGCGGCGAACGCGGAGTTCTTCGCAGCCGCTCTGATCATCGTCGGGCCGCCGATGTCGATCTGCTCGATCACCTGCTCCTCGCTCGCGCCCTCGACCGCGGCGGTCTGCTCGAACGGGTAGAGGTTCACGCACACGAGGTCCACCTGCTCGATCGCCTGCCCGGAGGCCTCGAGCAGGTGCCCGTCGTCGTCGCGGCGCGCGAGCAGCCCCGCGTACAGGCGCGGGTGAAGCGTCTTGACGCGGCCGTCCATGATCTCGGGAAAGCCGGTGAAGTCCTCGATCGAGCGAACCGCGAGCCCCGCGCTCGAGAGCTCGCGCGCGGTGCCGCCGGTCGAGACGATCTCCACGCCGAGATCGGCCAGGCCGGCGGCGAACTCGACGATCCCGCGCTTCTCGGATACCGACAGCAGCGCGCGCAGCACGCGCACCTCGCCGGGCGCGGAGCGCTCGACGCCCTCGGATCGCCCGGTCATCAGCTCGCCATCGGAGGCCACTCCCAAGAGCCTATCCCCCGTCCGCGCCGATCGCGATCCGTCGGGCGTTCAACGGGTCGGCGCGAAGCTCACCGCGAGCGAAGGAGGAGACGGCCCGCGGCAGCAGCTCGTGCTCGAGCGGGCGCAGCGCCTCGAGCACCTGCTCCGGGTCGCGCGCGTCGGGGAGCTCGACCGCGCGCTGGGAGATCACCGGCCCCGAGTCGATGCCCGCGTCGACGAAGTGGACCGTGACCCCGAACACCTTCACGCCATACGCGAGCGCCTGCTCGATCGCCGAGATCCCGGGGAAGGCCGGCAGCAGCGAGGGGTGGACGTTGATGACCGCGCCGGGGAAGCGCGCGAGAAACGGCTCGCCCAGCAGCTCCATGTAGCCGGCGAGCACCACCAGGCGCGTCCCTCGCTCGCTCAGCCAATCGGCGAGCGCCTGATCGCGCGCCGCGCGGTTGGCGTGCTCGGCGCGCGCGAACACCGCGGTGGGCACGCCGGCCGCCTGCGCCCGCGCGAGCGCGGGAGCATCCGCGACGCTCGAGGCAACCGCCACGATCTGCGCCTCGCGACCGTGCACGCTGTCGATCAGCGCCTGCAGGTTGGTGCCGGTGCCGGATACCAGCACGGCGATGGGCAGGCGCTCGCTCACGAGGACGCGCACGATAGCTGTGACCCACGTCACAGAGTGGCGCGAGCGGGTGCACTTCAATTGGGGTGAGCCTCTTGGAGGGGCCAGCGAAGATCGCGAGGACCCAAATGCTGATTGCAGCGCTCGTCACCCTGATATTGCTCGCCGCGCTCGGCCACGCGCTGCGCAGCGAGCGCGGCCGCGGCCGCATGATCGTGCGCCATCCGTACAACAATCGCTACAACGACGCCTCCGCCGCGCGCGAGGACTACCTCGGCTAGCGCGCAGCGCTCCGCTCGAGGCTCTACGCGCGCACGAGCGGCAGCGTGCCCTCGTCGCGGTTTCCGTCCTCGAGCGAGTACTTGCCGGCGGCGCTCTCGCTGCCGGCGAGCGGATACTCGCCGGTGAAGCAAGCGTCGCAGTGGGTCGCACGCGTCGCGCCGACCGCCTCGTAGACGCCCTCGAGCGAGAGGTAGTGCAGCGAGTCGCAGCCCAGCTCGGCCGCGATCTCGGGTGTCGTGCGGCCGTGGGCGATCATCTCCTCGCGCGTGGACATGTCGATGCCGTAGTGGCAGGGATGCTTGATCGGCGGCGCGGAGATGCGCATGTGGACCTCCGCGGCGCCGGCGTCGCGCAGCATCTCGACGATCTGGCGCGTGGTGTTCCCGCGCACGATCGAGTCGTCCACGACCACGAGGCGTTTGCCGGCGATGACCTCCGGCAGCGGGTTGAACTTCAGGCGCAGCCCGTGCTTGCGCAGCTCCTGGCCGGGCTGGATGAACGTGCGCGCGACGTAGCGGTTCTTGACGAAGCCGTCGTCCTGCGGCAGCCCTGCGGCGCGCGCGAGCCCGCGGGCGGCTGCATTGCCTGAGTCCGGCACCGCGATCACCAGGTCCGCGTCGACCGGCGACTCGCGCCACAGGATCTCGCCCATGCGCCCACGCGCGACCTGCAGCGCGCTCCCGTTCATCAGCGAGTCGGGTCGCGCGAAGTAGATGTACTCGAACACGCAGAACGCGCGCCTGCCGGCGGGCGCGACGACGCGGCTCTGAAGGCCCTGCTCGCCGAGCGTCACCACCTCGCCCGGCTCGAC
>JAXDGS010000014.1:0-6879 GCA_034664905.1 Solirubrobacteraceae bacterium | reverse complement strand
AGCCGAACACCGCGCACGAGAGCAGGTACAGCAGTCGGAACAGCACGGCCAGTGATCATTTCATGATCGCGTGGGTTGAGGAAACCCCAGGCCATCACCCTTGTGATGAGTTTTGGCACCCTACAGGCTCTCGACGGCAGGAGCGCGATGCCTGATCAACCGAGCGGTTATGAGGGGTTGTGACCACATACACAAACGAGAACGGCGCCAAGCCGCCTTGATCATGGAAGGGCTACCGCGCCCGGCTGGGTGGAGATTGTGAACCCGTGACCGGCACACTGCATCTGTATGGCGTCGTGCCGAGCGAGCCGATCGGCGGCTGTGTCGTCTGTAAGAGGTGGTTACTACGCGTACGCGCGGATTCGTCCTTCTCATTTGCGCAATCCTGGCGGCCGTGCTCGCGGCCGCAGCGCAAGTTGCCAAGGAGGGTCAGCCGCGGACGTCATGGGTGGTGCTCGTCGGCGCGAGCCTGCTCGTCGCAATACCCGGCGTGGTGGCCGCGTCGGCATGGGGCCAGCAGCGCCGGGCAGAGACGGCAAAACTAGACGAGATCGCAAAGAGTCGCGCTGCAGAACGGCGAACCCATTTTGCGACAGCCGCCCGTGGCGTCGCGCAGCCGCACTGGACCGGGTCGCTCTTCACCGGCCGGGAACGTGCCCTACGCGCGTTGGCCGCATGGCTGGCGGACGATTCAGCTGGCTCGCTCCGGATCGTCATCGGGCAGCCGGGCAGCGGGAAATCGGCCGTTCTCGGCAGGGTGGTCGAGCTGTCCTCTCCGGCCACCAGGAAAACACTGGCCGTGGACACGCCTCCCGACTGTCTGCCACCGGCGAGATGCGTGCACCTTGAGCTGACTGCCCGGGGCCGAACGCTGCTGGACCTGGTGGCGCAGATCGCGGCGGAGGTTCGGCTCACGGCCGGCTCGGTCGACGAGCTGATCCTCGGCTTGCGGGATCGGAAGGCACCGCTGGTCGTGGTGCTTGACGGGCTCAACGAGTCCGCCGAGCCCCAACTGGTGGCCCGCGAGCTCATCGGCCGGCTCGCCGACCGGGAGGACGGAATTGGCCTGCGGATGGTGGTCGGCAGCCGACCGAGCCTGCTGCGCTCGATTCGGGTGTCGGACGAGGAGATCATCGATCTTGACGGACCGGACTATTTCGAGCCGGCGGATCTGGTCGAGTACACCCGGAAATGCCTTCGCGAGTTCACCAGGGCGGACGGTGCGCTGGATCCGGCGACGACCCGGGACATCGCCGCCGGGATCGCGGAGCGGGCCGGGAAGGCATTCCTGGTGGCCCAGCTGACCGCCAGGGCCATCAGCCGGGACATCGACTGCCGCACTGTTCGGTGGCGGGAGCGTTTCCCGGACAATGTCGGAGCCGCCATGGAGGCGTATCTGGACCGGATTCCGGACGGGCAGCGGGCCAGGACACTGCTCATGCCGCTCGCCTTCGCGAAAGGCGACGGTCTCGCCCCGGACATGTTGTGGGCGGAGCTCGCCACCACGCTCGGCACCGAATCGGTGACCGAGCAAGACGTGCGCTGGCTGATCCACGACAGCCCGGCCAGCTCACTGATTACGAAGCTGGCCACGGCTTGCTATCACCTTTATCACGAAGCATTCGCAGAACACCTGCGCAACACCTGCCCGCACGAATCACCACACGGGGCCATTGTCACGAGATTACGGAGCATGGTGGCACCGGATTGGTCCGCCGCCCACCCCTATATCCGGGAACATCTCGCCACCCACGCGGCGCAGGCCAACACCATCGACGAATTGTTAAGCGACAGCAACTATCTCGGCGTGGCGGCGGCCGCTCCGCTGCTCCGTGCGCTTTCCCACGTGGCGACGCCCGCGGCCCGGCAGGCCGCCGAGATCTACCGCGGCGTGGCGCACCACATTCGCCGTCAGCCGGACCTGGCGGCCTTCTACCTCGAGCTCTATGCCCGCCAGCGGGGTTACGACCGGCTCGCCGATGCGTGGGTGCGGGGACTGTCTGAGCGGCCCCTCGCGGTTCAGTGGGCGCGGTGCCGGGTCTCGCAGCCGCACCGCGTGATCGGTCGGCACGAGACCGACATCGGCGCTCTGCATCTGATCGCCTCGGGCGATTTCGCTGTTTCCGGTGATTCGGAGGGCGCGGTCAACCTATGGGATGTCGTAAACGGCGTTCCTATTGTCGAGGAGATTCGGCTTTCTCCGGCCACGGTGATCAATGAAATCGCGACGGTGCCAGTTTCAGGCGGGCTGGTACTTCTGGTCGCGAGCGACGGCGGCCTCTACACGATTCGGGTTGACACCGATCGGGACATCGTGGACATCGTGGACGTCGCCTGCGTGGACAAGCATCCAGCGACCACCGTCTCGGTGCTTGAGCGCGAGGGTCTGATAGTCGCAGGCTACCGAGACGGCGGGCTGCGCCTGTGGGAGCTGGCCAGCGCGGCCAGGGTGGTGTCTTCCGTCATAGCCCACCCCGAGGGGATCATCTCGACCGGGACGGGCACGGTCGACGGCGAACCGGTCGTGATCTCCGCCGGGTTCAGCGGATCGGTAACCCTGTGGGTGCTGATGCCCGACGGGTTGCAGCGCCGGCGTAACTGGTACGGAACGGTGCCGCTAGCGTCAGTCTTGGTATTCGGGTCCACCGAGAACCCGCTGGTGGTAGGGGGCGGCGAGGACGGCACCGTACATGCCTGGCAAGTCTCGGACGACGAGTACGTGGCTACGGTGCGATGCGCGGACGAGTCACCAGCGAGCATGCTGTCCCTCGTGCGCCTCCGTGATCGTGAGTTGGTCCTTACCGGTGGCTTCGCCGGCGAGATCAGCGTCTGGGATCCAACTGGCGGCGCCCGGCTCGCGGGTCCATTGTCGGGGCACATGGGTTGGGTGACGGCGCTCGACGCCGCGTCGCGTGGCGCGAGGGACACGGTGCTCAGCGGTGGGGACGACGGCTACGTCCGCTGCTGGAACCTAGACTTGGGCCTGCTGCCAGAGCGGTCGGCCAGCACAGGAGACACCGCCGCAGTGACCGCGATGGAGGTCGTTGCCAACGGGACGAGTTTGGTGCTCTGCGGCCGGGCAGACGGGATGGTGTTCGTCCTCGACGCGGAATCGGGTGCGGACGCCCGATCGCCGCTGGACATGAGCCGGCACGGAGTGCGGTGTCTGCGGGCCGCACGGCTAGCCGACGGCTGGGCCGTGTTGTCCGGCAGCTATGACGGCACGCTGAATGCCGTGTCGCTGGACGGAAAGCCGCTCATCGACGCCCCGATCCGGGCACATGACCGGGCATTCCGTTCGCTCTGCGTGTTCCGTGGAGTGGTGCTCACCGGCGGCGACGGCGGGGTTGTGGTGTGGGATCCGAAGCTTTGGCGGCCAGCCGAAAAGCCGTTCGACGCCGACCCCGAGGTGTACGCCGTCGCGGCTACCCGGGCCGACGGGCGCGACGTCCTGATCTGCGGTGGATACGCCGGAATTCACCTGGTGGATTTGGCTACCGGGCGCCGGGTGGCTGGACCGCTCCTGCCCGACCGGCTGTGCAGAGCGCTGACCGTGACCGAGCTGAACGGGCGCCCGGTGGTGGTCTCCGCCGGGGAGACCGGCGTGCAGTTCTGGGATCCCGCGGACGGCACACCGACCGCTCCGCCCGTGCTGACCGATGAGGTCGCCGCCGTTGCCGAGGTCAACGTTGGCGACGGGCGGGCGGTAGCTTGGGGGGATCAACGCGGGGTCACGCTGTGGTCGCTCGCCGAACGGCGCGAGCTGGCCCGGATCGATCTTGGCTTCGCCGTTACGAGTGTGGCGGGCTGCGCCGCCGATGCCATTGTGGTGTCGGCACTCCATGGGATCTATCGGCGCTGGATGTGCGGCTGGACGGTGAGTGGTGATGATGGAATCGGCTGGAACGACCGACGAGCTCATCGCCAGGGTAAACGCAGGGGAATCGACGGCGTGGCACGACCTCGTCCGGCGATACACACCGCTGGTGTGGAGCGTGGTGCGCAGCTTCCGCCTGTCTGAGGAAGACGCGGGCGATGTCGTCCAGGCAACCTGGCTGCAACTGGTGGAGAACCTTCACACGCTTCGGCCGACAGCGCTCCCGGGCTGGCTGGCCACAACGGCTCGCAGGGAGGCGTTACGCGTCATCAGGACTCAGCACAGGGAACTCGCCGCCCGAGACGATCGGGACCTCGACCAGGCTCCGGCGGAGACAGAACATGATCCCGAGATCGTTGCCGCACGCCGCGAACGAGACGCCCTGCTATGGCGCGCCATGCAGCAACTTCCCATGCGCTGCCAGACATTGCTCCGGATCCTGGCCGTCTCCGGCAAC
This sequence comes from Solirubrobacteraceae bacterium, assembly GCA_034664905.1. GTDB lineage: Bacteria > Actinomycetota > Thermoleophilia > Solirubrobacterales > Solirubrobacteraceae > Palsa-744. Next base: position 2,545 of record JAXDGS010000014.1, on the reverse strand, counting down.
CGGCCCTACCACGAGGTAGCGGCCGCGCTCGACATGCCTGTCGGCTCTATCGGTCCGACCCGGGCGCGCTGCCTGACGCGGTTGCGGCAGCTGTTGTCATTAATGGCCCGGGACGAGTTGGCGGGGGGAATCGACCTCCGTGACGTCCTAGCCACGGAGAACAGTATGGTGCGGACCCTGCAGCAGAGCCCACGGATCATGGACACCGTTCCGCCCGAGGTAGTCGAGAACGCAGTGCAGATTCGCGACTCTCCCGTATCTCAGTCCGCGCGTTCCGCGTCGCGATCACGGGGCATTGGCTTGGTCGCGATCAAGGTCACGGAGGCGAGGGCTGTCATCGAGGTGCTCGGTCTCACGAGGAACCGGCAAACGCCGAGCGGTCAGGACTTCTATACCGGGACGGTGGAGTCGGCCGATGGCGCGGTCGAACTCGTCGCGGCGCGCACGCTCGAGCAGGGCCAGCGTTCGATCATGACTACCCTCGAGAATTTGCGGCGGCACAGCAATCCCGCCGTGTTCGTTCTCGTCGGTATCGGTGGAGCCATCAATCGTGATCTTGTCGTCGGCGATGTGGTTGTCGCTACTCGGGTCGTCTACTACGACCTGCGCCGGGAGACTCCCGAAGGGGTGCACCACCGCGGCGAGGAGCGGCATACTCCCGCCGCCATCACCCATGCCCTGAACTCGTTCTTCACCGACTACCACGAACCAGCGCTACTCGAGTCGGCCGCCGGTCCGTTCCGGGTGCTGTCCGGACCCATCGGATCCGGCGATACCGTGGTCATGGACGCGGAAAGCCAGATCCGGAAGTTCCACTTGGCACATACTGAGAAAGTCCTCGCCGTCGACATGGAAGCCGGCGGCCTCACCCAGTTCTGCCACGAGACCCCGCCGCCCGACCACCCCGGCTGGCTGGTCATCTGCGGAATCTCCGACCTCGCCGACCACACCAAGACCTACGAGCATCAGCAGTCCGCCGCCCACAACGCGGCTATCACCCTCCAGCACCTGATTCCCTACCTACCGGCCAAGGCCTGACCGAACGGCCGCCGTCGGAACTTAAAGATCGGTTCCGTGCTGGGCGTCCTCCGGCTCGACGCCGCCGAGCTGGCGGCCCACAAGCTGCTGATCGACCACCATCGGCCAGCCTACCGAGCTTGATCCTCTATGGGCAGATACCAGATCCGTTGCCGAAACTATTGGCACGCCTCGTCGGATTCTTCATCCTGAATACGCCCGACCCGGGCGTCGCACTGCGATCACCAAGCTCAACCCGGTTACCCGGGACGGCGACGAGGTCCGGCCGCTGCTGGTCCGTCAGCCGAATGAGCGTAGACGGCGGCACGGCCTGCGGACATCCGCTTCTGCCGCTGGTCGTGCACTCATCTGCCGCGTGACGCGCGTTCGCCGGCCGTCCACTACTGCCGATGACAGCGCATCTGCGTAGATGTGGATCTTGCTCGCAGGCGATGATCTTCAGCCCGCTGGCGATCTTGCAATCCGCTCAACTACGTAGGCGCGCGTAAATCCGACGAGCCAAGCGGTCACGACCAATTGCCAGGCTTCGACCAACTCGTCGAAGCCGTGCGTCGCGAGGCCGGTGACTAAGTCGCCAGCAATACAGGGCACTGAACGAGCCGCGGGCCCCTCGTCAAAGAAGGATTAGGGCGTATCTCGCCCTCGACTCGCCCGGTAGCGGCATTCGTTGTGAGCGGCGGCGAGGACGCGCTCCGTGCAGATGCAAACCGGCCACCCGCCGTCGGCACCGCCATGGACGCATGTCCGCCGCCAAGGGACACAGGTTACGAGTGTCCAGCCTTCATCGAGTGCCGCGTCGACGCACCAGCGGCAGCTATCGGCGTCGATGTACCCGGTCGGAGTTTCGTCGAACTCTGCACGAAGCCGCCATTGGCCTTCATTCAGCCGCGCCGCAATCGCCTAGGCACGTGCGGGCTCGAAGTCCGCGTCGAGCACCTTCATTGCGTGCCCGCTCAAGAGCGTGCGGAACAGCTCCTCCTCGTCAATCGCCACCCGCCTAGTTCATCAGATCGGCCTGGCGCGATGCGCTAGGCACTCAGACCCAACGCCCCTCCTGGTCAGCTCGACAGGATGACCAGCTGCGGCGCTCGGACGGGACCACGTGTCCAGGCGGCCTGCGACGCGACCGCCAGGGGTGCCACCGCGGAGCGCTTCCGGCTCCAGGCCTTGGCGTCCCACGGTCCGCAGCAGTCATCCCTTAAGGGCGCCAACGCTTCCGCTTCCACCGCCGGCTGATGAAAGTGGCGAGGGACGACTCCACCAACGCGCTGTCATGCCGCATGGCGCGCAGCTGAAGGAGTTTGGCCCCGCGCACCTCGCCGGTTGGCGGGGCCGCTCGTGTCTCAACGTCCGCTACTGGCTGATGTGTGGATCAGGTCCTATCGGAAGTGGGCGGGCCGCAGTACGGCGACCCCATGATGCGTTCAACCGTACGCTGGGTGACGATGGTGATCACCTGATGGGGTATGCCGCTGAGCGTAGCTTCACGCTACCGTCTCAGCGGCTC
>JAXDGS010000013.1:0-2846 GCA_034664905.1 Solirubrobacteraceae bacterium | reverse complement strand
ATGCCCGGATAGCCGAGCACGTTGTTCACGCTGCGTCCATCGGCGGCATACGCCGCACCCGCGGCCTCGGCTGCCTCCGGAGTGATTTCAGGATCGGGGTTGGTCAGCGCCAGGATCACCTGGCCCGGACGGACCATCGAGGGGTCGATCAGCCCGGGACGGCCGGTCGTGGCCACTACCAGGTCGGCCTCGCGCATGACCGTGTCCATATCAGAGATCTCGACGCCGCTCTCACGCGCGCGCGTATGGGAGGCCTGGAGGGGATCGAATCCGATCACCCGCTTGGCGCCACCCTCAACCATGAGCGCAGCGATCCCGGAGCCGGCGGCGCCGAGTCCGAGCTGTCCGACGGTGGCCGTGCGCAGATCGATGCCGGCGTGTCGGCAGGCGACGATCGCCGCGGCCAGCCCGACGACGGCTGTGCCATGGACGTCGTCGTGCATCACAGGCTGTAGGAGCGCCATGATCAGCCGACGCTCGATCTCAAAGCATCCAGGCGCCGCGATGTCCTCCAGGTGGATGCCGCCGAAGGTGGGGGCGATCCGGATCACGGTGTCGACGAACGTATCGACATCAGCCGCGTCGATCAGGATCGGCATCGCCGAGATGCCGGCGAACTGCTGGTAGAAGACCGCCTTGCCCTCCATCACCGGCATCGACGCGACCGGCCCGATGTCCCCCAGCCCGAGCACGCGTGTGCCGTTCGTGCAGATCGCAACGCTCCGGGAGATCATCGTGTAGCGACTCGCGAGGTGCGGCTTCTCGACGATCGCACGGCATACACGCGCCACGCCAGGCGTATACACGTCGCGCATCTCCTGGACGGTGCGAATCGGGTGGATCGCTTCGATCGAGAGCTTGCCGCCCTCGTGGCGCAGCATCGCGCGGTCCTGGTGCCAGAGCACACGGCACCCATCGAGCGCATTGATCCGCTCGGCGATCAGCGCGGCCTGGTCGGTGTCCCGCACCTCGACGGTGATCTCGCGCAGCGAGTGCTCGCGCCCCACCGAGACCGTCACCACATCGCCGATCAGCCCGTCGCCCCCGGCGATCGCGCCCATGACAAGCGCCAGCTGGCCAGTGCGGTGGGGGATTTCGACGCGGTAGGTGCAGTCGAGCATCCGGACACTCTAACCGCTGGTATCAGGGTCCTACGCACCCTTAGCGCTGTGGAACGGCCTGCGCGGGCGGCGGTCAGCCGGTTGCGTCCACAATCGGGATGCCCGCAGCCTGCGAAAGCGAACGGGCATACTCGACGCTGCTGGAAGGTCGCTCGGACGCCTCCTTGCGCAGCGCCGCCTTCACCGCCTGCTTGAAGCCCGGCGAAAGGTCGGTGCGTTCGGCGCATGGATCGGGGGGCTCATCCTGGAGGTGGGCCCACAGCACGCGCATGCCCTGGCGATCGGCGAACGGTGGCCGTCCCTCCAGACATTCGAACACCACGCATCCCAGCGAGTAGACATCTGCCGCACCGGTCACCGGCTCGCCACGGATCTGCTCCGGCGACATGTAGTCCATCGATCCCAACGCCTGCCCCGGCATCGTCAGGACGCTGCCCTGACTGTCCTTGGCCAGCCCGAAGTCCGTTATGTGTGCGTTCCCGGCCAGGTCGAGCAGGATGTTGGCTGGCTTGATGTCGCGGTGCACCATCCCGGCCGCCCACAGAGCCTGCAGGCCGTCGGCGACCTGAGCGCACATCCTGACGGTCGTGGCCACGTCGAGGCGACCCTCGATCTTGAGCTTCTGATCGAGCGGAATGCCTTCGACGAACTCCTGCGCCAGATAGGGAATGCCGTCGTGCTCGCCGGTGTCCAGCACTGGGACCACATGGGGGTTGTGAACGGATTGGGCGATCCGGGCCTCGCGGCTGAAGCGACGCCTGAACGTCTCGTCACGAGCGATGTCCTGCTTGACGAGCTTCAGCGCGACTTGTTTGCCGTCGCTGGCGGTGGCGCGGTACACCTGGCCCATCCCGCCGACACCGACCAGTGAGTCGATCCGGTAGTTCCCGACGCGGGTGCCCACCCGATCGTCGTCCTCGAGGCGTGTCGGCTGGTAGCTCATGCCCTCGATCGCAGCATAGGCCATCGGCCCTCCGCGGAAAAGGGGCAGCCGTCACGCCCCGTCTACCGGCTGCCCGGCGTCACGTCTGCGGCCCTCTACGGATCGCCGTTGCGGAAGTTCACGGAGGAATCTCGGCCGCGCGTGCCGGATGCGCACCGACAGTGCGTCGGCTACGTTCCTGCAGCACACCGGGCGCGTGGCGGGCGCCACGCTCAGAATGGATCCGGAACGGATCCGTTCCGAAGGCCCGCCGGCCGACCAGGGGGCGCGGATGCCATCGGATGTGGACCAGTCAGCAGCAGGGGTGCCGGAGGCCGGAGGCCGGAGCGGAGACGTGGCACGTCGCCTCGTCGCCTTCTACGTAATCCTGGCCGCGATCTCGGTCGCGGTCGTGATCGTCGTCATCGCTGAGGGACGCAACGAGAAGGCGCAGCCGGTGATTGCCGGCGGCTACGACGCCAGCGCCGCGAACCCCTGCCTCGGATCGGTTCCCCCGCCCGCATCAGGCGCACCACTGCCGGCGACGGCGCCGACACAGGCCAGACCGGCCGGTCCTTCGTTCAATCTCCTCCAGTCGGGCCAGTTCGTGAACGCCACGAACAACCAGGCCACACTCAGCGGGCAGCTGCGCCTGGGTACTCACCCGATCGCGGGTGGTGCTCGGCGACTCACCGGCACGATCGACTGTGTCTCAGGCGGCAAGCACCTCGCGCTCGACGCAGTCGCGGTGTCCGGAGCCAAGACATCGCTGTCCGGAACGCTCGGTGGTGTGCCGTTCGTCG
>JAXDGS010000012.1:0-10893 GCA_034664905.1 Solirubrobacteraceae bacterium | reverse complement strand
GCATGCTGCGCCGCCCGGGCTCGCCGTGCCGGGCTGGCCCGAGCCGACGGGGTTTTTAGCGGCGGTTGCCGCAGCTGCGGCAACGCAGCCCAGCACGAGCATCAACGCTGTGAGCGCAAGAAGCCTTCGCATATGGATCCCTCCAATCGTGGACGTACGTCTTGGAGGCCAAGACGCCGCGAACTCAGAATCCTTCCCAACGGGGTAACGTCGCGGGGCCAGCCGCGCGGCTCAGTCGCAGCAAGAGCGCGTTCCGCGCTCGTGTGCGCGACGGATGACGAGACGGCCTTGGCGGGCGGAGCCCCCAACGCCCCGGGAGGGGCTCCGCCGCCGCAGCGAGGAATGGCCGGACCTAGAAGACCGTGCCTCGCCGCTCGCCGCCGAGAAAGATGACGAGCGCGAGCAGCGCGATCAGAAACAGCACCGGGTTCACCGCGATGCCGCCTGCGAGCGCGGCTATGACGAGTATCACTGCAAGCGCGAGAAGCATTGCGTTCCATGCCTCCTTTCGTGAGCGGGAACTACCCGCGGCTGCGCGCGTGAAACCCCTCCTCAGGATGCGTGAAGTGACCCAGGCCGGGTAGTGCGAGCGTGGGCGGCATGACCGCGCGAGCCCTGCGGGGTGTGCGCGGTGGCGCCAGCGCAGCGCGCTGGTGGGAGAACGGAGTCAGGAGAATGGATTCGAAGCGCCCCCGCCGGATGGGGGCCGTGTCGCCCAAAATTTCGTCCTGGTGCTCGCGGCGCTTGGAGCGGTAGCCTGGCCGGGATGTCAGACGCGAGCACGATCGCCTCGCTCGCCACGGCCGGCGGCACGGTGCTGCTTGCGCTCGCAACCTTCTCGGCGACGCGCGGGGCCAACCGCGCGGCTCGCGCCTCCGAGCGCGCGCTGAACGCCGGCCTGCGCCCCGTGCTGTTCAACGCGCGCCCGCAGGATCCGCCGCAGAAGGTCAGCTACGTGGATAACCATTGGGTGAGGCTGCGTGACGGCCTCGCCGTGGTGCAGAAGCGTGACGGCAGCGTCTACATGGCGATTGCGCTGCGCAACGTCGCATCGGGCCTCGCGGTGGTCCACGGGTGGCATCTGTGGCCGCGGCGGGTCGGCGGCGATGTGGCGCCACCGCCGGTCGAGGAGTTTCGCCGCAACGCGCGCGACCTCTACGTGCCCGCGGGCGATGTGAGCTTCTGGCAGGCGGCGGTGCGCGACCCGCAGGATGAGCTGCACGGCCCGCTGTGCGAGGCGGTCTCCGCGCACAACGCCATCAGCGTCGAGATCCTCTACGGCGATCACGACGGCGGGCAGCGCACGATCACGCGGTTCCTGCTCTCGCCCCGCACCCATCCGGCCGACGAGGAGCCGTGGCTGTGGACGTGCGCGGTCTTTCGGCACTGGAACCTCGACCGCGCCGATCCGCGCTAGCCTCGCGCCGGGCGCCCCGCCGAGACGGACTGGTTCTCCGCGGGCCCGGGGCTAGGACGGCCTGAGCGGTCCCGGCTTCGGCCGCGGCGAGCCGCCGGGGAACGCGAGGCGCAGGATCGTGCGGTGGACCGAGCCGAGCTGGCGATGCAGCGGGCCGGTGTTGTAGGGCAGGCCGTAGCGGCGGCAGAGCTCGCGCACGCGCGGCGCGACCTCTGCGTAGCGGCTCGAGGGCATGTCCGGGTAGAGGTGATGCTCGACCTGGAAGCTGAGATTGCCGCTGAGCAGGTGAAACAGCGGCGAGCCGTCGATGTTCGCGGCGCCGAGCAGCTGGCGCACATACCAGCCCCCGCGGGTCTCCTCGGCGACCTCGTGCTGGCTGAATGTGTATGTCTGGTCGGGGAAGTGCCCGCAGAAGATGATCGAGTGCGCCCACACGTTGCGCACGATGTTGGCGGTGAAGTTCGCCGCGAGCGTCGAACGGAACGAGCGCCGGCCCGACAGCGCCGGAAACGCGATGTAGTCCTTGAGGATCTGCCCACGAGCCTTTGCGCCGATCGCCTTCAGCTCGCGCAGCAGCTGCGCGCGCGACTTCTCGCCGGAGCGGATCGCCCCGTGGTCGAGGTCGTGCACCGCGACCCCCCACTCGAAGAACGCCATCAGCACGAGGTTGTACAGAGGCTGGAGCAGATAGATCGGATGCCAGGCCTGATGCGGGTCGATGCGCATGATCTCATAGCCCAGATCGCGGTCCTTGCCGCGGATATTGGTGAATGTGTGATGCTCGTAGTTGTGTGAATGGCGCCACGCGTCCGCCGGTGAGGCGGTGTCCCAATCCCAGTTCTGGGAGTTGATGTCGGGGTCGTTCATCCAGTCCCACTGGCCGTGCATGACGTTATGGCCGATCTCCATGTTCTCGAGGATCTTCGCGAGCGACAGGAACGCGGTTCCCGTCGCCCACAGCGGCCGCCGGCGCGAGCCGAGCAGCAGCACACGGGCCGAGAGCACCAGATAGCGGTGCAGCTTGATGACGCTTCGTATGTAGCGCGCATCGCTCTCGCCGAGCTCGGCGAACACCTCGTCGCGGATCGCGTCGAACTCGCGGCCGAGCTCATCGATCTGCTCGGGCGTGAGGTGCGCGAGCGGGTTCTGCGGCTCGCTGCCGGCGCGCGCCGGGGGTGCAGGCGCGTGGGTCGCGTCCGGGCGCTTGGCGTGTGTCGCTGCTGCGGGCTCGGCGTACGTCGTCGCTGCGGGCTCGGCGTATGTGGGGGGCATCTCCGCTCCAGTCCTAGACGGGGTCATAGCTCGATCTCGATGGCGCCCTCGGGCGCGTGTATGCAGGTGCGCAGCATCTCGCCGGGCGTGCCGTGGACGCGGCCAGTGCGCAGATCGCGCACGCGCCCGGCGCGCAGGCGTCCCACGCAGCTGTGGCAGATGCCCATGCGGCAGCCGAACGGCAGGCACGCGCCGGCGCTCTCGCCCGCGAGCAGGATCGGCTGCTCGCCGTCGCTGCTTGCGCGGATGCCGCTCGCGGCGAAATGGATCTGTCCGCCCTCGCCGCGTTCGCCCTCGCCGACGTGCGCGTCGGGCTGGAAGTGCTCGATGTGCAGTCGTCGCTCCTCGCCGTCGCTTCGCCAGCGCTCGCGCATCGCCTCGAGCAGCCCCGCCGGCCCGCACAGGAATGCCTCGCGCTCACGCCAATCGGGGCAGATCTCGTCGAGCTCGTCGGCCGTGAGGCGGCCCTGCGCCCCGGTGAGCCGGTGCGTCAGCCGGTAGCCACGATGGCGCTCTGCCAGCGCGATCTGCTCGGCGCCGAATATGACCCGCTCGGCGCTGCGGGCGCAGTGGACGTGCACGACGTCCGCGAGCTCTGCGCGGCGGGCGAGGCTGCGGAGCATGCTCATCACGGGTGTGATCCCGCTGCCGGCGGTCAGGAACAGCAGCCGCTCCGGCGCCGGATCTGCGAGCACGAAGCTTCCTTCCACGCCTCCCAGGCGCACGATCGTGCCCGGGCGCGCGCGACGGCAGAGGAACGGCGAGACCTTTCCCGATTCCACCAGCTTGGGCGTGATCGTGATGCAGCCGTCCGCGCGGTCCGGCTCGGAGGTCAGCGAGTAGGCGCGCCAGTGGAACACTCCGTCGACCTCGACCCCCAGCCGCAGGTACTGGCCCGGCAGGTGCCCCGGCCAGCGCCAGCCGGGCTTGATCACGACCGTGACAGCCTCGGGAGTCTCGCGCTCGATGCTCACGATCCGCCCGCGCAGCTCGCGCGTGGACCACAGCGGGTTGATCAGCTCGAGGTAGTCATCGGGCAGCAGCGGGGAGGTGAACGAGCTGATCAGCTTCAGCGCCCGGCGCCGGCCCTCTCCTACCGCGACAGGCGCGCCCCGTTCAGCCATGGGCGCCGCCTGGCGTTCGGTTTGGGGGGAGGTTCCGTGGGCTCAGGATCATGACGCGAGATGATGATACCTCAAATGAGGTTACATGAAACCCAGTATTCTTGAATCGAGATGATGGGGGCCCGGGAAAAGCTCGACGACGCCGGCGCGGAGGGCTCCTCCCGCCATCAGCTGACGATCGAGCAGCTCGCCGCGCAGACGGGCATGTCGGTCCGCAACATCCGCAACCACCACACGCGCGGGCTGCTCCCGCCGCCGGAGGTGCGCGCCCGCGTCGGCTACTACAACGCTGAGCACGTCGCACGGCTGCGACTCGTCCAGGACCTGCAGGCCGACGGCTTCAACCTCGCGGCGATCTCGCGGCTGCTGAGCGGATCCGACGGGCTCGCCGAGCGGCTGCTCGGCCTGCGCAGGGCGGTCACCGCTCCATACGAGCCCGAGTCGCCGGAGCTCGTGACAGCAGAGGAGCTCGTGAAGCGCTTCGGCGAAGCAGACGCGAAGGCGGCCGAGCGGATCCGCAAGCTCGGCGTGCTGGTGTCGCTGGGCGACGGGCGCTTCGAAGTCCTGAGCCCAGCGCTGCTCGGTGCGCTCGAGCAGGTGCTCGAGCTCGGCATCCCGCTCAACGCCGCGCTCGCGCTCGCCGAGCGGGTCAAACGCGACTGCGACTCGATCTCGCGCGCGTTCTCCAAGCTCTTTCTGGAACAGCTGTGGGAGCCCTTCGAGCAGGCCGGCCAGCCCGCCGATCGCTGGGACGAGTTGATTGCCGCCGTCGATTCGCTGCGCCCGCTCGCCTCCGAGGCGCTGCTGGCGCTGTTCAAGCAGAGCATGAGCCGCCAGCTCGAGGACGCCTTCGGCAAGGTGCTCGAGCACCAGGCCAAGCGCAAGTAGGCGCGCGGTCTAGTTGGCGATCACCGCGAGGAAATCGCGACTGTACGGTTCGAGCAGCCGCCCCGTGATGCCGAGCTGCCCTGGTAGGACCGGTGTGGCCACCGGGCCGCTCGAGTGGTGGACGTAGAGGTAGCCCGCGACCCAGTCCGGGTTGATGTCCAGCTCGATCGCCCGCACCGCACCCGCGCGAATCAGCGCCGCGGCGAGCGCGGCGGGTTCGAGCTGCTCCCCGGCCGCCCACAGGAGCTCGCCGGTGGCGGTGACCGCCAGCGCGGAGCGCGCGACCGAAGTGCGCGAACCGACGGTTTCACCCCAGCAGGAGATGACGCAGCCCGAGACGCTGCTCGCGGCGAGGCCGCGGTCGACGAGCAGCCTCAGGTTCTGGAGCACCGAGAAGACTCGCTTGTGCGCCGCGGGAACGCCAGCCCGCCACGCGCCGATGTCGCTCGTGCCGTCGGTGTAGGTGACGATCGATGCGATGCCTGCTTTCAACGGAGCGGCCACGTGCCCCGCGGAGGAGAAGCCCACGCCCGGGTAGGACAGCTTGAAACCGCCGTTGAACGCCGCCAGCACCAGGTGGATCTCGCGCGCTCCGATGCGATCGCCGTAGACCCAGCCACTGGTCCCGCCGTCGGTCGAGCCGGCGTGCAGCGTCAGGTGCACGAGCTTCTGATCGAAGCGCAGCAACGTCACGCCGGAGCGCTGGCTGACCCACGCGGCGGGCGCGCCTCGCACGCGCGCCACCAGCGTCCACGCGCCAGTCGGGTGCGCGGGCGCCGTCACGAGCAGGTGCGGCGGGGGCGGCGGCGCCGGCGCCGCTACGCGCGCGCTGGCAGCGGCGCTCGATGAAGCGGTGCGCCCGGGGGCGCCCACCCGTGTGCCGCTGCCCGCGCTCGCGCCATGGCCACCGGAGCGCGAGGCGGAGTCACCCGCGCTGAGGGCGAGGTATACGCCCGCCGCCGCGAGGATCGCGACTGCGCCGAGCAGCAGCGCACGCCGGCGCGCGTGCACGGCGCGTCGCGTACCTGTGTCGCGCCGCGGATGCTTGCGCTTGCCGGTGCCGGTCGCGTTCTCGGCCATCCGGATCGATGCTAACCCTCCGCGTCGCCAACTATGCGCGTGTGGGCTCACTCTCACGCGCGCACGCGCCCGCATCGCTGTCATCCCCGCTGTGCGTCTCCGGTATGGTAGGCGGCGAGGAGCTCAAGCCGGGAGGAGGAGTGGTAGAGCGTGTTCGATTACGTGATTGTGGGCGCAGGATCCGCGGGCTGCGTGCTCGCCAACCGTCTCAGTGAAGACCCCGACGTCAAGGTGCTGCTGCTCGAGGCGGGACCGGCGGACAGCAACGAAAACATTCATGTGCCGCTCGGCTATCTGAAGCTGGCCGCGACGGAGATCGACTGGGACTACCACTCCGCGCCGGAGCATGCCTGCTACGGCAGGCGGATCCCGCTTCCGCGCGGTCGCGTCCTCGGTGGATCCTCGTCGATGAACGCGATGGTCTACATCCGCGGCAACGCGCTCGACTACGACGCGTGGGGCGTCCCGGGATGGAGCTGGGCCGATCTGCTCCCCTACTTCATCAAGGCCGAGGACAACGAGCGCGGCGCCTCCAGCCTGCACGGCGTCGGCGGTCCGCTGCCGGTGAGCGAGGGTCGCTCGGGGAACCTGATGTCGCGGGCCTTCGTGGATGCGGGCGAGCAGGCCGGGCTTGCACGCAACGAGGACTTCAACGGGCCGCAGCAGGACGGTGTCGGCATGTACCAGGTGACCCAGCGCGGCGGCATGCGCGCCAGCGCGGCCGTCGCCTACCTGCACCCTGCGATGGAGCGGGCGAACCTCACCGTGATGCCGCACATGCAGGTTCAGCGCGTGATCTTCGACGGAATGCGCGCGGTCGGCGTGCACGCGACCCAGCTCGGCCAGCCGCAGGAGTTCTCCGCCGAGCGCGAGGTGATCCTGTGCGGTGGCGCGTACAACTCCCCGCAGCTTTTGATGCTCTCGGGTGTAGGCCCCGCCGAACACCTCGCGCTGCGCGAAATCGAGCTGCTGCTCGATCGCGCGCAGGTGGGCGAGAACCTCTCAGACCATCCGGCGACCCAGCTCGTGTGGACAACGCCTGAGCCGCAGAGCCTGCTGCTGGCGCTCGAGCCCGAGGCGCTGCAGGAGTTCGAATCCGCGCAGACCGGCCCGTTCGCCTCGAACCTCGCCGAGGCGGGCGGCTTCGCGCGCGTGGACTCGCAGGCGCCGGCACCGGATGTCCAGTTCCATTTCGCGCCGGTGCACATCGTCGATGAGGGCATGCGCGACCCGGAGGGCCACGGCGTGTGGGTCTCGCCGTGCATCCTCACGCCGCACGGTCGTGGCACGGTTCGCCTCGCCTCGAGCGACCCGACGGCCAAGCCGATCATCCACAACGCGTTCTACGAAACCGGCGATGACATGCAGCGCATGATCGCCGCCGTGCGCCTGACCATCGACATCTGCAGCCAACCTGCGCTGCGACCGTACTGCGCCGAGCCGTTCACCACGCCCGACGGGGACTCAGATGAGGCGCTGCGCGCGCACGTTGCGCGAACCACCTTCGCGGTCTATCACCCGGTCGGCACGTGCAGGATGGGCGCCGACGCCGACGCGGTCGTGGACGCCGAGCTGCGTGTGAACGGCCTGGAGGGCATCCGCGTGGTCGACGCGTCGGTGATGCCTGTCGTCCCGCGCGGCAACACCAACGCGCCGACGATCGCGCTCGCCGAGCGCGCAGCCGACTTGATTCGCCACGGCAGAGCGCTCTCCGAGCCACTCGACGCCGCGGCCGTGAACGGGCAAGCCACGAGGCCGACCGCGGTCGCGCACGGCTGAGCAGGCACTGCCGAGCGCTGATGCCGCGCGTCGCTCCGCTGCCCGAGGCGCAATGGCCGGAGGGCCTGCGCACCGTGCTGGGGCGCAGGCAGCCCCCGGTGGGCGCTCGCTTGGGCGAGAACAACATCTTCTCGACGCTCGCGCGCCACGAGGCGCTGTTTCGCGCGTGGCTTCCGTTCGGCGGCTTCCTGCTCCGGGCAGGCGTTCTGCCCGCGCGCGAGCGCGAGCTCCTGATCCTGCGCACCGCGTGGAACTGCGCCTCACCCTACGAGTGGGGCCAGCACGTGCGCATCTGCGAGCAGCTCGGGATGAGCCGCGAGGAGATCGACCGCGTCGCCGAGGGACCGCAGGCGGTCGGGCTCTCGGACACCGACGCGACGCTGCTGCGCGCCGCCGATGAGCTGCACGAAAGCGCGCGGATCTGCGAGCAGACGTGGCGCGCGCTGAACGCGGAGCATGACGAGCGAGCCCTGATCGAGATAACGATGCTCGTGGGCCACTACCACATGGTCGCCTACGTGTTGAACTCACTCGAGGTGGAGCTCGACGATGGCCTCGAGGGGCTGCCCGGACGCGACCGCTCGAGTTCCTCCGAAGGGGCGGCGAGCCCTAGTTGAAAGTCGTCGCCCAGGTGCTCGGTGCGGGGATTTCCGAGCGTCGGGGTTCGGGCTTCTGTGCGTCTCTCAGCGCCAGCCAGCGCTCGACGCCGGCAACCGGCATTGGACGGCTGAAGAGGTAGCCCTGGCCGAGCGGGCAGTGCTGCGAGCGCAGCAGCTCGAGCTGCTCGGGCGTCTCGATTCCCTCGGCGACCACATCCATGCCGAGGCGCCCCGCGAGCGCGATCGTCGACTCGACGATCGTCGCCGTGTCGCTGTCGCTCATCATCTCCGCGACGAACGAGCGGTCGATCTTGATCTCGCCGACGGGAAGCTCCCGAAGGTACGCGAGCGAGGAGTATCCGGTGCCGAAGTCATCGAGCGTCAGCTGCACGCCCAGATCGGCGAGCGATTCGAGCACGGTTCGCACGCGCGGCCCCTCGGCGATCAGGACGTTCTCGGTGATCTCGAGTCGCAGCATGCGCGCCGGCGTCCCGGAGCGCTCGAGCGTCTCGTGCAGGTCGGCGAGGAAGCCGGGGTCGACGAGGTTCGTCGCCGAGACGTTGACCGCGACCGCGAGCTCGCGGCCTGCGCACAGCCACCGATGCTGCTGTGCGAGCGCCTGCTCGAGCACCGAGGCGGTCAGCTCGCGCATCACGCCGCTGTTCTCGGCGAGGTCGATGAACGTGTCCGGCGCGAGCAGGCCGCGCTCGGGATGCGCCCAGCGAACGAGTGCCTCGACGCCGCGCACATCGCCGCTGCGCAGGTCGATCTGCGGCTGGTAGTGCACGACGAGCTGCCCCTGCTCGATCGCGCCTTTCAGCTCGGAGACGAGGCCCAGTCGCACGCGGCTGTTGTGGTCTGAGCGAGGGGAGTAGAACGCGAAGCGCGTGCGCATGTCCTTGGCCTGATACATCGCGACGTCGGCGCACTGCAGCAGCTTCTCAGCGCTCTTAGCGTCGCGCGGGAACAGCGCGATGCCGACGCTCGCCTGCACCGAGACGCCGAGGCCCTCGAGCTTGAACGGCGCGCGCAGTGCGTCCTGGATCCGTTCGGCGGCTCCCTGCGCGCCATCGGCCTCGCGCACGATCACGCCGAACTCGTCGCCGCCGAGGCGCGCGATCGCGCCGCCGCGGAGCACCGTCTGCAGGCGCGGCCCGAACTGCGCGAGCAGCAGATCGCCGGCGTGGTGGCCGAGCGTGTCGTTGAGTTCCTTGAAGCGATCGAGATCGATCATCAGCAGCGCGAAGCTGGACTTCCGCAACGTGCAGCCGTCGACCGCGCTTTTGAGGCTCGCGTAGAAGTGCCGGCGGTTGGCGAGGCCCGTGAGCTCATCGGTGCGCGCGAGGTGCTCGCGGACGTTCGAGAGCTTGCGCACGTCGTTGAACGTGGACGCGAAGCGCGCGCCCGCGGCGATCAGCGCGGCGGTCGCGAGCGACTCGGGTATCACGCTCATGTGCACGTAGTTCGCGCGGATCAGCAACAGCAGGGCGGGCAGTGCGAACACGACGGGCGCGACGATCACCGCGAGGCCCTCGAAGCGGATCTCCTCGCGCTCGCGCGGCTCACACCAGGCGGCGTATGCGAGCAACAGCAACCCGCCGGGCCACAGCGCGTCGAGGATCGTGCCCGCTGCGTATGTCCCTTCCGCTACCCGGAACAGATAGACGCTGTCGGCGATCGCGAGCGTCGCGAAGCCGAGCCCCATCAACAGCCAGGCCCGACCCGGACGCCATCCCGTGAGGGCGAACACGCTGACCACGAATGCGAGCAGCAGCAGGTCGCCGAGCGGATATGCGAGGTTGGTCGCGACGGCAGCGAACGGTCCGTGGGTCACGTTAATGACCGGCTCGAGCACGAGCGTCGCGCCGATCGCAGCGACCGAGAACCCGCCGATCGCGCCGTCGAGCCACATGCTCGCGTGGAACGTTCGTACGCGTACGCGCACGATCATCATCATCATCGCGTACGCGCACACGTAGAACGCGAGGTAGCCCGCGTCGCTCGGCGAGGGCGTCGGCGGATTGCTCATCGGTTCAAGGACGAGCGTGTAGTAGACGTCGCCCGCCGCGAACAGCGCGATCCCGAGGGCGAGGATGCGCCACGCTCGGCGCTCGCCGCGCACGAGCAGCGCGCGGGAGAGGACCAGCGCGGCGGCTGTCAGCTCCGCGCCGTTGTAGACCCAGTCGTTGAAGATGCGTTCGACGGCGCCGTGACCGAAGAGGCCAAGGTCGCTCAACGCGAGGCCGGCGACCGCGAGCGTGAGCGCCAGCAGCGTCACGTGAACGGCCGCGCGCGCCCGCTCTGAGAGCACTGTGGTGAGCGACAGCAACCGGGGCCGAGGATGCATCCCTGCGCATATCGACGCATGGCGGCGCCCGCGTCAGCGGCCGCGCGGGCTTTAGACGAATCTCCTAGGTCGCCGCGCGCGCGTCGCGCACGATCCGCCGCATGCCCTTCAGCCAGCGCTCGTGGTCTGAGCCCTTCAGCGCCATGAAGCGGGCGACGTTCTCGTGCGGCAGGATCAGCATGCGCTCCTCGCGGATGCCGGCGATGACCGCGTCGGCCACGTCCTCGGGTTCGATCAACCCGCCGGCGTTCAGCGCGGCGGCGGCGGCGGCGTCCTCCATCGCGAGTTCGAGCATCGGCGTGCGAACGCCCTGCGGGCAGATGCACGACACGCGAATGCCGCTGTCCCAGTGCTCGATCGCGAGCCACTCGGCGAGCGCGACGGCGG
>JAXDGS010000011.1:0-3095 GCA_034664905.1 Solirubrobacteraceae bacterium | reverse complement strand
TTGCGCCCGACGATCCCGAAGAACTCGCCTTTCGCGACGGCGAACGAGATGTCCTGAAGCGCGTGCAGCTGTTCGTGTCGCGATCGCCGCAGGGGATGCAGCGCGCGCTCCTTGAGCGTATGGCTGCGCTCCTCGGGGATCTTGAACCGCTTGTCGACCCCCTCCGCAGCAAGCGTCGGGAGCCCAAGCGTGGTGGTCTGCTCACGTGGCACTCTGAAGGGCAGGGTATAGCCGGCGGCTGATCGTTTCGTGCGCGGCGGCGCTCAGCTGCGGCGGCGAAGCAGGGCTCCGACCGGACGCGCGAGTGCTCGCATCACGATGAAAACACCCGATACGGCCCTAAAGAGCGGACGGCTCCAGGCGGGGCGCCCGGCGAGCGCCAGCAGCGCCCGCTGCACGTTCTCCGGCAGGGCGCCGTTCGGGCCGATCAGGCTCAGCCCGAATCCGACCTCGGCGTTGAGCTCGTCGTACATGCTCTGGGCGTGCTCGCGCTCGCCGACCAGGCGCGCGACTTCCTGCTCGTGCTGCACGCTGAGCCGCGCTTCGCGCTTGACGAGGTCCCGGCTCAACGTCGCCGAGTCGCGCACCGGCGCTGCGGCGGCTTGCCTGTAGACCTCGACCATCGCGGCGGCTGCGGCGTCCCACGTGAAGGTCTCGGCGCGCGCGCGCAGCGCTCGCACGTGACGCTCCCTAGCGCCGGCGTCGCTCAGCAGCGCGTACGCCGCCGCCGCGCTCGCGCTCGGATCCCACGGGACGATCGTCGCGGTGCCCTGCGGCGCCGCCTCGGCGAGCGAGGCCTGGGGCGCGAAGACACACGGCACGCCGCTCAACGCCGACTCGAACGGCACCAGGCCGAAGCCCTCGTACGCGGAGGGGTAGACGATCGCGCTCGCGCGCTCCAGCAGCCATGCCTTCTCGCGCTCGTCTACGGGACCGAGCGAGACGACGGCGTCGGCGAGCTCGGAGTGCGCGTCCAGGAACTCACGCTCGAGCTCCGCGGAGGAGCCCGGCGAGATGTGCATTCCGGCGAGCACGAGGGCTCCCGACCAGCCATGGCGCTCGCGCAGCACCGCGAGCAGTCGCAGCGCGAAGACCCTGTTCTTGTGTCGAAAGTCGGTCCCGAGGCAGAGCAGGAACCCCGACTCGCCGACGCTCTCGGGCAGCGTCGACGGTCGCGTCGCGTCGCCGGTGCGGCCGTGATCGAGTCCCGGCGGGACGACCCTGATGCGGTCGTCCTCGACGAGCGCATCTGCGAGGAGCTCCTCGCGAGTGTGCTCTGAGAAGACGACGACGCGCTCCGCGGCCGAGAGCCCGTGGCGGCTGGCGGCGCGATAGTCCTCCCACGTCGCAGCATCGCGGAAGTAGCCCGGGTTGCGGTAGGCGATCAGGTCCAGCTGGCTGACGACGAAGCGCTCGCCGAGCGCCAGCGCGAGCGCCACGTCACTCGGCGAGAAGGTCTGCTGCGGGCGATGGAAGACGGCGCTGCGCGGCGTCGTCGCATCGACGTGCTCGGCGGCGAGCAGCTCGGTGTGCGCGAGCTCGCCGAGCAGCGTTCGGGTGCCGGGATCGATCCGATCGGCGCGGATCAGCAGGCGCAGCTGGAGCGCGTCGGTTCGCGCGAGCGCGCGGATCAGCTCGAGGACGTGCACGTGCGTGCCGGTGATCGCGCCGTCCAGGGCGCGCGCATCGAGCGTCACCGGTAGGCGGGCGGACGCCGCACGCGCGCCTTGCAGCGCGTAGCCGAGCACGGCGGAGTCCGCCAGCGGCGTCTCTGCCAGATACGGGTACATCTCGAGCACCGAGGACGGTGGCTCGAGCGTGCCGGCGTCGTGCGCCGCCGCGATGCGCTCGACGACGACATCGTCGGCCGCCACATGCGTGAGCCCGGCCAGCACACAGCGCTGCGCGAAGTCGAGCTCGAGGGCCGGGCGCAGGGCCAGCCGCTCGTCGAGAAGGCCGACCAGCTCGAGCGCGTCGCGCCGGATGTACAGGCATGGACCGACGCCCCGGCTCAGGCGCGGACGCAGGACGCGCGAGCGCGCAGCGACCGACCCGACGAGCGTCGTGAAGTCCTCGCCGTCGTCCTGGCCGTCGCCGAGCGCGAGCGGCGAGTCACTTCGCGCGAGCGCGCTGGCCGAGGCGACGTTCGTGTCGCTGTACGCCGCGTCGCCGAGCCGCTGGGCCCAGCCGTCACCGACCAGGCACGCGGCGCTCAGCACGATCACGTCGGCGGGTGCGACCTGTGCGATCGCGGCGTTTACCGACGCCGCGTCCGGGGCCGCCTCGAGGATCGCCACGTGTTCCTCGGAATGTGCGCGCACCGCCGCGACGCACTCGCGCAGGGCCGTCTCGTCGCCGCCCGCCGCGATGATCACCGACACGTCGCGCGTGCGATCGACTCGACGCGTCTTGGGCAGCTCGTTCGTGCTCATCGCTCTCCGCCGGCGGATCAGCCAGCCTAGAGGAGTCTCGCGAACGCGCGGGACATTTGGCGATAATCGGGGCAAGCCGTTGCGCACGATCGATCAGATGAGCACGAAGATCAGAACCGCTGGACCGCCGGGCAGCCGGCGGCGCGGCCGTGAGCTGGCGCGCCGGGCGCTGTGGCGCCTCGCGCCCGCCTACGCGCGGCGGCGCTCTCGCCGGCTCGGGACGGCTGCAGCCGTCGAACGCCTCGAGGCCGATCTCGAGCGGCTGGG
Source organism: Solirubrobacteraceae bacterium (assembly GCA_034664905.1). GTDB lineage: Bacteria > Actinomycetota > Thermoleophilia > Solirubrobacterales > Solirubrobacteraceae > Palsa-744. The sequence continues at coordinate 396 of JAXDGS010000011.1, read as the reverse complement.
CGAGCGCCACACCGAGCAGATCGAGCGCCTCGAGGATCTTGTGCGTGAGCTCGTCCTGACGGCCGAGACGCTGCGCCGCGGCATCGCGCGCCACGAGGGCGACGACGAGGCTTGATGCGCGCGGTGACCGTCGCGACGATGCGGACGATGCCGCGTGCTCGCGCGCTCGTTCGGTCGCTTCGCCGAAACGAGCCCGACTGGGCGATCAGCATCCTGCTGATCGGCGGCGCAGAGGCAATCGCCGCGGCGGCGCGGTCGGACCCGTCGTTGCCGATTCGCGCGGCTTCGGAGGTTCTCGATCTCGACGTCGAGACGCTGCTCGCGCGCCACGACGAGGACGACCTCACGCTGCTGCTGCTGCCGCACCTGCTCCTGCGCATGCTCGATCACGACGCG
>JAXDGS010000010.1:0-17082 GCA_034664905.1 Solirubrobacteraceae bacterium | reverse complement strand
CGCGCACTGTTGGGCCTGCCGCCGCTGCCGCAAGCGGGGGAACCGGCGGTCGGCTGAAGGCGAAGACCCGGCGGCCTTTTGCGGCCCTAGCGCGCGGCCTTCATCTTCGACCACTCGGCCTTGTGCTCGCGCTTGGCCGCCTGGTAGTCGAGCAGCGCCTGCGGCGAGTCGACGTCCCCGAGCGTGGGGTGCCCCGGGACCAGCCCCTCGGCAGCCTCGACGCCGAAGCGCTTGGCGAGGATCGCGCCCAGCGCCTTGACCTTCATCTCGCCGAAGCCAGGCAGCGCCTCGATGTTCGCGCGCAGCGCGTCTGCGTCGGGCGCGTCGCTCCAGACGCGCACGGCGTCCCCGCCGTAGTGCTCGCGCACGTGAGCGGCGAGGTCGCGGACCCGCCCGGCCATTTTCGCCGGGTAGCGGTGGATGGCCGGTTTCTCGCGGAACGCGGGCTCGAGCTCGGCGCTCGCGAGGGTGTCAGCGTCGATAGCGCCGATCCGCTCGCGCAGCCGCAGCGGGCCCAGGAATGCCTGCTGCACGGTCACCTGCTGGTCGAGCGCGAGGCCGACGAGCAGAGCCATCGGGTCGCTTGCGATCAGCTCGTTGGCCTCGTCAGATTCCGTGAAATAGAGGCGGTCGGGCATGGCTCGATCCTACCTCGGCGGATTGCCCGAGACGGATGCCGAGCGGGCGCACCCCGACGGACAGTGCTCTTGGGTGATCGCCGAGACGTCTGCGAGACACTGCTCTGATGGTTGCAGCGCTCGTGCTCACCGGTGCCCCGGGAACCGGCAAGTCCTCGGTGTTGGAGGCGTTGACGACGCTGTTGGAGACCGAGGGCATCGACTACGGCTCGATCGAGTGTGAGCAGCTTGCGATGGGCTCGCCGCTCTTGTCGGGACGCGAGTGGACGCAGCAGCTCGACGCCGTGCTTGCGCTCCAACGTACGGCGGGAAGGCGCCGCTTTCTAATCGCGGCGACCATCGAGACCGTGGAGGAGCTACGCGCCGTCGTCAGCGCCGCGCAGGCCGATTTGCTGCTGGTCGTTTGTCTGAGCGCCCCAGCGGAAGTCGTCGCGGCACGGATCGCGGACCGTGAGCCCGACCGCTGGCCGGGAAAGGCTCGGCTGATCGCTCATGCCCGCGAACTGGCGCTGGCGGTGCCGGCGTTTGACGGCATCGACCTCATCGTTGACACGGAGGGTCGCATTGCCGAGGAGGTAGCGGCCGACATCCACGATGCGATGAAGATCCGCGGCCTGATCACGGCGTGATTCGGCTAGCGGATCGCGTGGCGCTAGCCGCGGAAGTCGAGCACCTGCTCGGGAGGCGGAAAGCCTGGGTCCCGTGTTGTATGAATAGCTGCGATGGACCAACCGCTGATCGCGCGCGTCCACCGCAATCTCATGGACGTCAACGTATTGGGCGCCGAGGGCTCCGGTGGGACCGTCGACGCGGCGAACGGGGACCTGTTCTTCGCCAGTCGCAGCACGACGCCATTTCTCAACGGCGTCATGCGTGAGGCGCCAGACGGAGATGCCGCCGAGCTGCTGAATCGGGCGCGGTCATTCTTCTTCGAGCGCGAGCGTGGGTTCGTGGTCTTCACGTGGCCTGGTGATCCCGAGCTCGCGGACGCAGCTCTTGCGGCTGACATGTCCGCGGTTCTCGAGCGGTATCCGGAGATGGTCTGCCGATCCCCGCTTGAGAATCTTCAGGGCGACGTTCGAGCGGTCGCGGACGTCGAGGATGCCGCCGCGTACTGGCGGATCTGCGACGAGGCCTACCCCTCGATCGGCTTTCCCCCCGACCTCTTCACGGAGACATTTGCGCCCCAGTTGCTACTCGATCCGGACCGCGTCTGGGCGTGCCTCGCACGTCTGGACGGCCAACCCGTGGCGTGCGCCTCGCTATGGCTGAGCTCCGGGGCGCAATCCGAAGTCGGTTTCATCGGCTGGGTTGCAGCGCTTCCGCAAGCGCGGGGACGTGGGCTCGCGGCGGCCTGCACCGTTCAGGCGACGAACAGGGCCTTTGAGCTCGGCGCCACGATTGCGTCGCTGCAGGCTTCGCCGATGGGCGAGCCCATCTATCGGAGCCTCGGCTACGAGGAGCTGTTCGCGTACCGGCTCATGGGAGCGATGCCTCCGGGCTAGTCGATTGGGCGCCTAACGCGGATGCGAGGCGGACAGCGCGGCCGCCAGGTAGAGCACCGCCTGCACGCGCGCGACCGCGCCGATCGCGCCGTCGGGCGGCAGCAGCTCGGGGTGGTGCAGCGGTCGAGCCGCGAAGCCCGGCGCGCCGTCGAGGCCCACGAAGGCCATCGCGATCGGCGCGAGCGCGCCGAAGAAGGCGAAATCATCCGAACCGCACGAACGCCAGTGGGCGGACGGCGAGAGCCCCGCGTGCTCGAGCAGCTCGCGAGCGAGACCACTTATCTGCGGGTCGTTCTCGAGCGCCGGCTCACCGCGAACGAGCTCGACCTCCGCGCTGCAGCCGTGCGCCTGCGCGACGCCCATCGCGACCTCTTTCACGACGTGGCGCAGCTGCTCGCGATCCTCCGGGCGATGGGCGCGCAGCGTTCCCCGCGCGCTCGCACGCGCAGGGATCACGTTCTCGGCGTGTCCGCCCTCGAGCACCGCGACCGTCAACACCGCCGGGTGCAGCGGGTCGATCCGGCGTCCCGCGACCGCGTGTAGCGCCACCACGATCTCCGCGATCGCAAGGATCGGGTCGCGCCCGCGGTGCGGGTAGGCGCCGTGTGAGGGCTCGCCCGCGACGGTGATGCGGAACTCATCGCACGACGCATTGACCGCACCCGCGTCGAGCGCGACCTCTCCCCATCGCAGCTCCGGGTGCACGTGCGCCGCGACCACCGCCACGGGCTCGAGTTGCGCAAGCTCCGCAGCCGCGAGCTGCTCCGCACCGGACGGGTACGCCTCCTCGCTCGGCTGCAGCACGGCGAGCAGCGCCGCCGGCAGCTCCTCGCCGAGTGCGTGTGCGGCACGCGCCAGCGCGACGAGCGCAGCCATGTGAACGTCATGTCCGCACGCATGCATCGCGCCGCCGGTCGCGCTGAAGCTGACACCGGTTCGCTCCCGCACGGGCAGCCCGTCAAGCTCCGCACGGACCGCGACGGCGTCTCCCTGCGCGGGGCCCACGCGAGCGATCCGACCGGTGCCCGATGCCACCGTCGAGTGAACCGGCAGCGCCTGCGCGACGGCAGCTGCGGTGCGCTCCTCGGCGTGCGCGAGCTCGGGCTCGGCGTGCAGGCGATGGCGCAGCTCGATCGCGTACGGCAGCTCGCGCTCGATGCCCGCGAGCAACCGGTTCAAAAGCTCCTCAGTAGACGCCGGCATAGCGCCTGCAGACATCGGCGAGGTCCAGCTCCGAGACGGCCGCGAGCTCGGCGCGCTTGACCGACGCGTAGGCGTCGTAGAGCAGCGGCGGGAGCCATGCGCGCACGGCCTCGTCGCGCTCGAGCTCCCCCAGCGCCTCCTCGAGCGATGCGGGCAGCGCGCCGAGGCCGAAGCGCTCCGCGCCCGCCGCGTCGAGCCCCGCCGGGTCCTCTTCCAGGATCGGCGGTGCGGGAAGCTGCGCGCGCAGACCCTCGAGGCCCGCGCGGATCAGCGCCCCAAGCGCGAGGTAGGGGTTCGCACTTGCGTCCGCGCCGCGGTACTCCAGGCGCAGCTGCGCCGCGGGGTCCGCGCCTGCAAGCGTGACGAGCGGCGGAAGGCGCAGCAGCGCTTCGCGGTTCTGACGCCCGAGGCACACCGCGCCTGCGCTCCAGCGGTGCGGTTGCAGGCGCATCGCGGAGACCGGGCTCGCGGCGGTCAGCGCGGTCAGCGCGCGTGCGTGCTTGAGGATGCCCGCAGCGAAGCGCTCGCCGACCTCGCTGAGCGCTCCCGCGCCGCCCGCGTCGAACAGCAGCGAGGAGCCCGCCGCGTCGATCAGGCTGATGTGGATGTGCACTCCATTGCCGGCTTCATCCGGGTTCAGCAGAGGCACGAACGTCGCACGCATCCCTTCCCGCCGCGCGACCTCGCGCACGACCTCCCTGAGGATCACCGCGCGGTCGGCCGCCGCAAGTCCATTGGCCGGCGCCACCGGAATCTCGAACTGGTGCGCGGCGAACTCGGGGAAGAAGCGCTCGGGACGCACGTCGGCCTGCGTGAGCGCGTCCATCACGTTCGTCGCAAACGGCTCCGCGCGGCGCTGCGCCTCCAGCGAGAACGGCAACGACACCGGCACGTCGTCGCGCATGAGCTGGAACTCGTGCTCGAAGCTCGCGGCCACGCGGATGTCGAACTCGCGCTCCATGTCAGCGAGCGCGTCCCTCAGAAAGCGACGCGGACAGCACTCCCACGGGCGCCCATCGATCTCGAGCAGGTCGCAGAGGATGAGCTCGAGCGCCGGCGCTTCTGCGCTCGGTGAGACGCGCATGCGCGTGGCGGGGTCCGGCAGCAGACGAAGATCGCCCGTCGAGCCGAACGGATTGGGTTCGGCGAGCGGACCCAGCGCGGTCAGCGCGTGGTTCGCGGGGACCCAGCCGATACCTGTGTGCAGGTGCTCGGCGAGCTGCTCAGCCGCGAGCGACCGCCCACGCACGATCGCAGCGAGGTCGCAGCAGACGAGCGCGAGCAGCTCGGTCTCGCTCACCTCGGCGTCTTCGCGATGACCGTGCCGTTGTCCCATATCTCCTCGCGCAGGCCGATCTCCTCCGCGCCCGCGCGGACCGCGGGGGCATCATCTCTCGAGACGACCGCAAACATGCCGCCCGCCGGCATCTCGCGCCGCTCGAGCGCGCGTGCGAGGAGCTCGCCGGGCTGCACGTGCACCCCGCTGCTGCCGAGCGATGGGTACGTGTCGGCAATCGCGTACAGCGCGCCGCCGGGACCGCTGGCCCTGCCGATCACGCACGCGTAGTGACCGACGTCCCAGTCCGCCGGGGGACCGGCGAGCTCGCCTCCGAGCAGGTGGTCGAGCATCAGCGCGAGCGGTGCGCTCGAACCCCACAGATGGCGCGTCGCGATATTCGCGACCAGCGTCACCGCGCGCGGCAGCGCGGCAAGCAGATCGAACAGGCCGGCCAGCGTGTCCGCCGTCCACGGCCCCGCGTAGGGGATCGCGGCGAGGCGCGCGGCAGAGATCTCCTCGATCGCCTGCGCGAGTCCCCCTGCGGACGTGCCCGAGCGCCCCTCCTCGTCGATCAGCGGGATCGACAGGCGGTAGTCGCGCCGCCCCCGTTCGCCGTGCGGCAGGCTGCCCGTGTCCGGGATACGCGAGACGACGCTCCCGGCGGCCAGCGCGACCGTGTCCTGGTCGATTCGCTCGTCGTCCCAGCGCTCGATCCCGGCGGCGCCGAGCGCGAGCGCGCCACAGAACGCGCCGCACAGATCATCGCGCTGCGGCAGTTCGCGCTCGTGCCAGGCGAGCAACTCCCTCGCGCCCGGCAGCAGCTTGAGATCCAGCGCCTCGGAGCTTGCCATGAAGCCAATATACGGGCCGCGCCACATCAGGCCCGGAGCGCGTAGGGTTGCCGGTGACTCGACGCGTTGCCCGACCGAAAGGACGCTCTCACATGAGCTGGGACTTCTCCACCGACCCTGAGTACCAGGAGCAGCTCGACTGGATGGCCGAGTTCGTTCGAAGCGAGATATGGCCGCTCGAGTCGATCTGGCACGAGCTCGGGCTCGACGGGCTGCGCAAGGCGATCGCGCCGCTCGCCGAGGAGGTCAAGTCACGCGGCCTGTGGGCCACGCACCTCCCTCCGGAGCTCGGGGGGCAGGGGATGGGGCAGGTGCGGCTCGGGCTCATGCACGAGATCCTTGGCACCTCGCCGATCGCTCCGCTCGCGTTCGGAAACGCTGCTCCCGACTCCGGCAACTCCGAGATCCTCGCGCTCGCCGGCACGCCCGAGCAGAAGGATCGCTGGCTTCACCCGCTGCTCGCGGGTGATCTGCGCAGCGCGTTCAGCATGACCGAGCCGAACTCACCAGGATCCGATCCGACGCAGCTGCGCACCGTGGCGGTGCGCGACGGTGATCAATGGGTGATCGATGGGCACAAGTGGTTCTCCTCCAACGGCTCGATCGCGGACTTCCTGATCGTCATGGCCGTCACAAGCCCCGACGCGCGCCCCTCGCAGCGCGCGTCGATGTTCGTCGTCCCGGTCGACACGCCCGGCGTGGAGATCCTGCGCGACGTGCCCACGATGGAGCACCCATGGGAGCAGTTCGGCGGATATGGCGGGCACTCGGAAATCCTCTACAACGGCGTGCGCGTGCCCGCCGACGCGCTGCTCGGCGGCGAGGGCGCAGGCTTCGTGCTGGCACAGCAGCGGCTCGGTCCCGGACGCATCCACCACTGCATGCGCTGGCTCGGGGTCGCGCGGCGCGCGTTCGACATGATGTGCGAGCGCGCGACCTACCGGCACGCGCACGGCTCGCTGCTGGCGGAGAAGCAGACCGTCCAGAACTGGATCGCCGATAGCTTCGCCGAGATGCAGGCCGCGCGGCTGATGACGCTGCACGCCGCCTGGATGATGGATACGCAGGGCGCTCGCGCCGCTCGCACGGAGATCGCGCTGATCAAGTTCTATGGCGCGAGGGTGCTGCACGACGTCGTCGACCGGGCGCTCCAGGTGCACGGCTCGCTCGGCTACTCCACCGACCTGCCGCTCGAGCAGATGTACCGCTTCGCGCGAGCCGCGCGCATCTACGACGGCCCCGACGAGGTGCATCGCCAGTCGGTCGCGCGCCAGGTGCTGCACGGCTATGCGCCGCCCGCAGATGAGGTTCCCAGCGAGCACCTGCCGACGCGTCGCGAGCACGCGCGCGAGCGCTTCGGCTATTTGCTCGAGGCGCTGACCGCCAACGACTAGCACTCGCGAGCCGACGGCGAGCAGTCGTGGCTCTAGGCTGAGCAGCATGGCAACCGCCAAGCAGGCGCCGCACGCGTTCGACCGGGCGGCGTTCACGAGCTTCCGCTTCCTCGACCGCGGGATCGATCGGTCGGGGCGCGTGCGGCTGCGCTATGCGCTCGACGAACAGATCGAGTTCACCGAGGAGTTCGACCTGCCCGCGCAGACCCCGCTCGACGATGAGCGGCGCGAGGCCGTCGACGGCCTGCTCTCGCTCCTGCACTGGGTCGCGGGCGTCAGCTACTACAAGACCGCGCTGCCACCCGCGATCATCTGCGAGACGTCGCCGCCGCCCGCAGCGGCGACGCTGCTGGAGGCGCTCTACTCCGAGGGGCTCGCTGAGCTCGCGTACCGCAACGAGCTCGCCGGCCTGCCGCGCCCGAGCTTTCCACGCGGCGCCGCGCGCGCGCCGCACGCGCAGGAGCGCACGGCGCCCGCTCCTCGGCGCGTGCTCGTGCCGGTCGGCGGCGGCAAGGACTCGGTGGTCGCGCTCGAGATACTGCGGCGCAGCGGCCTGCAGACCGCGTCCTTCTCGGTCGGCGACGCCGCTCCGATCGCTCGGACCGTCGCGGTCGCCGGGCTACCGCACCTGCTCGTGCGCCGGCGGCTCGATCCCGCCCTGCAGGCGCTGAACGGCGCCGGGGCGCTCAACGGCCACGTGCCGGTCACCGCGATCGTCACGTGCGCCGCGCTGCTCACCGCCGCACTGCACGGGTTCGACACGGTCGCGATGGCCAACGAGCGCTCCGCCTCGAGCGGCAACCTCGTATGGGATGGGGTCGAGGTCAACCACCAGTTCAGCAAGGGCCTTCGCGCCGAGCGCCTGATGCGCGCAGCGATCGCGGAGCTCTCTGGAGCGGTACAGCTGTTCTCGATCCTGCGTCCCGCCTCCGAGCTCGCGATCGCGCGAGCGTTTGCGCGCATGGAGCCCTATCACGCGGCATTCACGAGCTGCAACGCACTGTTCCGCAGCGATCGTTCGCTGCGGCCGGCGTCCTGGTGCTGCGAGTGCCCCAAGTGCAGGTTCGTGTTCCTCGCGCTTGCGCCGTTCACGACACCCGAGCACCTGACCGCGGTATTCGGGCGCGATTTGCTCGACGACGAGCGCCAGTTCGAGGGATTTGCGCTGCTCACCGCGACCGGCGGGCATAAGCCTTTCGAGTGCGTCGGCGAGGAGCAGGAGAGCGTCGCCGCGATCCGCATGCTCGCCGCCGATCCGCGCTGGAGCGGCCATCGCGTCGTGCAGCGCCTCGTGCAGGAGGTGCTCCCCGGCCATCCGCGCACCGACGGCGACCCGGCCGACGTGCTGGCGCTTTCAGACGAGCACGAGGTGCCCGCGGCGCTGTTGGGGGATGTGCGTGCGGTTCTCGGAGCTTGACGCGCTGCGCATCGGCGTGTGGGGCGCCGGCCGGGAGGTGCGCTCGTTCGCGCAGCAGCTGGCGCGGCGGATGCCCTCAGCGCAGATCGCGGTGGCGGCCTTCGACGACGCAGCGCCCGATGGTCTGCGCGAGACGCTGCGAGCGCCCGATCTGCGAGTCGTGACGGGCAGTGCGGTGGCCGGCGCGCTCGCCGAGTGCGACGTGGTCGTGCGCTCGCCGGGCGTGTCGATCCACCGCCCCGAGATGCGCGCGCTTCGCGCTGCCGGGGTGCGCGTGACGACCGCCACAGCGCTGTGGCTCGCAGAGCGCGAAGGCAGGGGCGTGATCGGCGTCACCGGCAGCAAGGGCAAGAGCACGACGGCGGCGCTGATCGCCCATCTCGCGCGCGCAGGCGGACGCAGCGCTCATCTCGCCGGCAACATCGGCGTGCCCGCGCTCGATCTGCTCGATCAGCCTCCCTTCGACCTCGCGGTGCTCGAGCTCTCGAGCTATCAGATCGCAGACCTCCCGGTGGGCCCGGAGGTGGCGCTCATCACCAACCTGTTTCGCGAGCATGTCGACTGGCATGGGTCCGAGCAGGCATATCACGCGGAGAAGCTGCGACTGCTCGCGTTGCCGGGCGTGCGCCGGGTGGTGCTCAACGGGCGCGACGCGCAGCTGGCACGCGCCGCAGACGACGCGGCGCAGGTGACGTTCTACGGGGTGGCGGACGGCTGGGACGCGTCAGCTGCGGGTGTGCAGCTGGGCGGTGTGCCGATGCTCGAGTCCGCGCAGCTGCCGCTCCCGGGCGAGCACAACGCGCTCAACCTGTGCGGCGCGCTCGCTGCCCTGGAAGCCTTCGGGATCGCCGCACCGCCGCTCGCGCAGACGCTCGCCGGCTTCACGGCTCTGCCGCACCGTCTCCAGACGGTCGCGCACAGCGGCGGAGCGGTATGGGTCGACGACAGCATCTCGACCACGCCCGAGTCGGCGCTCGCGGCGCTCGCGAGCTTCCCAGCCCATGAGATCGTGCTGATCGCCGGCGGGCAGGACCGCGGGCAGGACTACGCGCAGCTGGCGCACGCGCTCGCAGAGCGCCGCGCGACCGTGATCGGCGTGCCCTCGACCGGCTCGCGGCTGATCGAGGCCGCGCTCGACGCGGGCGTCCCCGCCGAGCGCGCGATCGCCGCGCCCGACCTGGCGGCTGCGGTCGCGCTGGCGCGCGAGCGATCGCGGCCAGGGGCGGCGATCCTGCTCTCACCCGCCGCGCCGAGCTATGACAGCTACCGCGACTTTGAGGAGCGCGGCGAGCGCTTTCAGTCGCTCGCGTCAGGACCGGCCTAGCGTTCGCCGGTGCCCCCTCGCCAGCTGAGCACGTACCAGACGACGACGACGATCAACACTCCCAACGGAAGCACCAGGCTGAGAATCGATCCGGCGAGAAAGTGACTCGCGAGGGGGACTGTGCTGCTCGACATTTGCGCCTCCTAGTGCTCGCCCGCCAGCCGCGATGCTCGCGGCGCAAGCGGCGCGGGCGTGAGCCAGCGATGGACATAGATGAATAGCACTACGACGAACGTGATCGATCCGGGAACCCACATGATCCCGGCTGCTATCTGCTGATCGGCCAGCGCCGAGAGGCCTCCGGGACGGCTCGCGCGGTCGGCGTAGGGTGCGTAGAGCGCGTGCGGTGCGACGGCGAGCACGACGGCGAGCACCCAGCTGACGATCATCGCGCAGACCACGTAGACGGCGCACTGAAGGTCGCTCAGGCGTGCGTGCAGCGGCGGTGAGTGGATCACCTGCTTCCAGAACATCACCGCGGTCAGGAAGAAGAGGCTGTGCTCGAGCGCGTGCAGCGCTTCTGAGCGAAGCGTCGCGTCGAACAGCGCGGGTACGTGCCACGCGAGCAGAACGACGCTGAAGAGCACGAAGCTGGGCAGCGGGCGCCCGAGCGCGCGCGACGCGCTGCGCAGCGGCGCCGCGCGCGACCCCTGGACGAGCGTGCGCCCGAGCGAGCGCCGCGCGGGGAGCGTCAGCGCGCGCCACAGCCGAGACCAGGGGCGCGCCACCACGATCAGCGGCGCCGCGACCATCAACAGCAGCACGTGCTGGACCATGTGCGCCCAGAACAGCTGCGCGCTGAGCTTCTCGAGCGGTGAGCTGAGCGCGATCGCGAGCACGGCCAGCGCCGCGTAGAAGCAGCCGCTGCGCCAACGCCGCTCGGACGCGGCGCGCGCCGGTGTCACCGTGCGTCTGCTGCCGCTCGCATACAGCAGCGCGAGCACGACCACGAGCGCGAGCGGCGGATCGAGCGACCAGTCCCACAGGCCTGGCGTAGCGGCTGGCGCCGTCGCGATCATCAGAGCAGATACAGCAGCACGTACATCACGACGCCGAGACCCGCGAGAAAGGCCCAGTAGAAGACGGCGGCGTAGAGGCCCGGGGCGATCAGCAGGTCGGCCTCCCTGATGTCGCCCTCGGTGCTGGCCGGTTTGCGGCGCGCGCGCAGCTCCGATGCCACCTGCGTCTCCAGCCAGTACATCGTGCCGAGCACCGCGACGAGGTAGAGCGCGGTCCACGCGCAGAAGACGCTCGCGTACGCGCCGTCGGTCGGGCCGAAGTGCTGGACGATGTACTCGATGCACTGCAGCCCGATCGCGGCCAGTCCGAGCGCGACCCCGGCGGCCACCGACGGCAGCCACGCGCTCGAGCCGCGTTTCATCTGGCGCCCACCGACGATCGTCGCCAGCGCGCTGAGCACGATGCACGCGATCATCACCGCGCCCAGGGCCGCGTTGGGAGTGAGGCTCACATGGACCTCTTCCTGTTCCTTGAGCAGCGCGGCGGTCGGCTTCCAGAAGTGGTTCTGGTCGAGCGAGCGCAGGTAGAAGTACGCGAATACGAACGCGAGGAAGAAGAACACCGAGGCGCCTGCGAGCAGGCGTGAGGCCACCGTCAGAGCCCGCGCGCCCACGTCCGGCGGCTCGGGCGGGATCTCGGTCCCCGCGCGAACCGGTGGGACCATCATCCCCAGCGGGCGCTGTTCGCGTTCCGATGCCATCAGCCGGCTCCCGCCGATGCAGGTTGCGCGCCCCCGACCGCGACCGGCACGCCGTAGTCGTATGGGTCGGAGTCGAACACCGGGATCTGCTCGAAGTTGTTGACCGGGACCGGGTGCGGGATCGTCCACTCGATCGACTTGGAGCGCCACGGGTTGAGCTCCGCGCCCAGTCGCACGAAGATCAGCGAGTAGATGACGTTGACGAGGAAGATCAGCATCGAGAAGCCGAGCACGAACGCTGATATCGATACCCATACGTTGAGCGTGTGCAGGGCGGGCGAGTAGAAGCTGACGCGCCTGGGCATGCCCTTCATGCCGAGCACGAACAGCGGCAGGAAGGTCGAGTTGAAGGACACGAACATCAGCCAGAAGTGCGCCTTCGCGAGGCGCTCGTTGAAGCGCAGGCCGGTCATCTTCGGCATCCAGTAGTAGATCGCGGCGAAGAACGTGAAGATCAGGCCGCCCATGATCGTGTAGTGGAAGTGCGCCATCACGAAGAAGCTGCCGTGCGTGTCGGTGTCGCTCGGCGTGTCCGAGAGGAACACCCCGGAGAGCCCGCCCAGCAGGAAGTTGAAGGCCCAGGCCATGCAGAACAGCATCGGCACGGTGAACGAGGATCGGGCCTTCCACAGCGTTCCCATCACGCAGATGAAGATGAATCCGGTCGGGATCGAGATGATCTCCGTCGAGAGCATGTAGAACGGACGCAGATCCGCGTTGATGCCGCTCACGAACAGGTGGTGCTGCCACACGAAGAAGCTCAGCAGGCTGACGCCGAGCATGCCCGAGATCGCTAGCCGGTAGCCCCAGAGCGGCTTGCGCGTGAACACCGGCAGCAGCTCGAGCACGATCCCGAAACCGGGGAGCGCGAGGACGTAGACCTCGGGGTGACCGAAGAACCAGAACAGGTTCTGGAACAGGTAGGAGCTGCCGCCGCCGCCGGGCACAAAGAACGAGGTGCTGATGGTGCGATCGAACGCAGCCATCAACAGCGTCGCGATCAGCATCGGCGCGGCCAGCACCATCAGCACCGCGGTCGCCAGCACCGCCCATACGAAGATCGGCAGCCGCGACCAGGTCAGGCCCGGCGCCCGCATCGTCGCGATCGTGGCGATCATGTTGAGTCCCAGAAGGGCCATTGAGACGCCGACGAGCGCGAAGAAGCAGATGTAGGAGTCCATGCCCATCACGGCCTGGTCGTTGAGCGGCTCATAGCCGGTCCAGCCCGTGGGGAAGCCGCCGAAGAAGATCGTCGAGACGAGGATGAAGCCGGCTGCCATCAGCAGCCAGAAGGTGAGCGACTCGATGCGAGGGAAGGCCATCCTGCGCGAGCCGATCATGATCGGCACGAAGTAGTTCGCGAACGGCCCCAGGATCCCCGAGGTCATCATTCCCATCATCATCGTCCCGTGCATGCCGACCAGCGACAGGTACTGATTTGGACCGACGACGGTCGGCGTCGAGTGCAAGAGCTCGGTGCGGATCAGCATCGCGTTGAGGCCTCCCACGAAGAAGAAGACCCCGATCCCGATCATGTACTGCATCCCCACGACCTTGTGGTCGGTGCACAGCCCGAAGTAGCGCCCGATCCCCTCGCCCTCCTTCTCGCGCAGCGACGGCGGGCGCCCGAACAGGCGCGAGACGGGGTAGTTGGCGAAGCCGAGCCCGATCAAGAAGCCGGCGACCCCGAAGAAGTACGCGAGCAGCAGGGCGACGTCGTTCTCGTTGATTTTTTCCTGGTACGCGAAGCTCTTGCCGTTGATCTCATGCCCGATGAACCAGCCGAGGTAGTAGCCGCCCACGCCGAGCACCACCGCGGTGAGCAGGTTGAAGCCGATCAGCCTGCGCCACAGCGGGCGCCTGGCGGCTGGTGGGTTGCTTGATTGATGGGTCGTCGTGCTCATCCGCCGCGCCTCGTGGGTTCGGGTAGGTACGTCCTGCTGTATGGGGGCAGGACCTTGGTTGCATCTGAGAAGGTCGCCTGCTGCTGTTGGATCCAGGTCGCGAATTCTTCCTGGCTCACGACCCGCCCGCGGTCGAACATGTTCCCGTGCCAGATGCCGCACAGCTCGGCGCAGCGGATTTCAAAGCTCTCGAGGCGGGTGGGCTTGACGAACGCGACGTTGTCCACCTGCGGGTTCGCGTCCGCCTTGACGCCGAGCTGCAGCGCCCAGAAGGAGTGGATCACGTCGAGGGAGGTGACGTGGAGTTCGACCATCTGGTCGACCGGGAGAACCAGGTGGGGCGTCTCGACGCCGCCGTAGGTCGGGTAGCGGTATGTGAAGGCCCACTGCTGGGCGATCACCTGCACCGGCAGCTTGGACCCGTGCGGGGTCGTCAGCGGCGCCGGCCCGCTGCCCGAGCCCGCGCCGTTGTCGGCGAACAGCCTCACCGTGCCGTACGCGGCGAGCGAGAGCACCATCACCGAGGTGATGACGATCCACACGGTCTGAAGCCGCGCGTCGCCGCGCACCGCGGGGCCTTCGAGCACCGCGCCCCGGGGCTGGCGGAAGTAGACGATGCTGTAGATCAGGTAGATGACCACGAGCAGCAGCACCGGCGTGGACATGCCCAGCAGCACGGTGTTGTCGGTGACCTTGCCCGAGGCCTGCTCGCTGCCGTTGCCCGGAGGCAGGATCGGGCCGAGGAGCAGGACCACGAGCGGCGTGGCGATCAGCGACGAGAGGATCCAGATGGTCCCGAAGCGGCGTGCGTGGTTCGGCTCGCTCATCGGCTAGACCACGTCGATGAAGCCGTCCATCCACCCGAGCGTCTGCATCGGGCCGCCGTTTCCGAGCAGCCAGCCGGCCCCGCAGGGCACGAAGCACTGCCAGCGGTAGCGGCCCTTCGCGCCGGTGCGGAAGCTGAAGGTGATCGTCCGGTGGTCGCTCGTCAGTTCGCACGGTCCTTCTTCGCACGGATGCTTGGATTCTTCGGGCACGCCTGGAAGCGGGACGAACACGCCGAGTTCCGGCACCGCGAACGTGTGTGAGGCTTCTTCGGGGGGGATCGACCGGGTCGCCTTGCCGTCGATCGTCTCGGTTCCTTCGACGGTGCCCTGGGGCTCCGAGAGGAAGGGATTGCGAAGCCCGGTCGGCGTGTCGAACTGGTAGATCGTCACGTGCACGATCGAGTTGGCGGGCACGGTGAAGTCCGTGGTGTGCTCCCAGCGACCGTTCCTCTTGACGAGGTAGCTGACCCATTCGGGGTGCGAGGAGCTGACCTTTTTGCCCGCCGCCGCGACGGTCTCGAGCGTGAGGCTGGCGCCTCCGGCCGCGGAGGAGGCCGTGATGGAGGAGGGGAAGCTCGTGGCCCAGCCCGCGATGTACAGACCGATCAGGCTCCCGAGCAGCGCGACGCCGACACCGACCCCGAGAACCTTCTTGGCCAGAACGCTCAACCTGCTCCCCAAGCCTTCATGTGCGCTCCTCCTCAAAGCACGGGAACCGGACGCGCAATCTATATACCCGCTGGCCCATGGCGCGCTTGTTCATAAGAGAAATCTCATGAAAGGTTTCTCGGGCTCAGGCGTCCGGCGCCGCCCGGCACAACCCTCGCGCCGGGGTCGCCGCGGCCGTCCGGCGGACGGCACAGGGCGACGGCTACGATCAACGCTTGCCAGCGCCCGAGAATCCCGACGCGCCCGCCTCCGCCGCCGCCGGCAACGGCCTGCCTCCACGAGGCGTGCCCACGCGCGTGCCGGAGCGCCCGACGCTGGACGGCCTCGAGGAGCGATGGAGCGAGGCGTGGGAGCGCGAGGGGCGCTACCGCTTCGATCGCTCCGCAGATCGCGCGCGCGTGTTCGCGATCGACACGCCGCCACCGACGGTCAGCGGCTCACTGCACGTCGGCCACGTGTTCTCCTACACGCACACCGACGTCGTCGCGCGCTACCAGCGCATGCGCGGCCGCGAGGTCTTCTACCCGATGGGCTGGGATGACAACGGCTTGCCGACCGAGCGCCGCGTGCAGAACCACTTCGGCGTGCGCTGCGACCCGTCGGTGCCGTATGACCCCGCCTTCGAGCCGCCGTCCGAGCCCTCCGAGAAGGAGCCGGTCGCGGTCTCCCGGCCCAACTTCGTCGAGCTCTGCCTGACGCTCACCGAGCGCGACGAGCTCATCTTCGAGGAGCTCTGGCGAAAGCTCGGGCTGTCCGTCGACTGGTCGATGACCTACACGACGATCGGCGCTCGCGCGCGAACGATCTCGCAGCGCTCCTTCCTCGCACTGCTCGCCCGTGACGATGCCTATCAGCTGGAGGCGCCGACGCTGTGGGATGTGGACTTCCAGACCGCGGTCGCGCAGGCGGAGCTCGAGGACCGGGAGCGTCCGGGCGCGATGCACCGGCTCCGCTTCGGCGCGCTCGACGGTGGCCCGCAGGCTCTGATCGACACGACCCGCCCGGAGCTGATCGCCGCGTGCGTCGCGGTGCTCGCCCACCCCGAGGACGGGCGCCAGCGCGAGCTCGTCGGCGGTGAACTGGAAACGCCCCTGTTCGGCACGCGCGTTCCCGTGCTTACCCATCCGCTGGTCGATCCCGAGAAGGGCACCGGCCTGGTGATGGTGTGCACCTTCGGTGACCTGACCGACGTCGTGTGGTGGCGCGAGCTCGCGTTGCCGGTGCGCGGGGTGCTCGGGCCCGACGGGCGCCTGTTGGACGTGCCATGGGGCGCTCCCGGCTGGGAGTCCCAGGACGCCGAGCGGGCGCGTGCCGCATACGACGAGCTCAAGGGCAGGACGGTCAACCAGGCGCGCAAGCGCGTCGTCGAGCTGCTCGAGAGCTCCGGCGATCTGGTGGGAGAGCCGGTGCCGGTGACGCGCGCCGTCAAGTTCTTCGAGAAGGGCGAGCGGCCGGTGGAGATCATCACCAGCCGGCAGTGGTTCATCCGCACGGTCGAGCATCGCGAGGAGCTGATCGCTCGCGGCCGCGAGCTGAGCTGGCACCCGCCGTATATGCGCGCCCGCTATGAGGATTGGGTCAACGGCCTGACCGGCGACTGGTGCATCAGCCGCCAGCGCTTCTTCGGCGTTCCCTTCCCTATCTGGTACCCGCTCGATTCGAGCGGTGCGGTGTGCTACGGGCAGCCGCTGGCCGCGCGCGAGGAGCAGCTGCCGGTCGATCCCTCCACCGATGTTCCCGATGGATACGAGCCGGGGCAGCGCGGAGCGCCGGGGGGCTTCGTCGGCGACCCCGACGTGATGGATACGTGGGCGACGTCCTCGCTCACCCCGCAGATCGCGGGCCGGGCGGGCGAGGACGAGGAGCTACTCGAGCGTGTGTTCCCGATGGATGTGCGCCCGCAGGCGCACGACATCATCCGCACCTGGCTGTTCTCGACGATCCTGCGCTCGCAACTCGACTGCGAGGAGCTGCCGTGGCGCAATGCGGCGATCTCGGGCTGGGTGCTCGACCCCGACCGCAAGAAGATGTCCAAGTCCAAGGGCAACGTGGTCACGCCGATGCATCTGCTCGAGGAGTACGGCGCCGACGCCGTCCGCTACTGGGCGGCCAACGGCAGGCCGGGAACCGACACCGCCTTCGACGTCCAGCAGATGAAGGTCGGCCGGCGCCTCGCGGTGAAGCTGCTGAACGCCTCGAAGTTCGCGCTCGCGGATCTGCCGCCGGCGGGCGCGGCGCTCACTCATCCGCTCGACCGCGCGATGATCGCGCGCCTGTCCGCGGTGGTCGTCGAGGCGACCGACCTGCTGGAGGGCTACGACTACGCGCGCGCGCTCGAGCGCACCGAGGAG
>JAXDGS010000009.1:0-2627 GCA_034664905.1 Solirubrobacteraceae bacterium | reverse complement strand
CTGCCGGCCAAGCAGCTGCGGATCGCGACGGGTGTGCAGGGCGGCGTGTACCGGGTCTATGGCACAGCGCTCGCCAAGCTTGTGAACACGTATCTGTCGCCGTTGCACGCGTCTGCGATCGGCACCGACGGGTCCGTCGAGAACCTGCAGCGGCTCGCCGACGGGCGGGCGAACGTTGCCTTCTCGGTGGCAGACGTCGTCGGGCCGGCGCTTCATGGGCAGAGGCCGTTCTCACATCCGATCCCGATCGTCGCGCTCGCACGGTTATACGACGATTACACGCAGGTCATCGCGCGGGCCGATTCCCAGCTGAGGACGATCGCCGATCTTCGGGGCAAGACCGTGTCGATCGGCGCGCCCCGATCGGGTATCGCGCTGACCGCCAGGCGCATCCTGAACATCCGCGACCTGGGACTGCGGGGACCGCACGCTCCGCGCATCCGGACACTTCCGCTCGAGGAGTCCGCCGACGCGCTGGTCGCTCACCGGATCGACGCGTTGGTCTGGAGCGGCGGCCTGCCGAGCCCTGCGGTCGAGATGCTGCGGCACAAGGTGCGGATCAGATTGCTCACCCTGCCGCCGGGAACCGCGGCCGCCCTGGATCCGAATCTCTACACCGACACGATCATTCCGAGGTCGGTCTACGGCCCCCTCGGCGCGGTGAGCACCGTGGTTGCGTCCAACCTGCTCGTCGTGCGCAAGGACCTTCCGGACGAGGTGGCGTATCGGCTCACCCGCCTCCTGTTCGACCATCAAGCCGAGCTCGAGCGCGCCCACACGGAGGCACGCGGGCTCACCGAGCCTGGTGCAATAGCAACGTATCCACTGGACTGGCACCCGGGCGCTAAGCGGTGGTACGCACGAAACCACCCGTAGGCACCGGCACCCGTAGCCGTACCGCGAGTCCCGGGTCGGCGACCTCGACGTCGATCGTCGCGCCGGCGCCTTCGAGCAGCGCTCGCGCGGTCGCGAGGCCGAGGCCGGTGCCGGGCACGCCGCGGTGATCCGAGCTGCGCCAGAAGCGCTGGCCGACGCGCGCGAGATCTGCGGCGGCCAACCCAGCCCCGTGGTCTCGCACGACGAGCTCGATGCCGCCGTCAAGGACATCGATCGCAAGCTCGATCACGGCGCCCGGCGCGAACTTGCGTGCGTTGTCGAGCACCACGTCAAGCGCGTACATGACGGCATCCGGCGAGCTGCGGCTGATCGCCTCCGCGGGGGCCTCCACGCGCACGACGTTGTCGGTGGATGCCAGCGCCGGCGCCCAGGCGTCGAGTCGTTCCGCGGTCAG
Organism: Solirubrobacteraceae bacterium; assembly: GCA_034664905.1. Lineage (GTDB taxonomy): Bacteria > Actinomycetota > Thermoleophilia > Solirubrobacterales > Solirubrobacteraceae > Palsa-744. The sequence goes on along the minus strand of JAXDGS010000009.1, from coordinate 1,336 downwards.
CGACACCGCGTCGAAATCGACGCGCTCGGCCGCCGTCGCCTCGGCGCGCGCCAGCTCGAGCAGGCGATCGACCGTTCCCGCCAGCCGGTCGCTCTCGCTCAGCGCAAGGCGCAGGTCGCGTTCGCCACCGTCGTCCACCTTTCCGGCAAGCGCTTCCACGCGCAGTCTCAGCGTCGCGAGCGGGTTGCGCAACTCGTGCGACGCGTCGGCGACGAACGCGCGCTGGCGCTGCAGCGCGACGACGAGGCTGTCGGCCATCTGGTTGAACGCACGCGCGAGCCCGCGCAGCTCCGGCGGCCCGCCGCGCTCCGCGGCACGCGCGCCCAGATCGCCGGACGCGAGGCGACCGGCTGCCGCGTTGAGAGCCTCGACCGGACGCAGGACCCATCGTGCCAGCGGCAGCGCCCCGAGCAGGGTCGTCAGCAGCAGCACCGCAAGGCCCGCGCCCGCGAGCTCGGCGATGCGGGCCATCACCTGCGTGCGCACCGGCTTCGTCGGAACCTCGAACACGATCGCCCCGATCAGCAGATCGCGATTGCCGATCCTGGCCCCCACGACCATCGGTGCCCGTCGCCACGGCCAGGCCGTCGCCGGGACTTCCGCGTTCTGAGCCGCGAGCAGATCGTCGCGCGCCGTGGCGGTCGCGGCGGAGAGCTTGCGTCGGACGACCGGCAGTATCTGGTGCGCGTGAACGTCGAAGACGGTCACGCGCACGCCGGTCGCGTCCGTGAAGTGCCGCAACTCGAGCTTGATCGTCGCGCTCCCCGCGCCGGTTGCGAGGAACGGCGCGACCCGCGCCGCGTAGGTTTGCGCCTCGTTGAGTTCGTTGACGAAGAGACCCTGTGTGCGGCTCACCGCATACGTCTGGGCGAGCGGCACCTCGAGCGCCGCGAGCACGACCGTCAACATCGGCAGCAGCACGAACAGCAGGCGGCGTCGCATCGGCCGCTCAGTCCGCGGGAGGAGTGGCGGCCAGGCGGTAGCCGACGCCGCGAATGGTCTGCACGAGCTCCGCTCGCCCCAGCTTCGCCCGCAGCGTCGCGATGTGGACGTCGAGCGTGCGTGACAACGCCGCGTAGTCGCTCTGCCAGACGTCCAGCAGCAGGCGCTGGCGGTCGACGGTGCATCCGGGGACGCGCGCGAGCGCGGCGAGCAGGTCGAACTCCTTCGGCGTGAGCGCGACCGGCACCCCGGCGACCGCCACGGTGCGCGCCGCGAGGTCGATCGCGAGATCGCCGACGACCACGGGCGGGGCAGGCCGCGCCGCCGGAGCCCGCCGCATCACGGCCTCGACGCGTGCCAGCAGCTCGGCGAGCGCGAACGGCTTGACGACGTA
>JAXDGS010000008.1:0-2637 GCA_034664905.1 Solirubrobacteraceae bacterium | reverse complement strand
TCTACGACGCCGGCTGGGCCGCCCCGAGCTGGCCGACCGAGTACGGCGGGCGCGGTGCGAGCATGACCGAGTCGGCGATCTACTTCGAGGAGATCGGGCGCGCGCGGGTGCCGTTGCCGGCAAACGTCCTCGGCGTCCTGCTCGGCGGCCCGACGCTGATGGTCTGGGGCACGCCCGAGCAGAAGGAGCGCCATCTCCCGCCGATCCTCTCCGCCGAGGAGATCTGGTGCCAGGGGTTCTCCGAGCCCGAGGCCGGCTCCGACCTCGCTTCGCTGAAGACACGTGCGGTCAAGCACGGCGATGAGTGGATCGTCACCGGGCAGAAGGTGTGGACCAGCGGCGCGCAGTATTCGAAGTGGTGCATGCTCGTCGCGCGCACCGACGGCGACGCGCCCAAGCACAAGGGCCTCAGCTATTTCCTGATGGATATGGAACAGGAGGCGGTGCAGGTGCGCCCGCTGCGCCAGATCACCGGGGAGGCCGAGTTCAACGAGCTGTTCATCGAGGAGGCGCGGATCCCCGACGCGAACCTGGTGGGCGGGGTCGGCAACGGCTGGAAGGTGGCGCTGACGACGCTCATGAACGAGCGTGCGGGACTCGGCTTCACACTGCAGATCCGCCTGCGCCAGATGCTCGACGACTTGATCGCAGTGGCCGCCGAGCGAGGCCTGCTCGAGGACCCGCGCTATGCCGATGCGCTCGCCGAGCTGCACGTTCGCTGTGAGTCGATTCGCCTGATGGCCTGGAAGGGCCTGACCGACACCGAACGCTACGGGCAACCCGGACCTGAGGGCTCGCTCGTGAAGTGGCTGTGGTCGGACACCAACCAGCGCCTCACCGAGCTTGCGGTCGAGATCATCGGCCCCGAGGCACTGACGGCGGGCACGAGCTGGAGCTATGAGTTCCTGCGCGCGCGCGGGAACACGATCGAGGGTGGCACCACCGAGGTGCTCAAGAACATCGTCGCCGAGCGCGTGCTTGGCCTGCCGCGCCTGAAGGCAGCGGCGTAGCGCGCATGGACTTCGGGCTCACAGACGACCAGTCGGAGATCCAGCGCACCGCGCGCCAGCTGCTCGCCGAGCGCGCGAAGCCAGAGCGCGTGCGCGAGCACGCAGAGGCCGCGAGCAGCGACACGGCGCTGTGGCGCGAGCTGTGCGAGCTCGGCTGGCCCGGGATCGCGGTCGCCGAGGAGTACGGCGGCCAGGGTCTCGGCCAGATCGAGCTGTCGATCCTGTGCGAGGAGCTCGGACGCACGCTCGCGCCGGTTCCGTTTCTGCCCAGCGCAATCGCCGCCACGATGATCGAGCATGCGGGCTCCTCGCAGCAGCGCGAGCGCTGGCTCGGCGGGCTCGCGTCGGGTGAGATCCTCGGGGCGCTCGGCGTCGCCGTGGATGGCACCGCCGAGCTCGTGATCGGCGCACCGGACGCGCACGTGATCGTGCTCATCGCAGAGGACCAGAGCGCTCGGGTCCTGACCCCCGGCGATGTGGAGATCACGCCGGTCGCGTCGATCGATCCGACGCGAGCTACCGCGCGCGTGAGTGGCGCGGAGGACGCCGGCGAGGCGTTGCCCGGCGACGTCTCTGCGGGGACCGATCGCGTGCTGGTGGCGATCAGCTCCGAGCTCGTCGGCGTGTGTGAGCGCGCGCTCGAGATGACCGTCGCCTACGTCAAGGAGCGCAAGCAGTTCGGCGTGCCGGTCGGCGCCTACCAGGCGGTCTCGCATCGTTGCGCGCAGATGCTGCTGGAGACAGAGAAGGCCCGTTCGACCGCTGCCTTCGCTGCATGGACCGCCGACGCGGACCCCGAGCGCCTCGCTGAGGCGGCGGCGATGGCGAAGGCGGTCGCGTCCGATGCGGCGTGCGAGGTCACCGCGAGCGCCATCCAGGCCCACGGCGGCATCGGCTTCACATGGGAGGCCGACGTGCACTGGTTGTACAAGCGCGCTCATCTCGACGCGGCGCTGCTCGGCGGCGGCAAGCGCCACCGCGCGCAGCTCGCCGCGATCCTCGCACGCCAGGTCACCGCCTCCGCCACAGCCTGAGTGTGTCGACCTCCGAGAGCCTCGAGGTTGTGCCGTACCCGAGGGGACGCAATCCCTTCGAGCAGAGTGGAGTCGAGCGCGACGCGGCCGGTCGCGCGCGCTACCGCGACCGGCCGCCATCGCTCGTGCACATGCTGCGCGCGAGCGTCGAGCGCGACGGGAGCGCCCCGGCGCTGGTGGTGCTCGGCGGGCGCTCACTGAGCTACGGCGAGCTGTGGGAGGGCTCGGCAAGGGTCGCCGGAGGCCTGCGCGCCGGCGGCGTCGACCGTGGCGACCGCGTGGCGATCCGCCTTTCGAACGGGATCGAGTGGGTGCTCGCGTTCTTCGGAGCGCAGCTCGCGGGCGCGGTCGCCGTTCCCGTCAACACCCGCTTCACCGAGGATGAGGCGGCGTATGTGATCGAGGACTCCGGCGCCGCCTTCGTCTTCTCGCCGGGCGAGCGGCTGCCCGACGGCGACGCGCTCGCCGTCGAGGATCTCGCGGCGGAGGAGCTCGCGGCGATCTTCTACACGAGCGGTACCACCGGATTTCCCAAGGGCGCGATGACGACCCACCAGAACTTCACCACCAACAGCGAGAACGCCTTCCGGTGC
>JAXDGS010000007.1:0-3368 GCA_034664905.1 Solirubrobacteraceae bacterium | reverse complement strand
GACTGAAAATCGGAAGGTCGGCGGTTCGACCCCGCCCCTGGCCACCACCTCTGATCAGCATAGATGGTCTTTTTTGGTGATCTTCTCTTGATCTCTGTCCAACTGACTGTCCAATTCCGCTGCCTAGACTGCCCCTCATGGCACGCAGGAAGCAGGCTCCGAAGGACCTGACCGGCATCCGGCCACGTGGCGGCACGTACCAGGTGCGGCTCTTCGGCGGCCAAGATCCGGTGACCGGTAAGCAGGTGATGCTGACCGGCTCGGCCGACGATGAGGACGCCGCGATCAAGCTTCGCGACAAGTTCCGGCGCCAGGTTGCGGAGGCGACGTCGGCGCGGACGAGTGTGACGTTGGGCTACCTGCTCGATGAGTGGCTAGCCGGGCACCAGGTCGAGGAGACCACTCGGACGAGCTACCGGGTAGCGATCGATAACTTCATCAAGCCCGCGATCGGCGCCACCTCGCTGACTCGGATGGCGCAGCTTGGTGCGCGGCCGTTCGAGCAGTTGTACGCGGAGCTGCGGATCTGCCGGCGGCGGTGCAAGGGACGAACGTTCGTCGAGCACCACACACATCGGGAGCACAAGTGCGACAAGCGGTGCGCGCCGCACACATGCCGGCCACTGTCCGTGTCTTCGGTCCGGGAGTGCCACGCGGTACTCAGTGGTGCGCTCAATGCCGCGATGCGGTGGGGGTGGATCGCGGTCAACCCCTTGGAAGCGGTTAAGCGGCCACGGCAGCAGCACCCGAAGCCTGATCCTCCTACGGCCGAGGAGGCGGCCCGGATCGTCAGTGCGGCGTGGGACCAGGACGTCGACTGGGGCGCCTTCATTTGGCTAGCCTTCATCACCGGCGCCCGACGTGGCGAGCTGCTCGGCCTGGCCTGGGAACATCTCGACCTGGCTGCCGGGTTGCTGACCATCCGGCGCAACTTGGTCCGCCAGAACGGCCAGATTGTTCTCAAAGAGACCAAGACACACCAGATGCGCGTGGTCAGCCTCGATCCGGGCACCGTCGCGATCCTGACTGCCTACAAGCAGCGGGTGCAACGCTGCTGTACCGAACTCGGCATCACGCTCGACGACGACACCTTCGTGTTCTCCTACGCACCCGACCACCAGCGGCACTGCGATCCCGACGGCATCACTCACCGATACACGAAGATGACCGCAGACCTCGGCATCGATACGCATTTACACGCGCTGCGCCACTACAGCGCCACCGAGCTGATCGCGGCCGGCGTCGACGTACGTACCGTGGCCGGGCGGCTCGGGCACGGCGGTGGCGGAGCGACGACGCTTCGGGTCTATGCGGCGTGGCTGGCCGCCACGGACAAGACGGCCGCTGGGCTACTGGCCTCGCGGCTGCCAAAGCCACCGCAGTTCCAGGCTTGAGAGCGAGCGCCGCGATGCCGCCAGCGTCCGTAACCTTAGGCGCTGTAGCCAATCCGAGCCGGTCGGTGAGGGGGCGGCTATCGACGCCCGGTGGTTGGGCAGGCCCGGATGGACAGCAAGACCGGGCCGCCGGTACGTAGCTGCAGCCCAGAAGGTCAACGGGAACGCGATGGCGGCGTGGCGCAGTTGACGAGGTTATCGGCCTGGACGCTCGGGCGAACCTTGAACCTTGGGCTACGGGCCAGTATAGGCGGGAGGACTGATAGTGTTGGTGAAAACGTATTGGGATGGCCCGACCGCGTTTATGGCTTCGACTTTGAAGTTATAGGTGTGCCCGTTTGTAAGTCCAGAGTAGGTGAAGGTCCTGGCGCTCGGGCTAGCATACTGAAAGTCTAGGTACCTAGAGGCAGTGAAATCGTAGGCCTGAATCCGATACTGTAACATAGGGCTGCCTCCGTCGGAATTAGGCGCCTGCCAATACACCAGCCCCTGAGCGTTGCCGCTGGCACGAGCCCGCGTTTTCGTGTAATCCATCGTCGCCGGAACTGTCGATGCGGCAGTCGAGGTAGGCGGCGGATTGTCAGTTGTCGTTGTCTCGGTCGCGGCGGTCGGAGTGGGATTTCGTGGTTCCGTCGGAGCTAATCCTGTAGGTGTCGCTGCGGGAGGGCCAGGTGCGCCCTTGCTGATAAGATTGTAGCCAACGATCGCGAGTGCTAGCATGACGAAAACTATGCTTCCGGCGATCGCTTTGCTGCGGTAGGAACTCGGTGGGACAGCGGCCATTCCGAGTAGCACGGTAGCAATGCCAAATAGTACGGCTATCCAGTCACCGACGTCACGGTTGGCATGTTACTTGACCTCTTCGGCTGGCTCAGGATGCGCTCTGATCAGGTGGCCGGAGGGAGCGCTACTCGACACCCTGGTGCAGCCGCGATCGAGCGGCCACTAGCAAACAGTGGTCAGGAGGGTTGTGATGCGCCGACGCTGGCGCGCTGAGCCAACTTGTATGGCGAGCCGCGCGGCATGGTCGGCGTGGCTGCGGGCTTCGTCCCGGTCGCCGTTGGTTGCCAGAGCGGTCGCGAGATCGACGCGGAGCGCAGCCTCGGCGCGGACGAAAGACGGGTCGAGACGGTTGAGAGCGTCGTTGAGGACTGCGATCGCGTCGGGATGGCCGAAGCGGGCGAGTGCGTGGCCGCGCCAGCGGGCGAGGTGCACGGGATCGAGCGCGACGTATGGGCGTTCGTCGGTCAGGTCACTGGGCAGGAGGTCGGCGGCTTGGTCGAATGCGTACAGGCTCGCGGTGCGGTCGCCATGAGCGGCGAGGGCTTCGCCGTAAGCGGCGGCGAGCCAGGCGCGCAGTACTCGGGGTGCGCTGGTGTCGGCGCGGTGCCGGGCGCTGTCGAGTAGGTCGACCGCGTCGCGAGTCGCTCCGGCGTCGATGAGGACGAATGCTTGTTCGGCACAAGCGTGTGATTCGTGCGGAATGGAGTCGGATTGGGCGGCTGCGGACCGGGAGTGTTCGTAGTATTGCCAGGAGCTGGGCATGTCGCCGAGGTCGAGTGCTTGCCATCCGGCGAGGGTGTACATCTCGGAGAGCAGTCCGGCGAGCGTTTCCCGGGTGCCTGGAGCAAGGCTGTGCTCGGCGAGCCGTTGGACTTGGCGGAGCTTGGCGTTGAGTTCGTCGCGAACGACGATCGCACCGAGTTGCCGATCGAGTCGGCGGATACCATCAAGTTGCTGGCCCAGAAGGGCGATAGTCGAGCGATCGACGCGCCGGGCGGCGTCGAGTAGCTGCCGCAGTTCGCCGGCGGGCTCGTCGGCAATGGTCCTCGGCGGTGCAAGGAGGATCGCGATTGGCTCGCCGAGAAGGTGTTCGAGCAGCCGCGCGGTGGCTGGTCTTAGGGCGCCGACGGGTTTGCCGCTGACGAGTCGCTGGAGGTGCCGCAGGCTCAGCGTCCCGGTTTCGTGATTGTC
>JAXDGS010000006.1:0-65059 GCA_034664905.1 Solirubrobacteraceae bacterium | reverse complement strand
TCATATGTGCGGGGCGTCGGTGGCGGAGAGCGCACCGGCGCAAGGCGCTCCCAGGAGGCCGCCACCTAGACCTTTGGAGGTGGGTGGGATCAATTCCTAGACCAATGTCCGGTTTGAAGCTGCGCTCTATTCGTCAGCATTTGCGATGCATCGGCAATCGATGCGTTTGCAGATGACACTCCTCACCCTCATCCCTCTCGCCTGGGCGGCCGTCGCGGCACTCGTCGTGGCGGCCTGTCAGGTGGCGTCTCAGGGGGAAATGCCTCCTGAGACCTGTGAGGTCGGCCGCACGGCCGGCCCTGCCCGTGCCGAGCACAGCGTCGGTGGCGACAGGTCGCCGGCATTGATGCGCTGATGCGCGGCGCCTCTCGCGCCGCTCGAGCCTGAGCTCAGGCCGTTAGGACCCCGGGGCTCAGCAGGTCCGGGTCATGGCCGGGGATCACGGTGGCGCCGCCTTCGCGCATCGCGCGCAAACGCTCAGCCGAGCGGCCCTGCTGCTTGTGATCGTCGGCGAACATCGGGAAGCGATGGTCGTCCAAGCCCGAGGCGAAGTGCGTCACATCGGCGCCGAGCACGAGCTCGCCGATGCGGATCGACTGGTGCCCCGGCGTGTGTCCGGGCGTATGCAGTAGCTCGAAGCTGCCATCCCCAAGAAGATCGCAGTCGCCGTCGATCAGGATCAGCTCACGGGAGCTCTCGGCGTAGTCGCGCGGCAGGAACGAGTTTCGCTGCATCGCCGAATCGTCATGGCCGGCATCCCATTCGCTGCGCTGGATCACGACCGGGACGCTCGCGGGGATCAGCTCCAGGCCGCCGACGTGGTCCCAGTGCAGGTGCGTCAGCACGACCTTCGTCAACGTGCCTACGTCGAGCTGCTCGGCGACGCTCTGCTCCTGCTCGAGCATGAACACCGCGAAGATGTCCGGACGGCCGTAGAACGCTGCGGGGTCGGCGATCGCGGCGGGGTTGAGCCCGGTGTCGATCAGGATCCGCTCGGTCGCGGTCTCCACGACGTAGGCGGGCACGGGAAAGCGAACCGTTCGATCGAGGTCATCGTCCCTGCGGAAGATCCCGGCTGGTGCCGTGAACCACCCGACGTTCAGCCGCTCGATCTTCACCAGCGTCCCCGATCAGTCGTTGGGCAGCAAGCTTAGGGCTGCGGCTCGCGGCGTGAGCTTGCGGGCGGTGGCGAAGAGCGCCCTCACGAGTGGGCTCTCGTGATCTTTGCGCGCGACGAGCGTGAGGATCGCAGGCGCAGCATCGCTCAGCGGAATCGCGACCACACCGCGGAGGATTTCGACTATCACCGCGGCGTGGCAGGCGGGCACGACCGAGATGCCGCGGCCCGTCGCAAGCGCTCCGAAGCGCTCCTGTGCGTTGATCGCGTGGCCGAAGGCGCGCGGCGCGGGCCCGCCGCGATGGTCATCGAGGCTCCAGAAGCCCGCCCACGCCGGGTCGATCGAGCGGTGAAAGCCGAGAAAGGTCTCGTCGAGCACATCTGCGACGCTCAGCGACTCCCGCTGCGCGAGACGGTGGCGCTTGGGCGCCATAACGACACGCTGCTCGCCGTGCAGCGGCTGCCACGCGACGTTCGGATCGCTCGCCGGATTGCTGCAGATCGCCACGTCGACCCCGCGCAGCCAGGAGGCCGTCGGCAGGGACGGGTATGGCAGTTCCTCGGCGACGATCTCCACGCCGGCATGCTCGTGTGCGAACGCCTCGATCAGCTCCGGGTTCGTCAGCGCCGGCTCGAGCCCCAGATAGCCGCATGTGATCACGCGCCGATCGATCCGCGCCAGCGCCTCGGCCGTGAGCAGGATGTCTTCGGTGGCGGTGAGCGCTGCCCGCGCCTTCTCGAGGAACACCCCACCGGCGTGGGTGAGGCGCACTCCTCGTGCGTGACGCTCGAACAGCCGCAGGTCGAGGTCGTCCTCGAGTTCGGCGATCGCCTGCGAGAGGGCCGGCTGCGTGAGATGCAGCTTCTCCGCGGCGATTGTTATCTGACCCTCTTCCGCGACCGTCACGAAATAGCGCAGGTGTCCCTCCTTGAGCGCCATCTTCAGCTCACCGTGCCAGGTCTGTCGAGCACCTCGTAGTCGCGGCTGACGTTATCCCTCGACGAGGCCCACGATCGTCTCGGGTCGGACGCCGTCGTGCTTCATCGCCTCGGCCGCCTCCTCGGTCTCGAGGGCCTGCTGCCACGCGGCGATGTCGGGGACCTCGACGATCAGGCCGACCCGGTTGGAGCCCTCCGGGTCGCGAAAGGTGCGCGCCGTCATCCCCAGCGGCCCGAAAAGCTCCTCGCGCTTGGATGACGCAAGCCAATGCTCGACGTCATCCACCTCGTGAAACACAAGCAACGTCGCCATCATGCCTCCCTCGCCTACGGCTTGGTCAAGTGGACGCGAGCCTACACCTGCGCCGGGTGCAGCCGCTGGCCAGTCGGGTTGACCGCCGCGCGCGCGGTGATAGGTTGACGTGCCCATGGCGGTCGACTTCGAGGCTCTGCGCAAGGTCCGCTTCCTCGCGCCGTTGAAGGACCGCGACCTGCGGCGACTGGCGAGGTCGATGCGCGAGCACGAGGTCGCCGCCGGCAAGGAGATCCTCACGCAGGGCGATGGCGCGGTCGCGTTCTTCGTCCTGCTCGGCGGCGAGGCCACCGTGCTCGTCAACGGGGTCGCGCGGCGGGCCCTCGGCCCGGGCGACCATTTCGGCGAGATCGCGCTGGTGCTCCCGGGCACGCCCCGCACGGCCAGTGTGGTTGCGAAGACCGACGTGCAGCTCGGCGCGATGGCCACGTGGAACTTCAAGTCCTTCGTCGCCGAGCACCCCGAGGTGACCTGGCCGTTGCTCGAGGCGGTCGCGCAGGTCGCCGCAGAATCGCACGGCTCCTGAGCGCGATGGCAGCCGAGGCGAAGCGCTGCATCCGCTGCGGGCGGCCCGCGCCGGCTCCCGAGAGTCCCGAGCGCGACGCCTGGCAGGTCGATGAAGACGCCTATCTCATCTGCCCCGGCTGCCTGAGCGGGGAGGAGCGTCGCTGGATGCGCGAAGAAGCCGGCACCGCCGACGAGGAGCGCGATCCGGGCGTTTGACGATCTCGCCCTTTGGGTACATGATGCACGGGGTGTCATCAAGGGGGTTAACACGTCGGGATGTACTGCGCGCGGGGGCGGCGGCAGGTGCGCTCGCGGGACTCGAGACGCTCGCCGCGCCGTCTAAGGTGCTCGAACGCGTGCTCGCGGCGCCGGCCGCGTGCGGCTCGCTGAACGAGATCGAGCACGTCGTCATCTTCATCAACGAGAACCGCTCGTTCGACAGCTACTACGGCACCTACCGCGGCGTGCGCGGCTTCCACGACAGCAGGGCCCTGCTGCTCCCCGACGGCAGCGGCAAAACGGTCTTCGCCCAGCCCTTCCCCGGCACAGCGGGCGAACCCTATGGCGGTCACCTCCTGCCGTTCCACTTCGACACGAAAAACGGCGGCGAGTGCACCAACGACATCTCGCACGAGTGGGCCGCTCTGCACGAGTGCTGGGACGGCGGCTCGCTCGACAAGTTCCTCTCGGTTCACCTCGAAAGCAACGGGCTGCGCGATGGCCCCAACACGATGGGCTACTACACGCGCGAAGACCTGCCGTTCTTCCACGCGCTCGCAGACAACTTCACGATCTGCGACCACTACTTCTGCTCGGTGCTCGGCCCGACCGATCCGAACCGCCTGTACACGATGAGCGCGACGATCGATCCGGACGGCCACAACGGGGGACCGCACCTGCAAACGCTCGTCACCAACCGCGAGCAGATGTACGGCAAGTTCACCTGGCGGACCTACCCCGAGCAGCTGCAGGACGCGGGCATCAGCTGGAAGGTCTACGCGACGCCCGACGGCGACTACGGGGACAACGTGCTTCCCTACTTCAAGGCCTACCAGGAAGACCCGAAACTCGCGGCGAACGCGCTCGGGCCCACCTTCCCGGCCGAGTTCCTCGCCGACTGCGCGGCCGGGACGCTTCCCCAGGTCTCGTGGATCCTCGCCACCCTTGTCGACTCCGAGCATCCGCCCGCGCCGGTCACCTACGGCGAGGTCGCGCTCTCGGAAGTGCTGAACGGCCTGACGTCCAATCCCGCAGTGTGGGCGAAGACGGCGCTGTTCGCCACCTATGACGAGAACGGCGGCTTCTTCGACCACGTGCCGCCGCCGGTCGCACCCGCGGGCACGGCCGGCGAGTACCTCACGGTCGAACCGCTGCCGAGCATCGCGGGGGGGATCCGCGGTCCGATCGGCCTCGGCTTCCGCGTGCCGATGCTCGTGATCTCGCCTTTCACGCGCGGAGGCTTCGTCTGCTCGAACAGATTCGACCACACCTCGGTGCTGCGCTTCCTCGAACGGCGATTCGGCCCCAAGGTCCCCAACCTCAGCCGCTGGCGGCGCTCGGTGACTGGCGACATGACGCGCGCGTTCAACTTCGCAGCACCCGCCCAAACCGCCGTCCCCGCGCTTCCGAGCCCGTCGCTCGCCGATCAGCGCGTGCTCGCAAGCGACTGTCCCACCCAGAGCCCGGACACCGGCAGCGCCGAATTCCCCACCGTCGCCGGCTACCCGCTGCCCGCTCCACCGCAGACGATGCCGGTGCAGGAGCGGGGAACTGCGCGGCGGCCGAGCGGCTGCTGAGCGGCGGCGCCGCCGAGCGACGCGCGGGCCGCCAGCACGAGCGCGCCGAGCGCAGCGATCACGTACGCGTCGGCCAGCAGCAGCTGCAGCAGGTCGAGGTGCAGCTCGGAGTGGCGAGGATGATCGACCGGCACCCACCAGATCACATGCGCAAACGCGCTCGCAGCGGCGAGCGCACACGCAGCCAGGCAGATGCTCGATCCGCGCCGCTGGGCTTCGATCGCCAGGAGCATCAGCGCGGGGACCGCGAGCGCCCAGTGGTGTGACCAGGAGATCGGCGATACGAGCAGCCCGGTGAGGGCGCACAGCGAGAACCCGCGCGCCTCCTCGCCGCGACGCGCGCTCGCGACCGCGAGCGCCATCCCGGCTACCCCCACGAGCGCCGCCGAGCAAAGCCAGATCGCCCGCACGTCCGTCGTGTGTGCGAGGCGCGCGAGCATCCCCCGCAGCGACTGGTTCGCCGCGTTCTCGACTCGGCCCACGCGCCCGGCTTCCAGGAAATCGCCGCCCCAGAAGTCACGCGAGTCGCGCGGCAGTGAAGCGAACGCAACCACCACGCTCGCACAGAACACCCCCGCCGCCACTCCCGCCGCGCGCACGCGGCGGCTCAGGAGCAGATACACGGCGAAGATCGCCGGGGTCAGCTTCAGGGCGCTCGCAAGACCGATCCCAACACCCTTGACCCGTGATGAGTCCGGGCGGCTGAGGTCCCACAGCACGAGCGCCGCCACGAGCAGATCGATCTGGCCATAGCGCAGCGTCGTCCACACCGGCTCGAGCCACAGCGCGAGCGCCGAGGCGCCCAGCGCCCACACGAGCGCGCCCGAGCTCGAGAGCCGCTCGCGCACCGGCGCCAGACGCAGCGCGAGCCACAGCACGACCGGCAGCAGCACGAGGCTCGCGGCGGTGATGAGCGGCTCGAGCACAGCCAGCGGCGCAGCCGCCAGCGGCGTGAACAGAAGCGCCGCGAAAGGTGGGTAGGTGAAGGCCAGCGCGCCGGGGAAGCGCAGGTCGTAAAGGTGCCGGGCGTCGATCACGGCCTGGCCGGCGCTGCGATAGACCGACAGGTCGATGAACCCCCAGCCGTCACCCCAGTGGCTGAGCAGCAGCGCGGCGATCGACGCCCCGTACAGCGCCGCGCAGGCCGGCGCCGCTACCGGCACGGGGGTTTGGCGCTCTCCTAAAAACAGCGTCCCTCGATACTACGATGCGTCGATCAAGCAGACTGACCGGCGAGGCTGTCAAGTATTCGGCCGCGGCGGCCGATGCTTCAGACGTGGTGGCTCCCGCCGGCAGCAATGTCCTGCCAGACCCGGTCCTCGTGAGCGCGCAGCGAGCAGCTGCGTCAGCGATGCGCGAGCTTCCCGACGCGCTGGTCGTGATCTTCGACGAGCAGCTGCGGTTCGTGCTCGCGGCGGGTCAGGTTCTGCAGCGACTCGGCGATCCCGCGCGCTGCGCAGCCGGATGCGCGGTTCAGGATGCCGTGCCGACAGAGGTCTGGCCCACCTTCGAGCCCTTGCTGCGCTCGGCGCTTGCCGGTGAGACCCGCTCGCGCGAGGTCTGGACGACGGACCGCCACCACTGCCTCGCCATCGACGTTGGACCGTTGCGCGGCGAGCCCGCCGGCGCCGCGCCCGACGCGTCCTTGACCGGCATGGGCATCGCAATCGTGCTCGACACGACCGCGCGCAGGAACGCGGAGGCGCTCTCGCAGCAGCCCGACGACGGCTTCGAGGAGATCTTCGAGCGGGCCCCGCTGGGGACCGGCCTGCTCGACCTCGATGGCCGCTGGCTGCTGGTCAACCGCGCGCTCTGCGACATGACCGGCTACACCGCCGAGGAGCTGACCGGCACCCGCTTCGACGGCATCGTCCATCCCGAGGACGCCAGCAACGACCTTCTCTGCCGCGCCCGCCTGATGGCGGGAGACCTCGCCGCGTTCCAAGTGGAGAAGCGCTATTTCGACGCCTCCGGCGAGACCGCCTGCGCGATCCTCTCGATGTCGCTGGTGCGCGATCGCGAAGGCGCGCCGCTTCACTATGTCGCGCAGCTGCAGGACATCTCCGAGCGCAAGCGCCTCGAGCAGCACCTGCGACGCCTCGCCGAGCACGACCCCCTCACGGGCCTGCGCAGCCGCAGCCTGTTCGAATGCGACCTCAAACTGCAGGTCGCGCGCGCCTGGCGCTACGGCGAGACGGCGGGGCTCTTGCTGATCGGCCTCGACGACTTCGCGCAGATCGACGAGCGACACGGACGCGTGGCCGGCGACACCGTGATCAAGGCCGTCGCCCGAGCGCTCGGACGCCGTCTGCGCCAGACCGACCTCGTGGCGAGGGTGCGCGCGGAGGAGTTCGCGGTGCTCCTGCCGCACGCAGCGCAGGACAGCATCGCCGTCGTCGCCGCCGGGCTCACCCGCGTCATCGCCGGTTGCGGCGTGGATGTCGGGGAGGCGATCGTTCACCCCGCGGCCAGCATCGGCTCGGTGCTGATCGACGATTGCGTGGATTCGGCCGAGCAGGTGCTCACCCGGGTCGAGCGCGCGATGGCCGACGCGAGGCGCGCGAAGTCCGCCGCGCCGTACTGAGCCGCTCGGGCCGCGCTCGCAAGGCGCCCGCCGCCGCCGTGACTACGCTCCGCGCATGAAGCCCGGCGAGCGGCTTGCGATCATCGATCTCGGCTCCAACTCCTTCCGGCTCGTGGTGTTCACCGTCGGCGAGGGCTGGTGGAAGCGGACCGATGAGATCTATGAGCCCGTGCGCATCGGCCAGGGGCTGATGGCCAGCGGCCGGCTCGGCGAGGAGCCGATGGAGCGCGCGCTCGCGACGCTCGACGTGTTCGCGCACTTCCTGCACGCCGCGAGCCTTGGCGTGCAGCAAGTCGACGCGGTCGCGACGAGCGCGATCCGCGACGCCGAGAACGGCAGCGAGTTCCTCGAGCGTGCCCGCGCGTTCTTTGCGCTTCCGATCCGCGTGCTCAGCCGCGAGCAGGAGGCGCGCTACGGCTATATCGCGGCGGTCAACTCGACGACCCTCAGCGACGGCTGCGTGCTCGACCTCGGCGGCGGCTCGCTGCAGCTCGTCAGCGTCGCGGCGCGCCTCGCGCGCGACGTGGGCTCCTGGCGCGTGGGCACGGTGCGCATGAGCGAGCGCTTCCTGCCGCCGAACGGCCCCGCCAAGCGCAAGCAGCTGCAGGAGCTGCGAGCGCATGTCTTTCGCGAGCTCGAGCAGGCGGACTGGCTCGGTGACGCGAACGACGCCGTCGGTGGCCGCCTCGTGGGGTTGGGAGGGACCGTCCGGAACCTCGCAGCCGCGGCGCAGCGCGCCGCCGGGCTGCCCTCGAACGGCGTCCAGGGCATGTTCATCGAGCGCGATGCGCTCGATGAGCTCGTGCAGCGGCTCGCATCGCTGCCGGCGCCCGAGCGCGCGAGCGTGCCCGGCGTGAAGCCCGCGCGCGCCGATCTGATCCTCGCGGGCGCGGTGGTGGTGCAGTGCGTGCTCGAGGCCGGCGGCTTCGCGGGCATCGAGACGACCGAGGAGGGCCTGCGCGAGGGCGTCTTCTACGAGCGCCTGCTCGCCGAGCGCGATCCGCCGCTGCTCGAGGACGTGCGCCGCGCGAGCGTGCTCAACATGGCCGCGCAGTACCGCGTCGACAGCGAGCACACGCGCCACGTCGCGCGGCTCGCACTCGGCATGTTCGACGAGCTCGCACGCCTCGGGCTGCATCCCGGCGACCCGCACGAGCGCGGCCTGCTGTGGGCGGCGAGCATGCTGCACGACATCGGAATGTCGATCGACTACGACGACCACCACAAGCACTCGCGGTATCTGATCCTCAATGGCGGCCTGCCGGGGTTCTCGCCGGTGGAGACCGCGATCATCGCGCAGGCGGCGAGATATCACCGCAAGGGCATGCCCGCAGCGGGCCCGATGGCGCCGCTGTTCGCAGACGGCGACGCCGAGCGCCTCGACCGCTGTGCCACGCTGCTGCGGCTCGCCGAGGATCTCGAGCGCTCGCGCGACCAGCTCGTGCGACGCACGAGCATCGCGCTGGGCGAGGACGGCGAGGTGCAGCTGCATTTGATCGCCGACGGCGACTCCGCGGTGCCGCGCTGGGCCGCGCGGCGTGAGCGCGAGCTGTTCGCACGCGCCTTCCATCGTGAGCTGTCGGTCGCCGCTTGAACGATCAGTGCCGCGTCGCCGCGCGCGGGTGCGGACTGGCGTCCTTCAGCGGCGCTTCGCCCGCGAGCTCGCGCTCGTGCCCGGCGCAGTCGAACAGCACGAGGCTGTAGGGGGAGATCCTCGGGCCGTCCCACAGGCGCGGCGAGAGCAGTGTGCAGGCGCGCAGGATCGCCGCCGTCGCGCCGTTTCCACCGCGCGAGGAGAACTCGCCGCCGAGCAGCACATAGCGCGCTTGTCCCCGCGCCACCAGCTGTGCGAAGCCGTCGCCGTCGACCGCGGGATCGGTGCCGCTGTAGCCGGCCAGCGAGCCCGCGTCGAGCCCGAGCAGGATGAACGGCGCGGCGGTGGGCGCGGAGTCGGCGAACAGCGGCCAGCGCGTGCCCGGCCTGTGGGAGTCGACGTAGTCGATTAGCGCCGAATAGCGTCTGAGCACCGTCGGCGTCACGCCCACGCCGCCTGGCCCCGCGGCTGCGCGCGTCCCGGCTGCCGGGAACGTTCCCTCGACCGGCGCGAGCCAGGTCGTCGACGCGTATGCGCCCGGAGCGACGAGCAGCGCGCACAGCGCGAGCGCCAGGCCGGGTGCGGTGAGGCGCCGGCGCACGACCATCGCTCCGACGCCGACCGCGACCGCGGCGAGCAGGATCGGGATGTAGGCGAGGATGTAGTGTTCGCGGCGCAGCACGACGATCTCGACGGCCAGGGTGGCGAGCAGCGCGAGGATCGCCAGCGCGATCCCGAGGATCCTCAAGTGGCCGCGTGCGAGCGCGACGAGCGCGAAGGCGCCCGCTGCGACCATCGCCCCCGCGCCGGGCGCGAGCGCGGCGGTGTAGTAGGGGTGCACGATGCCCTTGGACATGCTCAGCACGAGCGCCTCGACCAGAAACCAGCCTCCGAGCACGAGCAGCACCGCGAGGCGCGGGTCGCGCCGCCCCCGCGACCCCGACGCGCTGCGCTCGGCGAGCAGCAGCAGCGCAAGCGCGATCGCCCCGAACAGCGCGAACGGGACGATCCAGCCCGCCTGGGCGCCGAGCGCGTAGTCGAACAGTCGCAGAGGACCAGTGGGGCCGCCGAACGGGGTCGGGTTCTTGTACCTCCCGTTGGGGAGGATCACCTGGGTGCTCGGCGCGGGTCCGCGGCGGTGTCTGAGGTGCGCCGTGCGGGGCAGTTCGAGGCGCGCCCCCGGCAGCACCGGGACCTCGTGCGGGCCGCCGACCTGGCCTCCGACACGCCCGAAGCCGTTGTAGCCGAACGTCAAGCCGAACTCGGAGTTGTTGGTCGAGCTGCCCACGTACGGCCGCTGCCCCGCGGGCGTCGCGTCGACCACCGCGATCCACGAGAAGCACACCGCGGCCATCACCACCAGCGCCGCGAGCAGCTGAGCGCCGCGGCGTACGATCGAGCCGGGCGCGCACACGAGGAAGCCGACAGCGAGGCCCGGGAGCACGAGGAAGGCCGCGAGCGTCTTGGTGTTGAACGCGAGCCCCACGAGCACCCCGCACCACAGAATCGATCGCCAGCGGCCAGTTTCGGCTGCGCGCAGGCCCGCACCGCACGCGGCCAGCATCAGCAGGATCAGCAGCGGGTCCACGCCGTTGTCGCGCGAGACCGCGACGAAGGAGGGAAACACCGCCAGCGCGAGCGCGCCCGCGAGTGCCGCCGCGGCTCCGAGGCGCGGCGCGAGCAGGCGGTAGAGCAGCGCCACCGCGAGCACGCCTGCGATCGCCTCGGGCAGCAGCAGGCTGAGCGGTGAGAGTCCGAACAGCTTGGCGCTCGCGACCTGCAGCCACAGGCCCAGTGGAGGCTTGTCGATCGTGATGAAGCCGCCGGGGTCGAAGGACACGAACACGAAGTTGTGCAGCGACTGCAGCATCGACTTCACGCCCGCCGAGTAGAACGCGTTGGCGTAGCCGTTCTGAGAGAGGTGGTGGGTGTTCAGCACCGCCGAGAGCGCGAGCACGCCAGCGAGCGCGAGCTGGCGCGGATGCGCCCTGGCTCCCAGCCGGCGCAGCCCCCGTCCGGGAGCCGTCACGGCAGGCGCGATCTCGGCGGTCGCCGATGCGCTCGCCGGCGAGGCGGCGGTCTGCTGCATGGAGTTCATGTGGTGCTGGTGTGGTGGTCGGCGCTCTGCTCGGCAGCTCGGCGGGCGCTGTTGCCGAGGGGGATCATCTAGGAGAGCGTCCCAAGCAGGCGGTCGAGGTCGTCCTCGTCGTTCCAAGCCCCGACGGACGCTCGCAGCCAGGGCCGGGAGGGAATGTTACGCAGGATCACCCCGCGCTCGGCGAGCCGTTCGCGCTCTCCCTCCGGGTCGGCGCTCGGGAAGGAGACGAGCGTCGTCGAGCCCCTCGGCGCCGGCGCGCGCCCGCGCTCGGCGAGCAGCTCCGCCAGGCGCGCCGCGAGCGCTCGCGCGCGCTCGTGCACCGCCGTCCATCCAGCCGCCTCGAGCACCTCGATCCCCGCCAGCGCACACGCCAGCGACTCGGCGCTCAGCGACGAGGTGTCGAGGCTCCTCGCATCCGCGTGCACGCTCGCATCCAGGCCTGCGTTCGGGTCGGAGAGATTGCCGTAGCCGCGCCGCGTGATCGCGAGCCGCTCGCGCATGCTCGCGCTCACGTAGAGCATGCCCGTCCCGTCCGGGCCGCACAGCCACTTCTGGCCCGCTGCCGCGTACGCGTCGCAGCCGAGCGCGCGCACGTCCACCTCGACCGCGCCGACGCCCTGCGCGCCGTCGAGCAGCACCGGCACCTCGAGCTCCGCCAGTTGCGGCGGAGCGAAGCAGCCGCTCATCCAGCCGACGTGCGAGCAGGCCACCAGGCGCGTGCGCGGCCCCACCGCTTCGGCGACCTCCGCGAGCGGCACCGCGCGTACCTCCACGCCGCGCAGCTGTGCGGCGGCGCCGAGCGCGCCCAGCAGGCCAGGGTGCTCCTCGTCGCTGGTGATGACCTGATCGCCGCGGCCGAGCTGCATCCCGTCGATCACCTGCGCGATCCCCTCGGTGGTGCTGGTCGTCAGCGCAACCTGATCGGCATCGCAGCCGAGCGCCCTTGCGTACGCGTCGCGCAGCGCGGCGGTGAGCTCCTTGCGACGCTCGAAGTGAGCGCTCGCGCGCCCGGTGGAGCGCTCGCGCTCGAGCTCGCCGACGGCCGCGGTGACCGCGCGGCTGGACAGCGGCCCGTCGGTGCCCGCGTTCAGGTATGCGAGCCGCGCCAGGACGGGGAACTCGGCTCGCAGCGCGGTCAAGCTCACAAAACGCGAGAATACCCGCATGTCCAGCGTCAACCTGCAGGAGCCGCTGTGGCAACCGTCGGAGCGCGAGCGCGAGCGCACGGAGATGGCGCGCTTCATGCGCTGGGCGGGCGAGCGTCGCGGCGCGCCTTTCGCAGACTACGGCGAGCTGTGGAGCTGGTCGGTGGAGAACGTGGAGGAGTTCTGGGCGTCCATCTGGGAGTTCTGCGGCGTGCGCGCTTCGCGTCCGTACGAGCGCGTGCTGAGCTCACATCGCATGCCCGGGGCCCGCTGGTTTGCAGGCGCGCAGCTCAACTATGCCGAGAACCTGCTCGACGGGCGCGACCCCGCTGCGCTCGCTGTGCTGCACGCCTCGGAGCTTCGCGCCGTCGGCGAGCTCAGCTGGGGGGAGCTCTCGAGCTCGGTGGCTGAGATCGCCGCGGGCCTGCGCGCGCTCGGCGTGGAGCGCGGCGACCGCGTCGTCGCCTACATGCCCAACATCCCCGAGACGCTCGTCGCGTTCCTCGCCGTCGCGAGCATCGGCGCGATCTGGTCGAGCGCCGCACCAGAGTTCGGTGCGCGCAGCGTGATCGACCGCTTCTCGCAGATCGAGCCGAAGGTGCTGCTAGCCGTCGACGGCTACCGCCACGGCGGCAAGGACTTCGACCGCAGGGCCGTCGTCGAGGGCATCCTCGCGGAGCTTCCAAGCGTGCGCCACGCCGTGACGCTCGACTACCTCTCCTCGCACGAGCCGCTCGCGCGAGAGCGGGGCGCCGCATCGCCGCGCGCGGAGCTGGGAGCGACGCTCACCTGGTCAGAGCTCGAGCGTCTCGGCGAGGGGGCAGAGCCGCGCTTCGAGCAGGTGCCCTTCGACCATCCCCTGTGGGTCCTCTACTCCTCCGGGACGACCGGCCTGCCGAAGGCGATCGTCCAGGGCCATGGCGGGATCCTGATCGAGCAGCTCAAGAAGCGCCTGCACCTCGACCTGCGCGCCGGCGACCGCATGTTCTGGTTTACGACCACCGGCTGGATGATGTGGAACTTCCTGATCGGCTGCCTGCACAGCGACGCCGCGATCGTGCTCTATGACGGCAGCCCCGCGCAACCCGACCTCGGCGCGCTGTGGTCGCTCGCCGAGCGCACGCGCATGACCTGCATGGGAGCCAGCGCAGGCTGGATCGCCAGCTGCGAGAAGGCGGGCATCGAGCCCGCGCGCGACTACGACCTGAGCGCCCTGCGCGCGATCGGCTCCACCGGCTCGCCGCTGGCGCCTGAGAGCTTCCGCTGGGTCTACGAGCACGTGAGCCCCGATGTGTGGCTGTTCTCGACAAGCGGCGGCACCGACGTGTGCACCGCGTTCGTCGGCGGCTGCCCGCTGCTTCCGGTGTTCGAGGGGGAAATCCAGTGTCGCGCGCTCGGCTGCGCGGTGGCTGCCTGGGACGAGCAGGGGCGCAGCGTCAGCGACGAGGTCGGCGAGCTGGTGATCACCGAGCCGATGCCCTCGATGCCGCTGTTCTTGTGGGGAGACGACAGCGGCGAGCGCCTGCGCGAGAGCTATTTCGCGACCTATCCCGGGGTGTGGCGACACGGCGACTGGATTCGCATCACCCCGCGCGGCGGCGCGGTCATCTACGGGCGCTCGGACTCGACGATCAACCGGCAGGGCGTGCGCATGGGCACGAGCGAGATCTACCGCGCTGCGGGCTCGCTCGAGCAGGTGCTCGACGCGCTCGTCGTCGACGTGCCGCGCGCGGGCGGCGAGTTGTGGATGGTGCTGTTCGTGGTGCTGCGCGACGGCGTGCTGCTCGACGATCAGCTCACGCGCGAGATCAAGCAGCGGATCCGCGAGGACTGCTCGCCGAGGCATGTGCCCAACGATGTGCTGCAGGTCGAGCAGGTGCCGCGCACGCTCTCGGGAAAGGTGCTCGAGGTGCCGGTCAAGCGGATCCTGATGGGAGCAGAGCCCGCCGAGGCCGCGAGCCGCGACTCGCTCGCCGACCCGAGCTCGCTGGACTACTTCGTCGAGCTCGCAAGGACGCTCGGCGCCGCGAGCTCGGATACCGCGAGCGCGCGGTAGCGCTGCTCACAGGCCGAGCGAGCGGCCGACGATCTCCTTCATGATCTCGTTCGCGCCGCCGTATATCCGCGTGACGCGCGCGTCGGCATAGGCGCGCGCGATCGGGTACTCGAGCACGTAGCCGTAGCCGCCGTGCAGCTGCACGCAGCTATCCACGACGCGACCCTGCAGCTCGGTGCACCACCACTTCGCCATCGCGGCGTCCTCCGCCGTCAGCTCTCCGTCGCCGAGCGCCTGCACGCAGCGGTCGACGTAGGCGCGCGCGATGTCCACTTCGGTGCGCGCCTGCGCGAGCACGAAGCGCGAGTTCTGAAAGGAGCCGATGCTCTGGCCGAATGCGCGGCGCTCGCGCACGTACTCGAGCGTCCAGCCGAGCGCCGCGTCCGCGGCCGCGACCGCCGAGACCGCGATCGACAGCCGCTCCTGGGGGAGGTTGCTGACGAGGTAGCGGAAGCCCTCGCCCTCCTCGCCGAGGAGGTTCGAGACCGGCACGCGCACCTGCGAGAACGACAGCTCGGCGGTGTCCTGCGCGTGCTGGCCGACCTTCTCCAGGTTGCGCCCGCGCTCGAAGCCCTGCATCCCGCGCTCGACCACGATCAGGCTGATGCCGCGGTGGCGCTCGGAGGGGTCGGTCTTCGCCGCGACGATCACCAGGTCGGCGTTGATGCCGTTGGTGATGAACGTCTTCGCGCCGTCGATCACGTACTCCTCGCCGTCGCGGGTCGCGCGCGTGCTCATCGCGGCGAGGTCCGAGCCGATCCCGGGCTCGGTCATCGCGATCGCCGTGATCAACTCGCCCGAGGCGATCCCGCCAAGCCAGCGCTCGCGCTGGCTCTCGGTGGCGTAACGCAGGAAATACGGCAGGCAGATGTCGTTCTGGAGGGTCATCCCCAGCCCCAGGCCCCCAACCGCCGCCGCCTGCGTCTCCTCGCCGATCACGAGGTTGAAGCGGAAGTCATCCGCGCCTGCGCCGCCGTAGCGCTCCGGGACCGCCATGCCCAAGAAGCCGCCACGGCCGGCGAGCGCGAAGACCTCGCGCGGGACGATCCCCGCGCGCTCCCACTCGCCGTAGCGGCCCTCCTCGCCGATCACCTCGCGGGCGAGAAACGTGCGAAAGCTCGCGCGGAAGTCCTCGTGCAGCTCCTCGAGCAGCGCCCGCCTCATCGCCCCAGCTTACGCGGGCCAGGGAGGAGTGCGGGCGCGCGGCGTCGAACAGAAGCGCCGAATGAAGCGCTCCTCAGCGAACACAACCACCGAGCGCCCGGCCAACGGCACGAGCGAGCACCAGAGCCTGTCGAAGTACATCCAGGCCCGATTCGACGAATGCTCGCGCTCGCAGAAGGACGTGGCGCAGTACATCGTCGACCACCTCGACGAGGCGGCCTTCCAGACCGCGGAGGAGCTCGCGCGCCGCGCGAACACCTCGAGCTCCACCGTCGTGCGCTTCTCGCAGGCGCTCGGCTTCGAGGGGTTCCCCGAGCTGCAGGCCGCCGCGCGCGAGGAATACCGCCGCGTGCACGCGATCGCCCCGGCCAACGGCCCCGGCTCCGGCTCCGGCTCCGGCGCGGGCGCTGCTCCGCTGTTCTCGCTCGACCAGAACGAGTTCGAGTCGGCGCTCGCGGCCGATCACCTGAACGTCGAGGACACCGCTCGCAAGATCTCGCGCACCTCCGTCGAGTCGCTGATCCGGGCGATCGTCGACGCCGAGAAGGTGCTCGTCGCGGGGACCGACCAGATGGCGTTCTTCGCAAGCTACATGCGCCATCTGCTGATGCTGCTCGACCTGCGCGTCGACGTCGTCGCGAGCCCCTCGCAGGAGGCGCTCAGCCGTCTCGGGCGGATCGACGCGAGCACGCTGGTGATCGGGCTCTCGGCGGGGCGCCCGCACCCGCTCGTCGTACGCGCGATGAAGCTCGCACGCCACCGTGACGCGCGCACCGCGGCGATAACCGACGCGACCCTCTCGGAGGTCGCGAAGCTCGCGCAGATCAAGCTCTACTACTCCTCGAACGGTCCCGCGTTCGTGCGCTCGCACTCGGCGCTGCTGAGCGTCATCCAGGCGCTCGCATACGGCGTCTACGCGCAAGACAGCGCGCAGTACGACGATCGCATCAGAGCGTTCCGCCTGAAGTAGCGCCTGGCTGGAGGCTCAAGACGGAACCAGCAGCGGGGATGTCAAACTAGGCGCATGCGCGACGAGGCGACATTCCGCGTCAAGAGCGGCCTTGCGGAGATGCTGAAGGGCGGCGTGATCATGGACGTCGTCACGCCCGAGCAGGCGAGCACCGCCGAGCAGGCGGGCGCGTGCGCGGTGATGGCGCTTGAACGCGTGCCGGCGGACATCCGCCGCGACGGCGGCGTCGCGCGCATGTCCGACCCGGAGATGATCGCGGGCATCCAGGAGGCGGTGAGCATCCCGGTGATGGCCAAGGCGCGCATCGGGCACTTCGCCGAGGCGCAGGTGCTCGAGGCGCTCGAGGTCGACTACGTGGACGAGTCGGAGGTGCTGACGCCGGCGGATGAGGCCAACCACATCGACAAGTGGGCATTCACGGTCCCGTTCGTGTGCGGCGCGACGAGCCTCGGCGAGGCGCTGCGGCGGATCGGCGAGGGGGCGGCGATGATCCGCTCCAAGGGCGAGGCTGGAACCGGCGACATCGTCGAGGCGGTGCGTCACATGCGGCGCATCACCGGCGAGATCCGCGTCCTTCAGACGCTCGGCGATCAGGAGCTCGCGGCCGCAGCGAAGGAGCTCGCGGCGCCGCTGGAGCTGGTGCGCGAGGTCGCGCGCGAGGGCCGGCTTCCGGTCGTGCTGTTCTGCGCCGGCGGCATCGCGACCCCGGCCGACGCTGCGCTGATGATGGCGCTGGGTGCCGAAGGCGTGTTCGTCGGCTCGGGCATCTTCAAGTCCGAGAACCCGTCCGTGCGCGCGCGCGCGATCGTCGAGGCAACCACCCACTGGCAGGAACCCGAGCGCGTCGCCGCGGCCTCGCGTGGCCTCGGCACCGCGATGAGCTCGCTCGAGAGCTCCAAGCTCGATGACGAGCAGCTGCTGGCCCAGCGCGGCTGGTAGATGGACGCGCCGCTGATCGGCGTGCTCGCGCTGCAGGGCGGCTTCGAGGCGCACGAGCGGATGCTCGAGCGTCTCGGCGCGCGCACGCGCGAGGTGCGCGTGGGGGAGGACCTCGACGGCCTCGACGGGCTGGTCCTGCCCGGCGGCGAGTCCACCGCGATGATGCTCGGGATCGCGCGCGAGGGCCTCACGGAGCCGTTGCGCGCGCTCGCCGCGGCCGGGGTGCCGATGCTCGGCTCCTGCGCCGGGCTGATCCTGCTCGACCGCGAGCATCTCGCGTTGATGGACATGCTCGCCGAGCGCAATGCGTTCGGCCGCCAGATCCGGAGCTTCGAGGCCGACGTTGCGATCCGCGGCATGCACGGCCCGCCGGTGCGCGGCGTCTTCATCCGCGCGCCGTGGATCGCGGAGCACGGCCCGCAGGTGCAGATTCTGGGCGAGGTCGAGGGCCGGGCCGTCGCGGCCCGCCAGGGCCGGCTGCTCGCGGTGTCCTTCCACAGCGAGCTCACAGACGATGACCGCGTCCACCGGCTGCTGCTCGCGGCGGTGCGCGAGCAGCAGCTCGCGCTCAGGGGGGCGCGCTGATGCGGATCTCGGTGTGCGCGGATGAGCTGACGGGTATCGCGGGCCTTCTGCTCGCCGAGCTCGAGCGCCGCGGCCACGAGACGCTCGCGCACGGCGCTCTCGCCGGCGGCGAGCGCAGCGACTGGGCGTGGGCCTCTGAGGCGGTCGCGCGCGATGTCGCCGCGCATCGCGCCGAGCAGGGGATCGTCTGCTGCTGGACCGGGACCGGCGCATCGATCGCGGCGAACAAGGTCCGCGGTGTGCGTGCAGCGCTGTGCGCCGACGCGGCCACCGCAGCGGGCGCGCGTCGCTGGAACGACGCGAACGTGCTCGCGCTCAGCCTGCGCGCGACCTCCGCGGCGGAGCTCTCGGAGATCCTCGACGCGTGGCTCGGCGCCGAGCCGAGCGGCGAGCGCGAGGATCGCGCGAACATTGCGCACGTGCTCGACATCGAGCAGCGCCCGCGCGGATGAGCGGGCGCTCAGGCCGACTCGAAGTGCACGACGCCGTCCTGCTCGCGCTCGACCACGCGGCCGTCCTCGAGCAGCAGATCGACATGGCCGAGCACCTCCGAGAGCGTCAGGTAGGCCTGGGTCACCGCGACGTTGCCCCACAGCTCCTGGGCGATCTCGTGCGCGGTGCGCGGCTGGGAGGCGATCATGCGGTTGATCTTCTCGGCACGGCGGCGGTGCAGGCGGAAGCGCTCGTCTATCAGCGCGACGTGATCGGTGATCGGCCGGCCGTGACCGGCGAGCACCAGCGAGAGCTCCATCGCGCGCGTCTCGCGCAGCGACGCCAGGTAGGTGACGAGCGCCTGGGGGCGGGGACCCGAGTACTCCGCGCCGGCCCCCAGCGGGCGCGCGAGCAGCGGGTTCGAGGAGATGTGCGCGATCAGGTGGTCGGCGGCCAGCAGGATTCCGCGCGACTCGTCCAGGAACACCGTGTCGGACGGGCTGTGGCCCGGCCGGTGGAGAACCCGCAGCGTGCGGTCGCGCAGCTCGAGTGAGCCGCCGTCGCTCAGCGGCCTCGTGACCTCGACGGCGCTGCCCCACGCGCGAAACCCCGCCGACACCGCCCGCAGCGCGGTCACGATTTCAGCGGGTATGCCGTGGCGAAGCATCGTCATCTCCGCGAAGCGGTCGTCGAGGTCGGTCTCGGCGCTGTAGGCGGCGAGGAACGGCGCGAGCTCGCTCAGCGCCGCGACCTCGGCGCCGGAGCGTCGCGCGAGGATCGACGCCAGCCCGAAGTGGTCCATGTGCTGGTGGGTGATGATCAGCAGCTCGATGTCCTCGACCGCACGACCGTGCGCGGCGAGCGCCTGCTCGAGCTCATCGAGCGCCTTCGCCGAGTTCGGCCCGGAGTCGACGAGCGTCAGCGGAGAGTCCTCGATCAGATACGCGTTGACGCGACCGACCTGAAACGGCGTCGGGATCGCCAGGCGATGGATCCCCGCCGCTTGAGCGCTCGCGAGCGCGTCGCGCTCCGCGCGCTCCGCGTCCTGCTGCTCGGGCTGCGGGCGCTCATCGCTCACGAGCGGATCAGCGCGAGCACCTCATCGCGGCGGACTTCCATGTCCTCGCGCGAGGAGAGCGACTCCAGGCACAGGCGCAGCAGCGGCTCGGTGTTGGAGGGGCGCACGTTGAAGTGCCAGTCCTCGTAGTCGATCGATATGCCGTCGAGGCGGTCCTGGCGCGCGTCGGCGTAGCGCGCGGCGATCTCCTCGAGCTTGGCGTGCGGGTCGGCGACCTCGGAGTTGATCTCACCGGAGATGAAGTAGCGCGCGCGCAGCGGCGCGAGCAGCTGCGAGAGGCTCTTGCCCTCGAGCGAGAGCAGCTCGAGCACCAGCAGCGCGGGGATCGTGCCGGAGTCCGCGCAGTAGAAGTCGCGGAAGTAGTAGTGCCCCGATACCTCGCCGCCGAACAGCGAGCCCTCCTTGCGCATGCGCGTCTTGAAGAACGCATGGCCGACGCGGTTGACATAAGCCGTGCCGCCGGCGGCGCTCACGGTGTCGCGCACCGCGCGCGAGGCGCGCACGTCATAGAGGATCGCCTCGCCCGGGTGCTTGCGCAGCAGCGACTGCGCGAGCAGCGCGGTCAGGAAGTCGCCGTCGACGAACGAGCCCTCGTCGTCGATGACGAAACAGCGGTCGGCGTCGCCGTCCCAGGCGATGCCGAGGTCGGCGCCGGCGGAGCGCACGCGCTCGAGAATCGCCCTCCGGTTCTCGGGCAGCAGCGGGTTGGGTTCGAGTTCGGGGAAGTTGCCGTCGGGCGTCCAGTGGAGCTTCGTCAGATCGAGCTCGAGGCCGTCGAGCAGCGGGCCGACCATCGGGCCTGCCATGCCGTTGGTGGCGTCCAGCACCACCTTCAGAGCGCGCCCGCCGCGCGCGCGGATCGCGTGCGGGTCGATGAAGCGGAGCGCTGCGCGCTGGAACTCCGGGTAGATGTCGACCTCCTCGAGCTCGCCGCGTGGCGCGCGCGCATCCGCGCCCGCGGCGGCGCCGTCCGCGTCGGCTTCGACCGCGCGGCGGATCTCCTCGATGCCGCTGTCGCCCGAGAGCGCGATCGCGCCCTCGCGCACGAGCTTTGCGCCCGTGTACGCCTTGGGGTTGTGGCTGGCGGTGCACATCAGCCCGCCGTCGAGTCCGCGCGAGCCCACGAGGTAGTAGAGCATCTCGCTGCCGACCTGGCCCGCGTCGATCACGCTCGCGCCCGCGTCGAGCAGGCCCTCGCGGTAGCGCGCGGAGAGCTCGGGCGCGCTCAGGCGCATGTCGCGGCCGAGCCCGACGCGCAGCTCGCTCACGCGCTTGCCCTCCAGCTGCGCGAGCACGTCTGCGAACGCGCGGCCGATCCGCTCCGCGAGGTCCCCGTCGATCTCCTCGCCGTAGATCCCGCGGATGTCGTACGCCTTGAAGATGCCGGGCGGCGGCGCGAGGCTCATGCCCCGGATCCTATTGGCCGAGCGGCGCGCGCCCGCGCGTGCGGCGATCGCGTCCGCCGGCGGGCCGGCGGGGCGCTGCGATTCGTAGACTTGCGGGCATGTCAGGGCATTCGAAGTGGGCGAGCATCAAGCACAAGAAGGCGGTCGTCGACTCGCGCAGGGGCGCGCAGTTCTCGAAGCTCACGCGCGCGATCACCGTCGCTGCGCGCGACGGGGGCGGCGACCCCGACGGCAACGCTGCGCTCGAGAACGCGGTGCGCAAGGCCAAGGAAGCGTCGATGCCGAAGGAGAACATCGAGCGCGCGATCGCGAAGGGCACCGGCGAGGGCGGCGAGGCCAGCGCGATCGAAGCGGTGCTCTACGAGGGCTACGGCCCGGGAGGCGTCGCGATCCTCGTCGAGGCGCTGACCGAGAACCGCAACCGCACGAGCGCCGACGTCAGGCACGTGTTCTCCAAGAACGGCGGCAGCCTCGGCGAGCCCGGATCGGTGGCGTATCTGTTCGAGAAGAAGGGCGCGGTCGTGATCGACTCCTCGCGCTATTCAGAAGACGAGCTGATGGTCGCGGTGGAGGCGGGAGCAGAGGACATCACAAGCGACGAGGGCGTCTTCGAGGTGATCGCAGAGCCGGCGGAGTTCACACCGGTGCGCCGGGCGCTCGAAGGCGCAGGCGTCGAGCTCGAGAGCGCGGAGATGGTCTACAGGCCGACGAGCCTCGTCCCGGTCGAGGAGGCGCAGGCGGCCAAGCTCATGAGCCTGATCGAGAAGCTAGAAGAGAACGACGACGTGAGCGCGGTGCACGCCAACTTCGACGTGTCTGCCGAGGTGCTCGAGCGCGTGGCGGGCTAGCGTTGAACCGGCCGCCGGTCATGATCCTGTGCGGCGGGCGCGGCACGAGGCTGCAGGAGCACACCCGAGAGATTCCCAAGCCGCTGGTCGAGATCGGCGGCATGCCGATCGTGTGGCATGTGATCCAGCTCTATGCCGCGCAGGGCTTTCGCCGCTTCCTGCTCGCGACCGGCTACCGCGGTGAGCTGATCGAGCGCTTCGCGGCCACGCACGAGTGGCCGGCGGGGGTGAGCGTGGAGTGCGTGGACACGGGGCTCGACGCGCCGACCGGCGGGCGGATCAAGCTGCTCGAGTCGCATCTGAGCGGCGAGCCGCTGTTCTGCGCGACCTACGCCGACGGGGTCGCCGACATCGACCTCGACGCGCTGCTCGCTTTCCATCACGCGCACGGCGCGCTCGCGACGATGACCGTGGTGCGCCCGCAGCTGCAGTTCGGCGTCGCAGAGCTCGCTCGCGGCGGGCGCGTGCGCGGCTTTCGCGAGAAGCCGCGCTCGGAGCACTGGATAAACGGCGGCTTCTTCTGCTTCAGCGCGCCGTCCTTCGCCTACCTCGAGCAGGACAGCGTGCTCGAGCGCGAGCCGCTGCAGCGGCTCGCAGCCGCCGGCGAGCTGCGCGCGCACCGACACGAGGGCTTCTGGGAGTGCATGGACACCTACAAGGACGCGGTCGCGCTGAACGACCTGTGGGCCTCGGGCGCGGCGCCGTGGCGGAGGACGACGCGCAAGGACGCGGACGCGTCCTCAGAGCTCGCGCGCGCGGGCGCGACGACCGTCGGCGCGGTGCCGCTCGAGTAGGCGCCGGCGCGCCGCTCACGCCTCGAGCCGCCGTGCGCGGAACAGGCGCACCGGCTCGCGAATGCCGTGCAGCCGGCGCTCGCCCGCGAACGACCACCGGTAGCGCTCGGGCGCTGAGTCGCGCATCTCGCGCTCGACCAGCAGGCTGCCGGGGCGCGCGACCGCGGTGATCCGGCTGGCGAGGTTGACCGGGCGCCCGAACCAGTCGCCGGCGCGCGGCAATGCGACCCCGAGCGCGGCGCCGCCGCGCAGCTGCGGGAAGTCCTCGCCCTCTGCGTCGGCCGCGTCGATCAGTCGCAGCGCGGCCTCCACGAGCGGCTCGGGGTCTGCGGAGGCGAGCATCGCGGCGTCGCCGATCGTCTTTACGAGCCTCACCGGCGGCTCGGCGACCTCGCTCGCGAGCTCGTCCAGGCGCGCCGCGAGGCGGCCGAGCTCATCCGGCGGGACTTCCTCGCCGAGGCGCGTGAAGCCGACCAGGTCGGCGAAGCAGATCGCGACCTCGCGTGACCCCGGGAGCTGCCCGCCGCCGCGCTCGATCGCGCTGATCACCTCGCTCTGCGTGAACTGCCTGAGGTGCAGCACGAGCAGGTTGCTGAGCATCGGGTCGAGCAGTGGGTAGAGCTGGGAGACCGCCTGCGCGTACTGGCGGGCGAGCTCGCTCTCGCTCATGCCGGGCTTCAGGACCACCCGCAGCGGGATCGCGCGCAGCGTCTCCGCAGCCTGTGCGAGTCCGCGGCTGAGCACGCGCACCAGCGAGAGCATCTCCACGTCTGAGACCCCCGCGGCGCGAGCGACGTTGATCCTGCGCGCCGACTCGAGCTCGGCTTCGGTGTACACCGGCTCGTCCGGGTCGGGGATCGGCAGGCCCATCGCGCGGCGCACGCTGACGAGGAACTCGGGGTCCACCCCGGAGAGCTCGGCGACCTCGGCGCTGGTGTAGCGCGCGGTGCCCACGATCATGCGGTCCGCCGGCAGGAACATCACCGCGCCGGTCGTCGTCGAGCGCCGCAGGTCGGCGAGCGGCACGCCTTCGGCGCTCAGCTCGGAGAGCAGCGCGAGGCGCTCGGCACGCTGCTCTCCCTCGAGCCCGTCGAGCAGGCCCTCCGCCTCGAAGTCGATCGGCTCGGCGCTCATACCGGCGCAGCGTAAGGCAGGCAGGCGTCCGATGAGCGGCGGAGAATCACAGTCCGTGATCGTTCTCGGCATAGACCCGGGCCTGGCAAGCACCGGCTACGGCGTCATCACCCGCGACGGGGCGAGGCTGATCGCGCTCGACGGCGGCGTGATCTGCACGCGCGCGAGCAGCCCCGCCGAGCTGCGCCTCGCAGAGATCCACGCGGCCGTGGAGGCGCTGCTCGAGGAGCACCTGCCGGATGCGGTGGCGCTCGAGGAGCTGTACTTCGGCGCCAACGTGCGCACCGCGTTCGCCGTGGGCCAGGCGCGCGGAGCGGTGATGCTGGCGGCGGGCCGGCGCGCGGTCCCGTGTGCCGGCTACACCCCGCAGCAGGTCAAGAGCGCGGTCTGCGGCAGCGGCCGCGCGCAGAAGCAGCAGGTCGCGCGCATGGTCAAGACGCTGCTCGGGCTCGCTGCGGAGCCGGCATCCGATCACGCCTCCGACGCGCTCGCGGTCGCGATCTGCCACGCCAACCGCGCGCCGCTGTCGCACGCGCTCGCGCAGGCGAGCGCATGATCGCGCTGCTGCGCGGCGAGGTCGCGGTGCGCCGCGCCGACCACGTGATCGTGCTGTGCGAGAGCGTCGGCTACCGCGTCGCAGTCTCGGCGGAGACGCTGCGCCATGTGCCGGCGGTCGGCGAGCTCGTCACGCTGCACACCCATCTGATCGTGCGCGACGATGCGCTCGCGCTGTACGGGTTCCACGCAGAGCAGGAGCGCGAGCTGTTTCTGATGCTCCTCGCGGTTCAGGCCGTCGGTCCGAAGGTCGCGCTCGCGGTGCTCTCCGCAGGGCCGGCGCAGGAGCTGATCGACGCGATCGCGGCGGGCTCCGCGGCGCGCTTTCAGGCAGTGCCGGGCATCGGCAAGCGCACCGCCGAGCGCATCATCGTCGAGCTGCGCGAGAAGGTTGGAATAGAGAGCGGCTTCGCCGCGGGGACGCGCACGCCGATCATCGCGCGGCGCGGCGAGCGCGAGCATCCGCGGACACTCGCGCGGGAAGGGCTGCTCGAGCTCGGATACGCGCCCGCGGAGGTCGAGGAGCTGCTCGGCGAGGCGCAGGGCGAGAACGCCGAGGAGCTGATCGCGCAGGCGCTGCGCATGGCCAGGTCGATCCCATGAGCGCGCCGGGCGAGACCGAGCAGCGCATCCAGACGCCGTATCTGCTCGCGGAGGATGAGCTCGATCGCTCGCTGCGCCCGCGGCGGCTCGAGGAGTTCGTCGGCCAGCGCATGCTGCGCGAGCAGCTGACCGTCGCGATCGAGGCGTGTGCGGCGCGCGGCGAGGCGCTGGATCATCTGCTGCTGGCAGGGCCGCCCGGGCTCGGCAAGACCTCGCTCGCGCAGATCGTCGCGGCGGAGCTCGAGGTGCCGTTCGTGCAGACCGCTGGCCCGGCGCTCGAGCGCAAGGGCGACATCGCAGCGTTCCTGACCGCGCTCGAGCCGCGCAGCGTGTTCTTCGTCGATGAGATCCATCGGCTGCCGCGCACGCTCGAGGAGACCTTCTATCCGGCGATGGAGGACCGCCGCCTGCCGATCACGGTCGGCCAGGGCGCGGGCGCGCGCGTCGTGACGCTCGAGCTGCCGCCGTTCACGCTCGTCGGGGCGACGACGCGAACGGGCTTGTTGACGACGCCGCTGCGCGACCGCTTCGGGATCCAGGCGCGGCTCGAGCCCTACGCGGTGGATGAGCTCGCGGTGATCGTGCGCCGCTCGGCGGGGATCCTTGAGATCGAGCTCGAGGAGCGCGGCGCGCTTGCGATCGCGGCGCGCAGCCGCGGCACGCCACGTGTGGCCAACCGCCTGCTCAAGCGCGTGCGCGACTACGCGGAGGTGCGCATGGAGGGGGTCGTGACCGAGCAGGCCGCGGCCGCGGCGCTCGAGATGCTCGAGGTCGACGAGCGGGGTCTCGACCGGCTCGACCGGGCGATCCTGCGCGCGATCTGCGTGAAGTTCGCGGGCGGCCCCGTCGGCCTCTCGACGCTCGCGGTGGCGGTCGGCGAGGAGGAGGACACGCTCGAGGACGTGTATGAGCCCTACCTGCTGCAGGAGGGCTTCATCTCGCGCACGCCGCGGGGACGAGCGGCGACCGCGGCGGCGTTCGCGCACCTCGGCCTCGAGCGCTCCGAGCGCGCCGACTCCTCGCTTTTCTGAGCGGCGGCTGCAGGCGCCGCGGCCGGTACGGGTGGCGGTGGCCTGCGGGCTCCGGCTTTCGTAGTCTGTGGGGAGCATGGCCCACCCGTTCATCTGCCCGAACTGCGGACATCGCACGAGCGAGCTCGATCGCAACATCGGCTTCACCCGCCAGCGCAAGGGCTGTGCCAAGTGCGGCTTCGCGTTCCTGTTCGAACTTCTCGATGACTACTTCCCCGCGCCGGACGCTGCGTTCTTCGTCTGCGACGGCGAGGGCCGCGTCGTCGGCTGCGGCAAGAACTCCTTCGCGTTCACCGGACTCGAGGAGGAGGATGTGATCGGCCAGCCGGTGGAGCAGGTGCTGGGGCTCGAGTTCGCCAACGGCGACGATCCGGTGACGAAAGTCCTCGAATGGGGCGTGCGCGCGCTCGAGGTGCCGGTGCAGGTCAGCGGCGAACGCGACGTGGTGGCGGGGGCCAAGGCGGACATGTTCCCCGCCTACGATGGCGACGGCGGGCTGCTGCTCGTGCTCACCCCCGACAAGTAGTCTGCTCAGGGCATGACCGACCGCCGCCGCAACGCCTTCATCCTGCTCATCGTCGCGGGGTTGATAGCCGGGTCCGTTGCGGTCATCGCGACCAAAAAGACGCGCCTCGGCCTCGATCTCAAGGGCGGCGTCGAGCTGATCTACCAGGGCAAGCCGACGGCGCAGGCGAAAGTCG
Organism: Solirubrobacteraceae bacterium; assembly: GCA_034664905.1. Taxonomy (GTDB): domain Bacteria; phylum Actinomycetota; class Thermoleophilia; order Solirubrobacterales; family Solirubrobacteraceae; genus Palsa-744. Next base: position 38,670 of record JAXDGS010000006.1, on the reverse strand, counting down.
ACGCGGAATCGCTCAACCGGGCGATCGACGTCATGCGCAAACGCGTCGACTCCCTCGGCGTCGCCCAGCCCGAAATCCAGCGCTCGGGCGCAGATGAAATCGACGTGGCGCTGCCGAACGTGACCAACGCCTCGCGCGCCCAGGACGAGGTCGGCAAGACGGCGCAGCTGTACTTCTACGACTGGGAGCCGAACGTGATCGGCCCGAGCGGGCAGCCATCACCCACCGAAGGCACGGTCACCGGGGACTCGACCTCGACCGGCGCGGGCGGCGTGACCGCGGGGCTGACCGAGTACCAGGCGGTCCTGCGCGCGGCGAAGCGCCCGCCCGTGCTGCGCCGGACCGACACGACCTGGTCGCCGGGATGCACGCCGCAGTCGAGCGGCTGCATCTACGGCAGCTGGTACCTGCTCGACAGCGCGCACGAAAAGGTGCTGCGCGGCCCCGAGGAAAGCGAAAAGAACCTCTACGCCGACAACTTCAAGCCGCCGGTCGGCGCGAAGCCGAAGGTGGTTCGCGTTAACCCCGGCACGGTGCTGGTGCAGGCGCACCCGGTGGAATCCGCCGGCGGAAAGGTGACCAACCGCTCGCCGAACAGCTGGTACGTGATCAACGACGAACCGGTGCTGACCGGCGCAGACGTGACCCATCCGCAGCAGGGCTTCGACGAAGGCTCGGGCGCCACCGGGCAGCCGAACGTCAACTTCGGCTTCAGCGCGCGCGGCAAGGGCATCTTCGAAGGCGTCACCAAGAAGATCGCGCACCGCGGCCAGGAAGCGCAGCTTCCCGGGGTGCCCAAGGAAGCGGCGCTGCAGCACTTCGCGGTCGCGCTCGACGGCCAGCTGATTACCGTCCCCTCGATCGACTACACGCGCTACCCGGAAGGGATCGACGCGTCCAGCGGCTCTGAGATCTCGGGCGGCTTCACGATCGGCACGGCGCAGGAACTCGCGGACGAGCTCCAGTCCGGCGCGCTGCCGATCAAGCTCGCGCTGATCTCGCGCTCGCAGGTCTCCGCGACGCTCGGCAAACAGGCGCTCAACCAGGGGCTGATCGCGGGCCTCGCGGGCTTCGCGATCGTGTGCCTGTTCATGCTCGTCTTCTACCGCGTGCTCGGCGCGATCGCGGTCGGCGGCCTGCTCATCTACGGCGTGTACTTCTTCGCCCTGATCAAGCTCATCCCGATCACGCTGACGCTTCCGGGCATCGCCGGTCTGATCCTCACGATCGGCGTCGCCGCGGACGCGAACATCGTGATCTTCGAGCGCGTGAAGGAGGAGATCCGCGGCGGAAGATCGGTGATCGCGGGAATCGCGACCGGCTACCGGCGCGGCTTTGCGGCGATCGTGGACGCGAACGTCGTGACCTTCATGACCGCGTTCATCCTGTTTGCGCTCGCAACCGCTGAAGTGAAGGGATTCGCGTTCACGCTCGGCATCGGCACGCTCGCGTCGCTGTTCACCGCGGTGCTGGCGACGCAGGCGGCGCTGGGCACGATGTCACGCTCGCGCCTGGTCACGCACCCCGCGGCGCTGGGGGCCGGGCGCAGGCGCCGTTCCTGGACGTTCGACTTCATGGGCGCCTCGAAGTGGTTCTTCTCGCTGTCCGGGACGATCCTCCTGATCGGCGCGCTGGCGGTCGGCGGCAAAGGGCTGAACTTCGGGATCGACTTCAAGTCCGGCACGCGCATCCAGACGGCGTTCGCGAAGCCAGCGAGCGAGCAGGGGGTCGCCGCGGCGATCGCGGAAGCCGGCTACGGCAACGCGCACGTGCAGAAGATCACGACCAAGAACGTCGGTGGCCAGGGCTATCAGATCTCGACGAAGACGCTGACGCCGGAGAAGGTCAAGCGGGTGCAGGGGGCGCTCGAAGCGAAGTTCGGCACGAGGAACTTCTCATCGACCTCGATCGGTCCGACATTCGGGAAAACGATCGCCAGGAGCGCGATCATCGCGATCATCGCCTCGCTGCTGGTCATCTCCGCGTACATCGCGCTGAGGTTCGAGTGGAAGTACGCGGTGCCGGTGCTGATCGCACTGATGCACGATCTGCTGATCACCGCGGGCGTGTACTCGCTCACCGGCAGGGAAGTGACGACCGCGACCGTGGCGGCGCTTTTGACGATCCTCGGCTATTCGCTCTACGACACAATCATCGTGTTCGACCGGGTGCGCGAGAACGTGCCGCGGATGCCGCGCGCGGTCTTCTCGCAGATCGTCAACCGCTCGATGGCGGAGGTGCTGACGCGATCGATGGCGACGAGCTTCTGCACGCTGCTGCCGGTGCTCGCGCTGCTGCTGTTCGGCGGGGAAACGCTGAAGGACTTCGCGTTCGCGCTGATGGTCGGGATCGCCTCGGGTGCGTACTCCTCGATCTTCATCGCCTCTCCGGTGCTCACCCATTGGAAGGAACGCGAGGGCGCCTTCCATGTGCGCCGCTCGCGCATCGAGCACGAACTGGGCGCCGTGCCGGCGTACGCGACGACCGCCACCGGCGCGCCGGAGGACATCGACCCGGGTCAGAAGCGCACGCGCACGCGGCGCGGATCGCTGGTCGCACCGGAGGAACCGGGCGCGCGGGTCTCGCGCGAAGAGTTCCAGGAACTCGTCGCCGACCTCGACGTCGACGCCGAGCCCGCAGCGGGTGCGCGCGCGGCGCGGCGCAGCACCACCGCGGAGGTCCCGCCGCCGGAGCGCGACCCGGCCGCGGATCTCGCCCCCGAGGACCTCGTGCTCAAGGAAGAGGCCAAGCGCGAGAAGCGCCGCCGCCCCCGCAATCGTCGTCACGGCAGGTCGCGCTGATGGGCATGCTCGGCTGGGTGATCATGGGCCTCGCGATCTGGCACTTCACGATCTTTCTGCCCGACCGCTTCTGGGGTGGGATCGTCGGCGCTCTGATCGGCTCGCTGATCGGCGCGGTGATCGTCGGGTTGATCATCTACGGCGTAAAAGTCTCGGCGCTGAAGGTGCCCGGGGAAAAGGCGACGAACGTCGGCGTGGTCCTCTATGCGGTGCCGGGCGCGCTGGTCGGCCTTGCGCTCGTGTATCTCGAGGGCGTGCGCCGCGAGCGCGTCGCGGTGCGCCGCCCACCCGCCTAACACGAGTCGGCGCCCGCGGGCCGTACACGAGCCGTGCCGCGTGCGACTGGCGTGCGCGCGCCGGGTTTCCGTCGGTGCGCGGCCGTAGTGTGGCCGGGGTGCATGCGCCCCGCTTTGAGATAGCCCCGTGCGCTGACGGCGCGGTCGAGCGCCTGCGACGCGAGCTCGGTGTCAGCGGTGCGCTCGCACAGGTGCTCGTGCGGCGCGGGTTCCCCGAGCCGGCGAGCGCGCGCGCTTTCCTCGCGGCCGAGGAGGAGCACTCGCCCGAGCGCTTTCGCGGCATCGGCGAGGCGGTCGAGCTACTCCTGCGCCACGTGCGCGCGGGAGCGCCGATCACGATCCACGGCGACTACGACGTGGACGGCGTGTGCTCCACCGCGGTCCTGCTTCGCGCGCTGCGCGCGCTGGGGGCGAGCGTCGACACCTACCTGCCCGATCGCGCGAGCGATGGCTACGGGCTCAACGAGCGCACCATCCAGCGGCTCTGGGATCGCGGAACGCGCTTGCTCGTGACCGCCGACTGCGGGATCGGCGCGGCGCGGGAGGTGCGCAGCGCGATTGCGCTCGGGATGGAGGTGCTGATCACAGACCACCATGCGCCGCCCGCCGACGGCGAGCTGCCGCGCGCGCCGATCGTGCATCCCGCGCTGTGCTCCTATCCGTGCGCGGAGCTGTGCGCGACCGCGGTCGCGCACAAGCTCGCACAGGCGCTGATCGAAGCGGCGGCGCGCTCGAGCGGTTTCGATCCGGCGGCTTTGCGCACGGCGCGCGCGCGGCTGCAGGAGGACCTGGACCTGGTCGCGCTCGCGACGGTCGCGGACGTCGTGCCGCTGCTCGGCGAGAACCGCACGCTCCTTCGCCGCGGCCTGGGGGCGCTCGCGCGGACGAGCAAGCCGGGCCTGCGCGCGCTGATGGCGCTCGCGAACGTGGACGCGTCGAAGGTGAACGAGCGCGCGATCGGCTTCGCGCTCGCCCCGCGGCTGAACGCCGCCGGGCGCCTGTACCGTGCCGACGCGGGCCTCGAGCTGCTCATGACCGAGGATCCCCAGCGCGCGCGGCAGATCGCACTGGAGCTGGACGGCGCCAACCGCGAGCGCAGGCAGCTCGAGACAGAGATCCGCTACCAGGCGGAAGCACAGATCTCCGAGCTCGGCGAGCGCCACGCGTATGTGCTCGCCGGGGAGGGCTGGCATGCCGGCGTCATCGGGATCGTCGCGGCGCGCCTGGCCGAGCGCAACAGCCGCCCGGTCGTGCTCGTCGCGCTGGACGGGGAGCGGGGGAGGGGCTCGGGCAGGAGCATCGAGGCCTTCGATTTGCTCGGCGGCCTGAGCGCATGCGCGCCGCATCTGCTCAGCTTCGGCGGCCACCGTGCGGCCGCCGGCCTCGAGCTGGAGAGCGCGCGCGTCGAGGACTTCGCGCTCGCGCTCGCGAGCCATGCGCGCAGCGTGCTGAGCGCCGAGGATCTCGCGCCGGTGGAGCGGGTCGATGCGGTCGTCGGCGGGGACGAGCTCGGGATGGCGCTCGCGGAGGAGCTGCGAGCGCTGGCGCCGTTCGGCCGGGGCAACCCGCAGGTCTCGCTGCTGCTCGAGGACGCCACGTTCGCCGACGTCAGGGCGATGGGCGAAGGCCGCCACGCGCGCTTCACCGTGCGCTCCAGGGGGGTGAGCGCGCGGGCGGTGGCGTTCGGACTCGGCAAGCGCCTGGGGGTGAGCGAGGGAGAGCCCGCGCAGGCGACGTTCACGCTCGAGGTCAACGAGTGGAACGGGGTGAGCGAGCCCCGGCTGGTGCTGCGCACGGCGCGCGCGGCGGAGATCCGCGCGCAGCGCGCGTCCCGGGAGGCGGATCCGCAGGAGGGCGAGTTGGTGCTGTTCGCGGCGCCATGAGGCGCGCTTGGATGATCGCGCACGGTCCCCTACCCTGTTGCTATGGCCATCCCTGAGGATCCAAAGGGCGTACAGGCCACCGAGGTCCGCGACCCGACCGATGTCCGCGACGGCGCGGCGGTGGCGCAGATCCGCGCGCAGCGCGGCGGCGACGTCGGCGCGCCCGGCGAGCGCGACGGTGCGGTTGCAGCGCCAGTGCCGGCTCACAAGCCCCCGCAGCCGCGACTGAGCCTGAGCACGGCCGAGCGGCGGCTCTTGAGCGACCTGTTCGCGATCGTCTCCGAGCACGCGGCCGACTCGGCGGTCGAGATCGAGCGCGAGCGCGTCGAAGACGCGTTCGTGTTCGCGTGCGAGCACCACGCGGCGCAACGGCGCAAGTCGGGCGAGGACTTCATCGTGCATCCCGTCGGCGTCGCGCGGATCTGCGCGAACATGCGCCTCGACACCGAGACGCTGTGTGCGGCGCTGCTGCACGACACCGTCGAGGACACCTCCGCGTCGATCGAGGAGGTGCGCGAACGCTTCGGCGAGGAGATCGCGGGGATCGTCGACGGCGTGACGAAGCTGACGGGCATCACCTTCCAGTCGCGCGACGAGGCGCAGGCGAACAACTACCGCAAGATGATGGTCGCGATGGCCACCGACGTGCGGGTCATCCTGATCAAGCTCGCGGACCGCCTGCACAACATGCGCACGATCGATGCGATGCCGAAGCAGAAGCAGATGGAGAAGGCGCGCGTGACGATCGAGATCTATGCGCCGCTGGCGCACCGGCTCGGGATCCACGCGATCAAGTGGGAGCTCGAGGACCTCGCGTTCGCGACGCTGCACCCGCGCAAGTATCAGGAGATCAAGGGCCTGGTCGCGCAGCAGCGCGACGAGCGCGAGCGCTACGTCAACGAGGCCGGCGAGTACCTGCAGGCGGAGCTCGCGGAGGTGGCGATCCGCGCTCAGATCGCCGGGCGCGCGAAGCACTTCTACTCGATCTACTCGAAGATGACCAAGAAGGGACGCGAGTTCAACGAGATCTACGACCTCACCGCGATGCGCGTGCTCGTGGACTCAGTGAAGGACTGCTACGGGACCGTCGGGGTGATCCACTCGCTGTGGAAGCCGCTGCCGGGCCGCTTCAAGGACTTCATCGCGATGCCCAAGTTCAACATGTACCAGTCGCTTCACACGACGGTGATCGGCCCCGAGGGCAGGCCGCTGGAGATCCAGATCCGCACCCACGAGATGCACGAAATGGCGGAGTTCGGGGTCGCCGCGCACTGGGTCTACAAGCAGCCGAAGCCCGGCTCGGGCAAGGGTGATCGCGCGGGCGCTCCTACGCCGGGCGAGGACGCGAAGCTCAAGTGGCTGCGCTCGATGCTCGACTGGCAGAAGGAGCTCTCGGACCCCAACGAGTTCATGGAGACGCTGCGCACCGACCTGTTCGAGGAGGAGGTGTACGTGTTCACGCCCAAGGGCGAGGTCAAGTCCCTGGCGTCGGGAGCGACGCCGCTCGACTTCGCCTACGAGGTGCACACCGAGATCGGACATCGCTGCGTCGGCGCGCGCGTGAACGGCAGGATCGTGCCGCTGCACTACGAGCTGCGCTCGGGGGACATCGTCGAGATCCTCACCGCCAAGCGCGAGCGGGGTCCCTCGCGCGACTGGCTGGCGACGGTCAAGACCACGCGTGCGCGCAACAAGATCAAGCAGTGGTTCAAGGCGGAGTCGCGCCAGGACACCGAGCACACCGGACGCGAGCTGCTGCAGGAGGCGTTGCGCAGGCAGGGCCTCCCGGCTCAGAAGATCACCGGCTCGGCGCTGCTCGCGGACGTGATCCGCGAGGTCGGCTACCGCAAGGCGGACGACTTCTACATCGCGCTCGGCGCTGCGAAGGTCTCGCCGAAGCTGGTCGTCAACAAGGTGATGCAGCGCCTGAAGCACGGCGAGTCCGCCGACGGCGAGGAGGGCGCCGCGGATCTGCTGCGCGTCGGGCGCGCGCGGCGGCGCCCGACGAAGTCCTCGGGCCAGTACGGGATCACGGTCGACGGCGTCGACGACGTGATGCTGCGCCTCGCGAAGTGCTGCCGTCCGGTGCCGGGCGATGAGATCGTCGGCTACATCTCGCTCGGCCGCGGAATCACGATCCATCGCGATGACTGCACCAACGTGGCGCTGCTGCGCAAGGACCCCGATCGCTTCACGAGCGTCTCCTGGGAGGGCGAGCAGTCGGCGAGCTTCATCGTCGAGATACAGATCGACGCGTGGGATCGCCACCGCCTGCTCGAGGATCTCTCGCGCGCGTTCTCGGAGTCGGGCGCGAACATCGTCGAAGCGCGGTGCCTGTCGACGCCGCCGATGGTCAAGAACCGCTTCGTGGTCGAGGTGGCCGACAGCCACACGCTGAAAGGCGCGATCTCGCGCCTGCGCAACATCGACTCGGTGTTCGACGCCTATCGCATCACACCCGGCGCAGCTGCGTAGCGCGCCTAGTGTCGTGACTCACGACACTACGCGACGACGTTCAGAGCGTCGTGCACGATCGAGTACCGCGCTTCGGCGACCTCGCCGAGATAGTCGCCGTCGACCTGCAGCGGCAGTGCGCGGCCGTCGGCGCTGCGCACGGTGAGCTCGCTCAGATTCGACAGGCCGCTGACCTGGCGATGGCGAGTGACGCGCGCGCTGCGCGAGAACGCGCGCCATGCGATGAACGGCATCGACAGGGCGGTCGCGCGGTGCAGCACCGCGGCGGAAAGCGCGCCGGAGTCGAGCGTCGCGCCCTCGGCTACGTCAATCGGCCGGTTCTGGAAGTAGGTGAACGGCGAGCCGTTCTGGATGATCGCGGTGACGCCCGCGAGCGTGCGCCCGCCCGCTTCGCACTGCAGCCGCGGCGGACGCAGCAGGTAGCGGCGCATGAACGTCCCGACCGCGACCCAGGTGAAGTAGTAGGCGCCGAAGCGCGCCTTCAGATGCGGGCTCGCGTCGACCCGCTCGACCACGCTCGCGTCGAGCCCGAGGCCCGAGGCGAACGTGAAGTAGCGGCCGTTAACGATGCCGAGATCCACCTTGCGCGGGTGCCAGTCGTCAGCCATCGCGAGCAGATGCTCGGTCGCGTCGACGAGCTCACCGGGGATGCCGAGCATCTTCGCGAACACGTTCGCCGAGCCGCCCGGCAGGGCGCACAGCGGCGTGCGCGAGCCGAGCAGGCCGTTGGCCGCTTCGTTGACGGTCCCATCGCCGCCAAAGGCGACGACGACGTCATAGCCCTCGTGCGCAGCCTCGCGACAGAGCTCGACCGCGTGGCCGCGCGCCTGGGTGTCCACCGCGTCGACCTCGAAGCGCCCCTGCAGCGCGTACACGACGAGGTGGCGCAGGCGGTCGGAGACGGTCGCAGCGTAGGGGTTGACGATGATCAGCATCCGCCGGCGCGTCGCGGAGGAGGTCGGCTCGAGCTCCATCGGCGCTGCTCCGGTGGCCTGCTCGCGCTCGCGCGTGGAGGGACTCACGGCAACGCGTACACCGTGCGAGCGCTCGCGTTACCGGGGCCGTTCGGGTTGCACTCACGTGGAGATCGTTGCTAGACTTCCCCGCGCAGATACAGATGGACACATCCAGAGGGGTGGAGGGACTGGCCCTACGAAACCCCGGCAACCACCGCAATGTCACAGCGGGAAGGTGCCAATTCCAGAGAGATGTGTGGCGGGCTTCCGATCTTCGCCACACCGGTGACACGGCGAAGACTATGGAAGGGAGCTCTCATGGCTGTCAGTCATCTGGAGTGCAAGGAGTGTAAGGCCCGGTATCCGCTCGAGGCGCTGTACGTGTGCGAGCGCTGCTTCGGTCCGCTCGAGGTCGCCTACGACCACAGCGGCTTCCAGGGCGACGTCGCCGAGCAGCGCCGGCGCATCCAGGGGGGTCCGCAGAACATCTGGCGCTACGCGGACTTCCTGCCGCTCGCCGGCGGCCCCCCGGGACCCTCGGGCAGGCTGGCCTCGCGCGTCGGGCTGCCGGCCGGATGCACGCCGCTGATCCGCGCGGACAGGCTCGCCGCGCGCCTGGGTCTGCGCGAGGTGTGGGTCAAGAACGACGCGGCGAACCCCACGCACTCGTTCAAGGATCGCGTCGTCTCGGTCGCGACGAGCCGTGCGCGCGAGCTCGGCTTCGAGACGATCGCGTGCGCGTCGACGGGCAACCTCGCGAACTCGGTCGCTGCTCACGGGGCGGCGCTGGGCATGGACTCATACGTGTTCATCCCCGCGGACCTCGAGGAACAGAAGATCCTCGCGACCGGCGTCTACGGCACGCGGCTGGTGGGCGTGCGGGGCAACTACGACGACGTCAACCGGCTCTGCACGGAGCTGTGCGCGGAGCGCGACTGGGCGTTCGTGAACATCAACCTTCGTCCCTACTACGCGGAGGGCTCCAAGACGCTCGCATTCGAGATCGCCGAGCAGCTCGGCTGGGAGCTGCCCGACCGCTGCATCGTGCCGATCGCATCCGGCTCGCTGTTCACGAAGATCGCGAAGGGCTTTGACGAGTGGCGCGCGCTCGGCCTGCTCGACGGCGCGCTGCCGCGCATGAACGGGGCGCAGGCCGACGGCTGCGCGCCGGTCGCGAGCGCGTTCGCCGCGGGCCACGAGGTCTGCCGCCCGGTCAAGCCGAGCACGATCGCCAAGTCGCTTGCGATCGGCAACCCGGCGGACGGCCCCTATGCCCTCGATCTCGCGCGTCGCACGGGCGGGTCGGTGGACTCGGTCAGCGACGAGGAGATCCGCGCGGGCATCGCGCTGCTCGCGCAGACGACGGGCGTCTTCACCGAGACCGCAGGCGGCGTGACCACCGCAGTGCTCGCCAAGCTCGCGGAGCGCGGCGACATAGACCCCGACGAGCGCGTCGTCCTGGTCATCACCGGCGAGGGCCTGAAGACCCTCGACGCGGTGCGCGGCACGTTCGAGATGAGCACGATCGAGCCCACTCTCGAGGCCTTCACGGCCGGACTGGCAGAGCACGCGAGCGTGTGATGACGGTGCTCGTGAAGATCCCGACGCAGCTGCGCGCGGCCGCCGGCGGCGAGGCGGAGGCGCTGCTCGACGGCGCCACCGTGCAGGAGGTGCTCGACGGCCTGTTCGATCGTTTTGAGGAGCTGCGCGCGCGGATGTCCGACGACGACGGCTCGCTGAGGAGGTTCGTGAACGTCTACGTGGCGGGCGAGGACATCCGCTTTCTCGACGGACTTGCGACGCCGGTTAGCGACGGCGCGGAACTGACGATCCTGCCGGCGGTCGCCGGCGGTTAGCTGTAGTTCCCAGGAACTACAGCTAGGACTCACCCGCGCCGGCTCGCGCGGCGAGTCGCCTGCGCAGCTCGGCGCCGTTGCCGGCCGACACCGCGCGCGCGGCGCGCGCCTCGCTCAGCTCGACGCCGCTCGAGCGCGCGAAGTCGAGCAGCTCCTGGCGTTCCTCACCCTCGCGCGCCGCGCGCAGGAACAGCCAGCAGAACAAAGCGAGCGTGAGGATCGACTCCTCGACCATCATCACCGCGCCGGCGAGGTTCTGATCGGCGATCGCAGAGATGTGGAATCTCGCGTCGCCGCGAAGGTAGTACGGATAGAAGACGCTGCCCGACCACAGGAACACGTTGCCGAGCACGGTGCCGGCGAGGCGCACGGCGACTATGTAGATGAGCCGCCCGAGGTTGCCGAACCAGGCCGGCATCGGCAGCGGGCCGAACAGGCACATCCACATGTTGATGCCCGCCGCGAGGAACATGCCGTGCTGCAGCGCATGCAGCTCGGGATGGCGCAGCGCGGCCTGGTAGAGCGCGGGCAGGTGCCACACGTACAGATCGAGCACCCACAGCGGAAACGCGACGGCGGGATGCGCGAGCACCCGTAGGCGGTTGAACACGCCGATCCGCAGCAGCGGCGCGAGCAGCGGGCCGGTCAGGCCGAGGACGATCAAAAGCGCCGCCAGGTCGCCGAGCAGCAGATGCTCGATCATGTGCGCGTACAGGAGATCCTGGCTTGCGCCGCCGAGCGAGCTGACCGCGGCGGCGATCAGCAGCAAGCCGCCGTAGAAGCAGGCCTGGCGTCCGCCCGCGACCGGGTGCCCCGTCCGCGCGAGCGTGCGCGCCCTGCGCGCGTACATCAGCGCCATCACCGCGAGCACCGGACCGAGCTGGACCGCGGCCCACGCGTCGTCGGAGAGGGCGAGCGGCAAGGCGTGCATGCTGAAGCTCAGGGTACGCCAGCGGGTAGGCGTTGGGGCGCGCCGAGCGGGGCAGCGACGAGAGTAGGATCTCTCGAACTTTCTTATGGCCGCTTGAGGTGCCCGCAGTAGCATGCTCTTTGCTGTGGACTCCTCGCAAACGCTCATCCGCTCCCCGACCGTCGAAGGCGTCACCGAGCGCTTCGATCCGATCTCCTGCCTCGACGAGAGCGCGCGCCGGCGCGCGGCCTCGGCGCGCTCGGCGGAACCCGGCCGCTACGTCGAGATCCAGGGCCCCGATGAGGCGCTGCTGATCCCGCTCGGCAAGGACCCGCTGCACATCGGCCGCGGGCTCTCAGCAGGCCTGCGGCTCGACGAGAGCTCGGTCTCGCGCCGTCACGCGATCCTCGTGCCGCGACCCTCCGGGGCGCGGATCCTTGACGATCGCAGCTCCAACGGGACGTTCGTGAACGGCCGGCGCGTGCAGCAGGCGGACCTGCGCAGCGGCGACGTGCTCGTGATCGGGCGGGTGGTCCTGCGCTACCTCGAGGTGTGAGCGTCCCTGCGGAGCTATCTCCGCGTGGTGAGGGCGCTCGTCGGCGGCAGCGCGTTCGAACATTCGTCCACGGCTCCCACGACCGGGCAGGAGCGCGTAGACTTTGTGCGTAACCAGACAACCACGCTGAAAAGGGCAAACTCGCCGTGAGGCGAGGGCGCAAAGCCAGGGGTCTCCACGAGACAGCTCGGCCGCCAGTGGGAAACGCCACGGAGGGCCAGTCTTGTGTGAACATCCGCAGCGCCAGGCGTGGAGCTCTCGCCGCGAGGCGTGTATGCATCTCTCCGCGCGCGGTCTCGGCTCTCGCACGCGCAGGGGCTTCGGCGAGCCCAAGCTGCGCTCGGCGCTGCGCTGCACCTCCACGTCCTCGCTCAGGGCACAGGTGTCGGCGCGGCTATGTCTTCGCCCGGTGAGCTCCACCGGGCGGAAGGGGGGAAACCAGTCCGGCTGGTAGGCGCTCACAGCGGCGGCCGGTCAGGGGACCCGGCCGCCGGAGCATTGCGCCCGACCCAGCCGGTGGGGCGCGGAGATGCCCGGTTGGCAGGGGAACGCCAGCCGGGCATCTGCCCGCAGCGGCCCTGCTTCCCTGCGCCGCCTCACGAGGGACGCAGCTACGCGGGAATCGGCTCGCGTGCGGCTCCGGCAGCGGTGCTCGCACGGATCGCGCGCCTGGCTCGGAGCCTCGCGCGCGCGGGCTGGGTGCTGCGCACGGGCGCCTCGCCGGGCTGCGATGAGGCGTTCTTCAATGGCGCGGTCGCTGGGCGGGGGCTGGTGGAGCTCTACCTGCCGTGGGCGGACTTTCGCGAGGAGCTCTGGCGCGAGGCCGACCCGCGCACGCTGCGCGTGCTCGGCGAGCCGACGGCCGCTGCGCGCCGGCTCGCAGCGTGCACGCATCCCGACTGGCGCGCGTTGCAGGCGGACGAGCGGCTGCTGCGCGCACGCGACGTCCACGAGGTCGTCGGCGCGGACCTTCAAAGCAACGCGGCGTTCGTGGTTTGCTGGACTCCGGGCGCAAGCCTCGACGGAAGCGGCGAGCCGCTGCAGGAGGGGACAGCGCAGGCTCTGCGTGTCGCACACGGCGCGGGGGTTGCGGTGTTCAACCTCGCTCGCGCCGGCGAGGAGCGGCGCGTGCGCTCAGGCCGCGCTTGAGGTCTGCAGCGGGAAGCTCACGCCTGTGAGCTGCTCGGAGAGCTCCCACACGCGCTCGGCGAGCTGCTCGTCGCGTGCGGCGCGGGTCGGGGTGGAGAGGTGGGGGCGCCCGCGGAACTCTCCCGGCCCGTCCGGGCCGATGTAGGTTCCGCCGTCGAGGCCGGGGCTGGTTGCGGCATACAGGATTGGCAGCGCGCCGTCCTCGGCGCTCTGGGCCATGACCACGTTGGTCACGCGCATCACCAGCCTGTCGAGGATGGGCGCGGCTGCATACTGCAGGTTCGTGGCCGCGTAGCCCGGGTGCGCGGCGAGGCTCTTGACTGCTGAGCCGCTCGCGCGCAGGCGCCGGTCGAGCTCGAGTGCGAACAGGAGGTTCGCGAGCTTCGACTGGCCGTACGCGTTCCAGCGTCTGTAGCGGCGCTCGTGCTGGAGGTCCTCGAAATCGATTCGCCCCATCTTGTGCGCGTTGCTCGAGAGCGTCACGACGCGTGCGTCCTTGAGGCCCTGCATCAGCTCGAGCAGGCGTCCGGTGAGCGCGAAGTGCCCGAGGTGATTCGTGCCCAGCTGCAGCTCGAAGCCGTCGCTGGTCTCCCTGCGCGGCGGCGCCATCACGCCGGCGTTGTTGATCAGCAGGTCAAGCGTGCTGTGCTCTACGCGAGCCCGGAAGCGCTCCGCGAACGACGCGATCGAGGCGAGGTCGCCGAGGTCGAGCTGCGAGAGCTCAACGCGGGCGCCGGGCGTGGCGGCGGCCTCGATCGTGCGCTGCGCTTGGGCGCCCTTGGTGAGATCACGGCACGCGAGGATCACACTGGCGCCGCGGCGCGCGAGCTCGCGCGCGGTCACCAGGCCCAGGCCGCTGTTGGCTCCCGTGACGATCGCGGTGCGGCCCTGCTGGTCGGGGACCTGCTCGCTGCTCCAACGCGCGCTCATCGCGATGGACGCTTCCCGCTAGTGCTCGCTGAGGGACGCCACACCGAGTGCTGCTGCCGAGAGCGCGGTGCCCGTGACGAGCACGCTGGCGGGTCCGGGGAGGTAGCCGCTGCGCCCGCCGAAGATCCCGGCGGCCGCGTCGGCGAGGTCGCATGCGACCCCCGCGAGCAGCCACTGGCGGCGCGCTTCACCTTCGCTGCTGAGCGCGCCCCACGCGAGCGCGACGTCGCGAGCTCCGAACAGGCGTGCCAGATACGGCGACTGCGGGTTGGCGTCGGCGTCCAGCCCGAACAGCTTGCCCGCCAGGCGCGGCGCGGCCCACGCACCTGCGCCGATCGCGAGCCTCAACCCGGCAAGCTTGGCGACTGTCCCTCCGCTGCTCATCGCCGCGACTCTATCGCAGCCCCGATTGGGCCGCGGGGCGCGGGCCCCGTGCTCAGGCGCTTACCGCGAAGGTGTCTGTCCGCGCGTGCGCGAGCGAGCCCGGCGCGTCGGCGCTGTCGGCGCCGGTGCGTGCATCGCGCTCGGCGCTGTGGGCGGGGCAGTAGACGCCGCGGATGCTTCCGTCGCGCAGGCCGTATCCCAGCCAGACCTCACCGCGCCAGGAGAAATGAAAGAAGCGGTCGCCATGTACGCCGGCGCGCTGCCTGCGAGTCCACGCTGCGATGACGGTGCGGGCCGGGATCGACACCGGGCACGAGCAGTCCTCGGACAGGTGGTCGGAGAACACGCAGCGCGCGTGTGCGCTCGATGCGCTCCTGCGCATCAGCCTGTGACTGGCGATGTTCGCGACGGGGTCCAGGCGCTCGACGTGCGCCGCAGGCCGCTCGACCGTCCCGGCTCCATCGTGTCGATTGGCTTGCATGTGCGGCCCCCTTGCCGTCGATTGCTCGGTGCTCTCGCTTGCGTGGTTGCCCGATACGGGCAGCTTCGTGTCGTTCTTTTCGGACGACGCGGGCGCTTCGTGTGCATCTGGACGCTGGATTGGACGTGTATATCAGCCCGCCTGCACGCGCTTTCCCTGCAAATGTCGTGGTTTTACAGCCATGCGGGGAGTTGCTGAGCTTTGCCTGCCGGAGGTGCTCTTGGCGCGCGATGGGCGCCCTTGCAGGCGCACGGCACGGCGCGGTCAGTCGGCGTGAGCTGCGTGGTCGTGCTTTGCCTTGCCGGGAGCGTGCTCGCTGTGCCCGCTCGGCTGCAATGCGCGCCTGGGCGCCTCGGGCGGCGGCGAGCCGCCGAGTAGAGCAGAGCCGAGGCCGGCGAGCGCGCTCGCGAGCGGCGCCGCCGCTGCCGGGGCGAGCTGACCGTCGCCCTGCAGAGCTTCAACGGCGCGCGAGAGCTCGAGCAGCCGGTGCTGCGCCTGCGCGACATCGCCGTGTTCAAATGCGGAGGAGATCGCGCTGAGCGACGCGGCCATCCGCGCGGCGATTCGTGGGTCGAGCGCTCCGGTTTGCGCCTGCGTTGCTAGCAGCGAGCTCAGCGCGCCGGCCGCCGATGCGACGCTCGGACGCGCGCTGGTGCGCGGAGTGCTCGTGGTTCTGGGGGCCTGCTGCGCGACGGATCTCGGCCGGCGCGTGGAGGTGCTGTGTGCGCGCGCCCGCGGGGTCTTGCGCGCGGGGACGCTCGCGGTCCCGGCCGAGGCCGCAGCGACGCTGACGCTGGGACGTGAGCGCGGCGAGCCGAGTACGGCTCCGAGGACGATCACGATGATCATCCCGAGCACGAGGCCGCCGAGCACCCCGACGGCGCCTCGGCGGGCGCGAGCACGCGGCGGCGTGGCGGGGAGGGGTCTGGTCTCGGCGGTGGGCTCGAGCCGGGCGGTGGCTTCGGTTGGCTCCTCGTGCGGCGCTCGCGGCTGCACCGCGCTTTGCAGCGACTCGGCCAGTTCGGCCGCGCTCTGCGGACGCTCGCGGGGGGACTTCGCGAGCATCGCGAGCACCGTGGCATCGAGAGCGCCGGGCACGGCGCGGTTCAACGCGGATGGGGCGCGCGGGGGGCTGTTGACGTGCTGGTGAAGCAGCGCCGCGGGCGCCTCGCCGATGAAGGGCGGTCTGCCGGTGAGCATCGCGAACAGCACGCATCCGAGCGAATAGATGTCGGCGCGCTGATCCACACGCTTGCCGAGCGCCTGCTCCGGTGCCATGTAGCTGGCGCTGCCGAGCACCGTTGTGCCCTGCGTGAGCATGCTGTCCTGCAGAGAGCGCGCGATCCCGAAGTCGAGGATCTTGACGGTGCCGTCCTCGGCGATCATCACGTTTGCGGGCTTGATGTCGCGGTGCACGATCCCCGCGGCGTGGGCGGCCGCGAGCGCGAGCGCGATCTGAGCGGCGATGTTAGCCGCGCGCGCCGGCGCGAGCGGCGCCTGCTCGAGCAATATCTCGGAGAGGCTGCGGCCTCGCACGTGCTCCATGACGATGTAGCGCGTGCCATCGTCAACGCCTGTGTCGTAGACGGAGACGACCGCCGGGTGCATCAGTGCTGCGGCTGCGCGCGCCTCGCGCTCGAAGCGCGCGCGGCGCGTCGAGTCGTGCTCGGCGAGCTCGGCGGGCAGCAGCTTGACTGCGACCGTGCGCTCGAGCACCAAGTCTCGCGCGCGATAGACGGCGCCCATCCCGCCACGACCGATGATCTCCTCGAGCTCGTAGCGGCCCGTCAGCCGCCTGGGAGCGCGTTTCATGGCACCTCCTTACCCGCTCACGGCGCTCGGACCACACGAGATCGGCGTACAAAAGCCTTGCATCCCACGGCTGGCGGACATATGGTTGCTCTGTGGCGCTCAGCGAGACGACGACGGCACTTCCGGCGCAGCTCGGGGCGTTCGCGCAGAGCTATATGGCGGCGTGGAACGGCTGCGACACCGACGCGATCGCGCAGCTCGTCACCGAGGACATCGTGTGGGCTGATCCGGCGCTCGCGGCGCCTGCGCGGGGCGTACACGAGGTTCAGGAGTTCATGCGCGCGAGCTTCCGCGCGTTTCCCGACCTGCGCTTCGAGGAGCCCGACCCGCCGGCTCTCGCGGCGAGCGGCGAGATCGTGCTGTGGTCATGGCGGATGTCCGGCACGAATCGCGGGGCGATCGAACCGCCGGGGTTCGCGGCGACCGGCCGCACGATGCGCGTCGAGGGCGTGGACCGCTGGCTGATGCGCGACGGGCGGATCGCGGACTACCGGGCCTTCTACGACATGAACGACCTCGCGCGCCAGCTCGGGATCGTCCCGCTCGCCGGCAGTCGCGCTGAGCGGGCCATGGTCGCCGTTCAGCGGCTGCAGGCGAAGCTCGGGCGGCGCTAGCCGCTTTTACCGCGCGCGTTTCTAGCGCGTGTTCTTCTTCACCGCGCTGCGGGCTTTGCCGACAGCGCGCTTGGCCTTGCCGGCGACCTCCTCGCCGGCGCCGCGGATCTGGGTGGAGGGTCGTCCCTCCGCTTCGCCGGCCTCGCGCTTGACGCGGCCTTTCACCTCTTTGATGGCGCCGGCTGCACGCTGTGTGCGATCACCCATTGTCTTGTCCTCCTTCAGGTTCAGCTGATGCTTGGCAGTGAACGTCGTGCTCCCGGGCGTTCACCCGAAAGTCCTTTGGATCAGTAAGCGCCCTAAAGCGGCGCGGAGCTAATTGCACCCGTGCGTGCGCCGCGGTGAATGCGGCGCACGCCTCAGACGCATGCGGTGTTGTTCAACTGCGGTTCTAGTAGACGGCGCCACGGCGGCCGCCCATGAACACGAGCAGGGCCAGAAGCAGGATCAAGAACAGCAGGGGATTGATCGCGACACCGCCGACCAGAGCAACGATGAGTAGCAGTACTGCAAGGGCTACGAGCATTTGGTTCTCCTTTCTACCATTGAATTACCCCGCAGCGCGCGCGGCGAAACCCCCATGAGAAAAACGCCGGCTCCGGCCGCCCGTTCAGCTGCACCGCAGTGTTTGAGCCGCGTCCGCCGCGTCTCTGGCGTCAGTCGCGGTTCTTAGGCAACTCCCAGGCAACACACGCACCCGCGTGAGCGTTGCTCGCCATCTTTGCTCCCGAGCCTCGTTACGAGGAAAGCAAGAGACTGGAGAAAAGATGAATTCCATCCGCAAAGGCGTGATCACCGCAGCGCTCGCCGGGTCGATGCTGGCCGGAGGAGCAGTGGGCGCGACCGTGTTCGGCGCGGCCTCGAGCGGCGCGGCGACGACCACGAGCACCGTCTCGACAGCGGCCGGCGCTCCGGCGCCGGGCCGCCCGGAAGGCGCGCCGCAGGGCGCGACCTTCAAACCGAACGAGAACGCAACGCACGAGTCGAAAGAGAGCTCACAGCGCGAGGCCGAAGAGACCGCGGGAAAGTTCCCGACCACCTCGCCGTAAGGCCGAGCCGGGCCGCACCGGCGGGAGCGATGATGGCCCTCCCGCCGGTGCTCGTGCGCTCACGGTCGCCTGGTTGCCGGCGGGCTGCGTGACGAACATGCCCGTGGTGAAGTGCACGAACGGGTTATGAGTCAGTGTGACGGTGAGATCACCGGAGCCGAACCCCGACCTGGAGGTTCGTGATCGTGTCGTGGTTGAAGTTGATGGCGCGGGTTCGTAGGCGAGCAGCGCCGCGCGGCGACGCGGCTAGTTGTCTTCGAGCCCGACGTCCCTGAAGGCTTCGGCGGGGTCGGAATAGCCTTCCATCCGCGTCGCTTTGCCGTCGCGCATTGTCCAGACCTGCGCGATCATCTTCTCGACGGGGACCTTCGTGAACTCCGAGCGGCTGTGCTGGCGCGCGATCACGATCACCTTGTCGCCGGCGTCGAAGAAGCCGTCGGGCTCGACCTCCCATGCATCCCACACGTCGGTCCAATCACTGACGATCTCGTGAACTCCGCCGACGCCGTGATAGGCCTCCTGCTCGACCCAGCCGCGGAACCTCGACATGTCCCACACCATGTCGGGGGAGACGAGCTCGTCGGTGAACTCCCCCTTAGCGACGAAGCGCTCGTACGCCGCCTTGATCGTTTCGACGTTCTCCTGCGACACCAGCTACAGCTTAGACCCACGCGCAGCATCCGAACAGGCCCGCGCTTGCCGCCGCACGCATCGTTGCGCGCGGCTCCTCCTTGGCCCCGCATCATTCGACGATCGCAGCGCTGCTCGTTCGCGCTCGGCGCTGATCGTGCCGATGGCGAGCGATGCAGCGAATACCCACTGCGCAGACGACGGACCCGCCGAAGCCGCAGTTCGCGCGGCTGCTTCACGCGTATCGTTGGCTGCAGCGGCCTCATGGCGCGAGCAGGGATGGCTCGTCGTTTGCCTTTGGCGCTCGACTGCTCCTGACCGTCCTTTTGACCTCCGCGGTGGTGGGCATCGCGGCGTACGTGATGCTGGATCGGAACCTGGCGCAGCGGCAGATCACCTCCTACGCGGCGGTCCATACGTCGGATGCGAAGGCCTTTGAAAGCCTGGCTTCGGGCTCGAAGTCGGCAGCCGGCGCAATCAACGCCGTCGATCGGCTGCTCGACAGCGTTGCGCATCGTCCCGGCGTTGACGAGGCGATCCTGGTCGACTCGCGGCGCGTCGTCAGAGCGAGCTCCAACGATGCTCTTGTGGGGAAAACCGATCCCCTTAACCCTCGCATCGTCGCCGCCCTGGAACATGGCACCTCCTACGCGGGGCGCGAGCGCGATCCCGACCAGGACTCTCGTAACTTCGAGTTCGTCGTCCCGGTCACGGTTTTGGGTCGTCGCTACGCGTATGAGACGACGTACACCCACAGCGCCCTCGATGCACAGCGCGCCGAAGTGCGGACGATCCTCGCTCTGATCGGGCTGCTCGCGCTGCTCGGCGGCGGTGCTCTCTTCTACGTGGTCGGCGGCCGACGCCTGATGCGCGACCATCGCGTGGTCCTGCGGCGCGCTACGCGCGACGGGCTGACCGACCTGCCCAACCAGCGCGCCTTCCACGACGACTTTCCACAGGCGGTCGCGTCCGCTGCGCGATACCAGGAGCCCTTCGCCGTGGCCCTACTGGACGTCGATGCGTTCAAGCGGATCAACGACCGCCACGGCCACCCGCATGGCGACGCGATCCTCGTTCGCATGGCCGACGTCCTGCGCCAGGTAAGGCCCGGAGACCGTCCGTACAGGGTCGGCGGGGATGAGTTCGCACTGCTGCTGGCCCACACCGACGCGGACGGCGCGCGGATCATCGCGCAGCGGCTGAGCCGCAACCTCGCCGACGCAGGTGTCGAGGTCAGCATCGGTGTGAGCGGCCTGCGCCTCGGACAGCAGGCCGACACCCTGCGCTCGGAGGCCGACGCGGCGCTGTATGAGGCCAAGCGCCAGGGAGGCAATCGCGTCGCGGCCTTCGATGACATACGCGGGCGCGTGTTCGTGACCACCTCCGAGAAGAAGGAGGCCGTCCAGCGGCTGATCGAGGAGGGACGCCTCACCACGGTCTTCCAGCCGATCTGGACGTTCGACTCAGAGACCTTGCTCGGTGTCGAGGCGCTGAGCCGACCCGATCCCTCCTACGAGCTCTCCGGGCCGGCGGAGGCCTTTGACATCGCAGAGCAGATAGGACGCGTGCACCAGCTCGACGTGTTGTGCGTGGAGAACGCGCTCGAGTTCGCTCCCGAGCTCGATCCGGGCGTGCTGCTGTTCATCAACCTGTCCCCGCTGACGCTCGACTTGGATGCCGAGGCAGACTCCTGGCTCGCCCCAGCCGTCGAGCGTGCGGGTCTGCGTCCGGAGGACGTCGTGGTGGAGGTGACCGAGCGTTTTGGGGCACGACCAGCGTCGGTGATCAAGCGCTTGAAGCAGCTACGCGAGCAGGGGTTCAAGATCGCAGTCGACGACGTTGGAACGGGTAACTCCGGTCTTGAGATATTGCGCAACGTCGACGCGGAGTTCGTCAAGCTCGACCGCAGCATCGTCGCTACAGCTTCCACCGAGCCTGGAGCTCAGGCGGTGTTGATGGCGATGGCCACCTTCGCCCGCCAGACCGGCGCGTTCGTGATAGCTGAGGGGATCGAGGACGAGGACATGCTCGACTTCCTGCGCGGAGTCAACGAGCGCGATCCCTCCTCGACGGCGATCATTCAAGGGGGACAGGGCTTCGGGCTCGGGCGACCATCACCCGACCTCTCGCCAGAGTCGCCGGCAATGCTTCATGACGGTCGGGTCCTGCCGCCGGTCAGCTCCGGTTAGTCGTGCCGCGCACTCGCCACGCCCCCTTTCGATCGCGTTGCGCGTCGGGCGCCCGATAGCTCTCGTCAGGCGACCGGGGTGCCGATAGCACTAGATGGCATCAACCTTCGCGCTGGACGAGCCGACCGCAAAGGCGCACCCGCGGACTGTGGGCTGGTGGGGCGCGACCTCGTTGGCTGTGGGCGGCTCGAATCAGAGCCTGTTCATCGTCGGGGCATTGATCGTCTCGCAGGGGACGGGCGCGCTTCCGCTGCTGGCCGTTGGGCTGCTGCTGAGCTGGGCGGCACTTCCGGGCTGGATCGAGCTGGTGCTGATGTGGCCGAACCGCGTCGGCGGCATCTGCGCAACCTGCGCGGAGGCATTTCGCCCCTACAGTCCGGTACTGGCGAACCTCACCGGCGTCTCATACTGGTGGGGGTGGATCCCCACCTGCGGACTGACGGCGATCCTGTCCGCCAGCGCTCTGCACCAGTGGTATCTGCCGGGAGTTCCGGTTCAGCTGCTCGCGACGGCGATCGTGCTTGCGTTCACCGCGGTGAACCTATGCGGCATCCGCTGGGTCACGCGGCTGTCGCGACCCCTCGCCGCGGGCTCGGTGCTGCTCGCTTTCGGGTCGGCGATCATCCCGGTGCTAGCCGGTCGCGTCGACTGGCACACCGCAGCGTCCTGGCACTTGCACACCCCTTTCCACGGCGCCTTTGGCGCGGTCACCAGCGCAATGGCGGGCCTCTATCTGATCGGCTTTGCCGCACCCGCATTCGAGGCCGCGGCTTGCCACGTGGGCGAGATGAGCGACCCCAGGCGCACCCTGCCCAAGGCGATGTTCGCGAGCGCCGGGCTGGCGACGGTGTACTTCATCGTGCTGCCTGTCGTGTGGCTGGGCGTTGTGGGACCGGGCGGCATCGCGGGCGATCTGACACAAACCCTCGGACCGACGTTCGCACCGCTGCTCGGTGCGGGCGCCAAGTCGGCCGCGGTCGGCTTCATGGTTCTGAACATGTTTCACGGCACGTTGCAGCCCCTCGCGGGGGCGTCGCGCACGATGTCCCAGCTCTCCGAGGACGGGCTCCAGCCGAGGATCCTGGCGCGGCGCAATCGAGTCGACGAGCCCTGGTTCGCGACCATCCTCACCGCCAGCATGGCGGTTCTGTTCCTGCTCTCCGGCGACCCGCTGTGGGTGATCGCGGCGGCCAACTTCTGCTACCTGATCGCGATCGGGCTGCCGAGTATCGCTGTCTGGCTTCTGCGGCGGGACGCGCCGCAGATGGAGCGGCCGTATCGCGCTCCTCGCGGGACGGTCGTGCTCGGTGTCGTGGCGGCCTGCGGCTGGGCGCTCTCCACCCTGCTGGGATTTCAGCAGTTCGGTCTGCCGACGGTCCTCGCGGGTCTGGGATTGGCCTACTCCGGCTCGCTCGCATACGCCTGGCGCAAGCGATCTGACCGGCGGCTCTCGGGCGAGGTGGGAGTGCGCCATTCGCTGCAGGCAAAGCTCGCAGGCGCGATGATCGCCGTGATGATGCTGGACGGCGGCGGGTATCTGCTTGCGGTCAGTTACGTGGACCGTGGGCAGGCTGCACTGGTGTCGCTGCTCTCGGACATCTTTGTGGCTGTGGCGCTTTTGACCGTCGCCGTGGGTCTGGTGCTGCCGGGCGTCATCAGTCACGCCATCCAGGAACTCGCCAAGGCCGCCGATCGCCTGGCGAGCGGCACGCTCTCCGACTTCACCGCGGCAATGCAGGCCCTGAGCCAAGGAAAGCTCGAGCAGGCTCACGCCCGCGTCGAGCTCGAGCCTGTCCGTGTGCGCGCCAACGACGAGGTGGGTGCAATGGCCGACAGCTTCAACCTGATGCTCGAGGAGGTTGGCCGTGCGACGATCGCGCTCGACGGTGCGCGCGAAGGGCTACGCACGACCGAGGGCAAGCTCAAGCGCAACATCGACCAGCAAGCCGCGATTGTGAGCCTTGGCCAACGTGCGCTCGAGGGGGCGGAGCTCGAGCGGCTGATGGCGGAGACCGTGACGAGCGTCGCGATGATCCTCGACACAGAGACCGTGGCCATCCTCGAGCGTGTCGGAGACGACATGCGAGTGCGCGCTTGCGTCGGGTTGAGTCGGAGTCAGCGCTCCGAAGCGCACCCGGTGGCCCACTGGGCCGCTCTGGACAGTGGAGAAGCCGTCGTTGAGTCGCGGCGAGCGCTCGGCCCGGCTGGCCCGGAGATGACCGGCCTGGTCGCGCGAATTCACGGGCCCGAGACGCCGTTCGGTGAGATCTGCTGTCAAACAAGTAGCGCGCGCTCCTTCTCGCAGGATGAGCTCGACTTCCTTCAGGCGATTGCGATTCTGCTCGCCGACGCCGTCGCACGCCGCCGATCGGAGGACGAGATCCGCCATCAGGCGCTTCATGATCCGCTCACGGGTCTGCCAAACCGATCGCTGTTCCTCGACCGATTGCGAGTTGCGCTGGCCCACGGAAGGCGCCGCGAATCCGTTGTCGCCGTCCTGTTTCTCGACTTCGACCGGTTCAAGCTGGTGAACGACTCGCTCGGACACGCGATGGGTGACGAGCTGCTCAAGCTGGTTGGCGCGCGGCTGGATCAACTGATGCGTGGAGGCGACACACTCGCGCGTTTCGGCGGCGACGAGTTCGTCGTGATCTGCGAGGACCTTGCCGAACCGGCGGAAGCGAAGGAGATCGCACTCCGGGTGATCAAGGCCCTTCGCGAGCCGTTCGTGCTTGCTGGGGACGTGGAGCTCGTCGTTGGCACGAGCGTCGGCATCGCGATCTCACACGGGCTTGCTTCGGATGCTGAGGACCTCGTCAGCGAGGCTGACGCTGCGATGTATCGCGCGAAGGCACACGGAGGAGGCCACATCGAAACCTTTGACGAGGTCATGCGAGGTGACGCCAGCTCGCAGCTGCGCCTGGAAAGCGACCTCGCGAAGGCAATCGAGAACGGCGAGCTGAGGGTGCTCTATCAGCCGATCGTCGCTCTCGACACATGCCGCGTCCTCGGGCTCGAGGCCCTTGTGCGGTGGGAGCATCCCGTGCGGGGGCTCGTCAGTCCCGGCGAGTTCATACCGGTCGCGGAGAGGAACGGCATGATCATCGCGATCGGCCAGTGGGTTCTCGAGGAGGCATGCCGCCACGCGGCGGCGTGGCGAGAGGGCCGGTCGCCAGGCACAGGGCCGACGATCGCGGTCAACCTGTCGCAGCGTCAGTTCGTCGAGCCCGGACTGCTCGAGATCGTCGCCGGCGCCCTACACGACACCGGTCTAGACCCGAGCGCACTGCACCTGGAGATCACCGAGAGCGCGATGATGGACCGGGCCCAGAGAACACTCGACACGCTCGATGCTCTGAAAGCGCTCGGCGTGGAGATCCATCTCGATGACTTCGGCACCGGTTACTCCTCGCTCTCCTACCTCCAACGGTTCCCGATCGACGCATTGAAGATCGATCGCAGCTTCGTGGCCGCCCTCGTGCAGGGCGGCGACGCCGATTCGATCGTCTCCGCGATCATCAACATGGCCGCGAGCCTGAATGTCGAGGTGATCGCGGAGGGAATCGAGACACCCCAGCAGGCAGAGGCGCTACGCGAGCTCAACTGCCACCTGGCCCAGGGCTTCCTATATGCGCGACCCCTGCCGGCCGAGCTGGTCGGAGCGCTGCTCGACAGCGCACTGCCCGAGATAGCGCTCGCCTCGGCCTAGGTCCAACGCCACGGCGCGGAGCCGGTCTGTCACGGAGACCCTACGGCGTGACGAGGTGATCCAACTCGAAGATGGTTATGTCCGCGGCTCTGTGCACGCCTGCGGCCTCGACGGCCGGCCAGAGATGCTCCTCGTCGAAGCGCCGCGCGTACTCCTTGGAGTCCCACACCTCCGCGATCTGCATCTTCCCGTCGACCTCGGTCGCACCGTGCATGATCAGTCCTAGCGGGTGCTTGTGCCCTAGGTCCACGATTGCAGCGACGGCGTCGTAGGCCTCTCGACCCTGCTCTGACCTGATGAGCCTAAGGATTGCCACGGCTGCTCGAGTCTAATGCCGATCGGCGGCCTCGGTAATGACGCGCGCGCGTCGTTTACTACGTTCGCGGCGCCACTGGAGCAACCCTGACGCACGGCCGATGTTTCCGGTGTATGCGGCGCGTGGCTCTATTACTCGTTCTGGCGAGCAGCGGAGTCGCGGCCTTGCCCACCTCGGCGGCACCTTCGCCGGTCGCGCGATGCCCGCCGAGACATGCTCATGTCCTCGTTTCCGACAGGCGGGCAGCCGTCTACTGGTTTCCCCGCCGTGGTCTGGAAGGGTACGAGGAAGGGTCCGACGTACGCGCGTGCGCTCGCGGGCATCGCGCCGTGCCAGTCCGCGAAATCATCGGTTACGGTGACAATGCAGGCCCTTGCGTGTACGGGTGTCTACTCGACAACTGGCGAAGGACGATTGCGCTCGCGCGCACGATGCTTGCCTATGCGACCGACTCCGGGGAAGACACCAAGTACAACTCCTGCGACTGCGAGCAGTGGGGCATCATCGTCCGCGACCTCAGCACCGGCCGGGTCGTCCACCGCCTTCCGACCGGACCGCATCGCGGCAAAGTAGCTCCGCCGACACTCAACTATGAAGATGTCGGTGGAGGAGACCTCTACGTGGGCGTAGGCCCGGCAGAGGACGTGGTCGTCAAGTCGAACGGATCCGTGGCGTGGATCGCCGAGCGCTACGTGCGCTGGCGCGAAGCGTTCAGGTCCGGTCACAAAGAAGCCCGCTCCTTCGAACTGCGCGTCGTCGACCGAGACGGACAACGGTTGCTCGCCTCTGGGGCAGGGCTGGCTCGTGCATTGCTCGCGCTGCACGGCAGCCGCCTAGAATGGACACAAGACGGAGTCCGTTCCTCGGCGCTACTGCGGTAAGAATTGCTCTCGCACTAGCTGGCAGTGGCGTGGCATCCGATCCGAGGTCAAGTGCCAAAACCTCAAGCGCGCCCGGCAAGATTCGAACTTGCGACCTCTCGCTCCGGAGGCGAGCGCTCTATCCACTGAGCTACGGGCGCGGGCGCCGATGCGGCGACAACCTGGGTTCGGAGCTTAGCGGCGGCGCCCGGGGGGGTGCGGGCGCCTGGGGGAGCGGCAACTGAACGGGCACCCTCGATGGGTAGGCTTCGGTCTGCGGCGCGGCGACGGGACCTGCCCGGCGACGCTAAATGATCGAACCGGAGGGGTGCATGCCTCGCAGAACCACCGTGGCGCTCGCCTCAACGCTCGTTGCGCTCGCGGGCTGTGGCAGCTCGAATAAGGCCGCAAGCACGTCACCTACAAAGTCTGCCACCAAGGCGACCCAACCCCTGGCTCCAGGCGCGACGGAAATCGGAACGCCGCCACCAGTGAAATCGGTACGTACAGTGTGAGGCTATCGGGCACCGACGGCTCTCCCAAGGGGGCACCGAACGGCTCCGCTCTCGGCATCCTGAGGATCAAGGCCTCCAGCTCGGAACTCTGCTGGCAGCTCTCGCAGCTGAAGAACGTCGAAGCACCGACGAGTGTTCGCATCTACCGCAGCCTCGCGGGCGGTTCCGGGGTCGGCGCGGGGATCACGCTCGGCTCGACCTTCAAGCCCGCGAGTTGCGTGCACGAGCCTCCGGTGCTCCTCGGGCTGCTCGGGAAGACTCCAAAGAACTTCTTCCTCAGCGTCGACAGCGCCCGGTTCCCACACGGCGCGGTTCGGGGACGGCCCTAGCCGCCTCGCTGGCGGGCGCGCGGCGCGATTTGCCCGCCTTGCCCTCGCGAGCTTGCCGCCGCGCGCGCCAGCGCTGACACGCGCACGCCGCGCGCCGCTACCGTAGCGGCCATGGACCTCTCGCTGTTCTTCGCCGGCACCGCAGGATCGGTTCCGAGCGCGCGGCGCGGGCTGCCTGCTCTGCTCGTCCGCCGCGGCGGTGACAGGTTGCTGTTCGACTGCGGCGAAGGCACGCAGCGCCAGCTGCTGCGCTCGGTGGGGCTGCTCGAGCTCGATTGCGTGTTCATCACGCACTTTCATGCCGATCACTGGCTGGGCCTGCCCGGGATGCTGAAGTCCTTCGCGCTGCGCGAACGCACGACACCGCTGAGCGTGTACGGCCCGCGCGGACTCAAGCAGCTCATGGGGGTAATGCGCGAGGTCTACGGCCGCCTGCCCTACGACCTCAACGTAGTCGAGCTCGATCCCGCGCAGGCCGTGACGCGGGACGGCTACGCGATCACCGCGATCCCCGTCGTCCACCGCAGCGACGCCTCCTTCGGCTACGCATTGGTCGAGGATGCGCGACCGGGCGAACTCGACCCCGCGCTCGCGGAGCGGCTCGGCGTCCAGCCCGGTCCGGACTTCGGTCGCCTGCAGCGCGGCGAGACCGTTGCCGGGGTGAGCCCCGAGCAGGTGATGGGTGAGCGGCGCGAAGGGCGCAAGATCGTGATCTCGGGGGACACCGCGCCGTGCGAGATGCTGGCCATCGCAGCGCATCAGGCCGACGTCCTCGTGCACGAGGCAACGTTCGCGGAGGAGGAGCTCGAGCGAGCGCGGGAGACCTCGCACAGCACCGCTCGCCAAGCGGCGCAGCTGGCGCGCGACGCCGAGGTGCGGCTGCTCGCGCTGACGCACATCTCGAGCCGCTACGCCGGTGGAGCGCTTCGCGACGAAGCGCGCGCGATCTTCCCCGCCAGCGAGGCTCCGCGCGATTTCGACACGATCGAGGTGCCGTTCCCGGAGCGCGGTGGCGCGACGCTCGTGCGCTGGTCCGAGCGCCAGGCGCGCGAGCAGGCCGCTGAGGACGGCGCGCTCGCGTCGCCGGCCGGTGCCGCCGCTGCACCCTGATACATTCCCGATGATCCTTTAACCCGGTCCAGCGAGGCCAGGAAGGAAACCGTGGCAGGCAATGAGAAGGTGGTCCTCCGCGAGGAGGATGTGCGGCGAGCGCTCACGCGGATCGCGCACGAGATCGTCGAGCGCAACCCCGCGCAACCCGCGCCTGCGCTCGTGGGGATCCACACGCGCGGCGCCTTTCTCGCGCGGCGGCTGCACGAGCTGCTGGAGAAGCTGCTCGACTCGGAGGTCCCGCACGGGGACCTCGACATCGGCTTCTACCGCGACGACGTCGCGACGCGCCCCGACGCGCCGGTCCTGCACGCCTCGCACATCGACTTCGACGTCACCGGCCGCACGGTCGTGATCGTCGACGATGTGCTCTTCACCGGCCGCACCGCTCGCGCCGCGATCGAGGCGCTGTTCGCGTACGGGCGCCCACAGCGCGTACAGCTCGCGGTGCTCGCCGACCGCGGCCACCGTGAGCTTCCGATCCGCCCCGACTACGTCGGCAAGAACCTCCCGACCTCGCGAGCCGAGCACGTGCGCGTGATGCTGCGGGAGCTCGACGGGATCGACGCGGTGACGATCGCCGTCCCGAGCGTGGTCGAGGCGTCCGCATGAACCACCTGCTCTCGATCGAGGATCTCGACCGCGCGGGGATCGAACGTCTCACCGCCCAGGCAGAGCGCTTCTCCGAGGTGTCCGATCGCGAGATCAAGAAGGTCCCGGCGCTGCGCGGGCGCATGGTCCTGAACCTGTTCTACGAGGCCTCCACGCGCACGCGCAGCTCATTCGAGCTCGCCGCCAAGCGGCTGTCCGCGGACGTCGTGAACTTTGCCGCGAGCGGCTCGAGCGTTGAGAAGGGCGAGTCGCTGAAGGACACGGTGCTCACGCTCAGCGCCCACAAGCCCGACGCGATCGTGCTGCGCACGCCGTGGGCGGGCGCGTCGGAGCTCGTCTCGAAATGGTGCAGCGCCGCGATCATCAACGCCGGCGATGGCAAGCACGAGCATCCGACGCAGGCGCTGCTCGACGTGTACACGCTGCGCCGCGCGCTCGGCCGGATCGACGGCGCGTCGATCTGGATCGTGGGCGACGTCGCGCACTCGCGCGTCGCACGCTCGAACATCATCGCCTTCCAGCGGATGGGCGCGACGGTCACCGTCGCCGGTCCTCCCACGCTGATTCCGCGCGGGATCGAGCAGCTCGGCTGCGACGTGCGCTACACGCTCGATGAGCTCGCCTCGGCCGACGTCGTGTATGCGCTGCGGATGCAGCGCGAGCGCATGAGCGACATGTGGGTACCGTCGCTGCGCGAGTATGCAGCCCGCTATCAGATCAACGGGCGGCGGCTTGCGCCGCATCAGATCCTGATGCACCCGGGACCCGTCAACCGCGGCGTCGAGCTCTCCGGCGAGGTGGTCGACTCGCCACAGGCCGTGATCACCGCACAGGTCGAGGCGGGGGTCGTCGTGCGCATGGCCGTCCTGTACGAGCTGCTCTCCGGAACGCGCGAGCCCGCCGGCGCAGCCGAGCCACGCGTCGCCGAGGCCGCGCCCGTGGGCGAGGGCCAGCCCGCGTGAGACTCGCCGAGCCGCTCGCCTCGGCGCCGGTTCAGCCGGCGGAGCTTCTACTGCGCGATGTCCGCGTGCTCGATCCGCGTACGGGAATCGACGCGCGCCACGACGTGCGCGTCGCCGACGGCGTGATCGTCGAGCTCTGCGCGCCTGCGAGCAGCGAACCCGCAGAGCAGGAGCAGCTCGACGGCGACGGGCGCCTCGTGCTCGTACCCGCGTTCGTGGACCCGCACGTGCACCTGCGTACCCCCGGTCACGAGCACAAGGAGGATTTGGAGAGCGGCACGCGCGCCGCCGCCGCCGGCGGGTTCTCGGCGATCATCGCGATGCCCAACACCGACCCGGTGCTCGACGCAGCTCCGCTGCTGCGCTCGTTGCGCGACGCCGCCGCCCGCGATGCGCGCATCCCCGTCGGCTTTCTCGCCGCGATCAGCCGTGGCCTGCACGGCGAGCAGCTCACCGAGATGGCCGAGCTCCGCGAGGAGGGCGCGCTCGGCTTCACCGATGACGGCAAGCCGGTGCAGAGCGCGGGGATGCTGCGCAAGGCGCTCCAGTACCAGCGACTGTGCGGTGGCGTGGTCGCGCTGCACGAGGAGGACCCGACGCTCTCGCGCGGAGGCGCCATGCACGAGGGCGCCGTCAGCGCGGCGCTCGGGATCGCGGGGATCCCGACGATCGCAGAGTCGACGATGGTCGCGCGCGACGCCGCGCTCGCCGGCTACGAGGATGCGCGTGTGCACTTCCAGCACCTCAGCTGCGCGGCGTCCGTCGACGCTGTCAGCGCCGCCAAGGCGCGCGGATTTCAGGTCAGTGCCGAGGTCGCGCCCCACCACCTGCTGCTCACCGAGGAGGACGTGCGGGGCCTCGACACGAGCATGAAGATGCATCCGCCGCTCGCGACCGAGGCCGACCGCCAGGCGCTCATCGAGGGCCTGCGCTCCGGCACGCTCGACTGCGTCGCGAGCGACCACGCCCCTCACGCGCGCGACGAGAAGGAGGTTCCCTTCGAGCAGGCGCCGATGGGCACGACGGGCCTCGAGACCGTCTTTGCGGCGCTTCACAGCGGGCTGGTGGTGCCCGGCCTGCTCGCGCTCGAGGTGCTGATCGAGCGGATGAGCGCCGGCGCGAGCGTGTTCGGCCTGCCGACACCGCTGATCGCGGTCGGAGAGAAGGCGAACATGGCGCTGCTTGACCTCGATGCCGAGTGGGTCGCCGGCGAGCATGGCTGGGAGAGCCGCTCGGAGAACTGCTGCTTCGCCGGACGACGCCTGCGCGGGCGGGTGCTGATGACGCTCGCCGCGGGCACGCTCGCGCACCGCGATCGCTCGCTCGCGACGGCGGAGGTCGCATGAGCCTGCTCTCGCGCGGGCGCGCAGCGCTGCTCGTCGTGGACGTGCAGGAGGGCTTTCGCTCCTACTCGGCATTCGCACGGGTGGCCGAGTCGTGCTCCAAGCTGCTGCAGGGCGCGCGCCTGCTGGATGTGCCCGCGCTCGTCAGCGAGCAGTACCCGAGGGGTCTCGGGCACACAGCCCCCGAGCTCGGTCTCGGCGATGAGCCGCGCATCGAGAAGACGGTCTTCTCGGCCGCCCGCGCCGAGGGCTTCGACCTCCACGGCCGCGATCAGGTGATCGTGTGTGGGATCGAGGCGCACGTGTGCGTCAGCCAGACGGTTCACGACCTGCTCGAGCGCGGCGTCGAGGTGCATGTACCCGCCGACGCCGTCGGCTCCCGCCACGAGCTCGACTACGAGCGCGGACTTCAGCGCATGGAGCGCTCGGGAGCGGTCATCAGCAGCGTCGAGGCGGTGCTGTTCGAGCTGCTCGAGCGCGCGGGAACGCCCGAGTTCAAGGCCGTGCAGAAGCTGATCGTCTGAGATGTCGCAAGCGAGCGGCTACGTGCTTCTGGAGGACGGGACGCGCTTCGACGGCGAGGTCTGCGCCGCGGAGGGCCACGCGGTGGGCGAGCTCGTCTTCACGACCGGCATGTCCGGCTATCAGGAGTCGATGACCGATCCGTCCTTCGCGGGGCAGCTGATCGCCTTCACGTATCCGCATATCGGCAACTACGGGGTCAGTGCAGAGGCGATGGAGTCCGAGCGCCCCTGGGCCCGCGCGGCGATCATGCGTGAGGCGTGCAACCGCGAGGACGCCTCCTCGGCCGAGCGGGGCTGGCTTGACTGGCTCGCAGACTGCGGCGTGCAGGCGATAAGCGGGGTCGACACGCGCACGCTCGTAATGCACATCCGCGACGCGGGCACGATGCGCGGCGGCGTCTTCCCGGACTCGATCCCGCAGGCGCGTGCACGCGAGCTGATCGAGGCCGAGCCGCCGATGGCCGGGCAGGACCTGGCGGCCGTGGTCACGCCGCGCGAGGTCAGCCGCCACGGTGACGGCGAGGGGCCGAGCATCGCGGTGATCGACACCGGGATCAAGGCGTCGATGGTGCGCGAGCTGCTCGCGCGCGGCGCGCGCGTGTCCCTGCACCCCTGCACCGCGACCGCCCAGCAGCTGCTCGGCGAGGATCCGGACGCGATCTTCCTCGCGAACGGGCCGGGCGACCCGGCCGCGCTCGACTACATCGTCGAGACCGTCCGCGGCCTCGTCGGGCGCAAGCCGGTGTGGGGCATATGCCTGGGCCATCAGCTGCTGTGCCGCGCGGTCGGCCTGGAGACCTTCAAGCTCCCGTTCGGGCATCGCGGCGCGAACCATCCCGTGCGCGACCTCCACACAGGCCGCGTGGAGATCACCTCCCAGAATCACGGCTTCGCCGCGCTCGGGCCCGGCGGCGAGCGCACGATCGACACCGACGAGCCTGTGCGCTGGGAGACCGACTTCGGCGCCGCCGCGCTCTCGCACGTGAACCTGTATGACCGCACCGTCGAGGGGCTCGAGCTGCTCGACGTGCCCGGCGGGACCGTCCAGTACCACCCCGAGGCGGGGCCCGGACCACACGACAGCATGTATCTCTTCGACCGCTTCCTCGAGCGCATTGCCGCGGCGTAGCGACATCTCAAAGATCCTGATCCTCGGATCGGGCCCGATCGTGATCGGCCAGGCGGCCGAGTTCGACTACTCCGGCGTGCAGGCGTGCAAGGTGCTGCGCGAGGAGGGCTATGAAGTGGTGCTCGTCAACTCGAACCCGGCGACGATCATGACCGACCCCGAGTTCGCCGACGCCACCTACATCGAGCCGCTGCTGCCCGCGCCGGTCGCACAGGTGATCGAGCGCGAGCGCCCAGACGCGCTGCTGGGGACGCTCGGCGGCCAGACCGCGCTGAACCTCGCCAAGGCGCTGCACGACGACGGCACGCTCGAGCGCTTCGGCGTCGAGCTGATCGGCGCCGACTACGAGGCGATCGCCTGCGCGGAGGACCGCGAGCTGTTCGGATCGGCGATGGCGCGCGCGGGGCTGCAGATGCCCAACAGCGCGATCGCGACTACCGTCGAGCAGGCGATGGGCGCGCTCGGCGAGCTTGGCCTGCCGTGCATCGTGCGTCCGGCGTTCACGCTCGGCGGCCGCGGCGGCGGGATCGCCAGGAGCGAGCAGGAGCTGCACGCGCTCGCAGCGCGCGGCATCGAGGCCTCGCCGATCGGGCAGGTGCTGCTCGACCAGTCGGTGCTCGGCTGGGGCGAGTTCGAGCTCGAGGTGATGCGCGACCGCGCCGACAACGTCGTGATCGTCTGCTCGATCGAGAACGTCGACCCGATGGGGGTGCACACCGGCGACTCGGTGACCGTCGCGCCGCAGCAGACGCTGCCCGACCGCCTCTATCAACGGCTGCGCGACCAGGCGATCGCGGTGATCCGGGCGGTCGGCGTGGAGACTGGCGGCTCGAACGTCCAGTTCGCCGTGAACCCCGAGACCGAGGAGATCCTCGTCATCGAGATGAACCCGCGCGTCTCGCGCTCCTCTGCGCTCGCCTCCAAGGCGACGGGTTTTCCGATCGCCAAGATCGCTGCGCGCCTCGCCGTCGGCTACCGCCTGGATGAGATCGACAACGACATCACCGGCGTGACGCCCGCGTGCTTCGAGCCGACGATCGACTATGTCGTCGTGAAGTGGCCGCGCTTCGCCTTCGAGAAGTTCCCCGGGACGCAGCCGACGCTCTCGACGCACATGAAGTCGGTCGGCGAGGCGATGGCGATCGGGCGAACCTTCCGCCAGGCGTTCGCCAAGGCGCTGCGCTCGCGCGAGCTCGACAAGCCGGCCTCACTGGCCGCGGTCGACGAGCAGACGCTCCTCGAGAGCCTGTACACGCCTTCGCCGGCGCGCTTTGAGACAGTGCTCGAGCTGCTCGCGCGGGGCTCCAGCGTCGAGCAGGTGCACGAGCGCACGAAAATCGAGCGCTGGTTCCTCGACGAGCTGCGCTTGCTCGCGCTCGACCCGCAAGCGACGTTCGAAGGAGAGCGCTGCTTCCGCTCGGTGGACACCTGCGCCGCAGAGTTCCCGGCGCGGACTCCCTACTACTACTCCGGCTGGGAGCGTGCCGGGCAGAACGAGGTGGTGCGCGGGGAGCGCGAGTCGGTCGTGATCCTCGGATCGGGGCCCAACCGGATCGGGCAGGGCATCGAGTTCGACTACTGCTGCGTGCACGCCGCGATGACCGTGCGCGAGTCCGGCCGCGACGCGGTGATGATCAACTGCAACCCAGAGACCGTCTCCACCGACTACGACACCTCCGACCGCCTCTATTTCGAGCCGCTGACGCTCGAGGACGTGCTCGCCGTCGTCGCGGTCGAGCAGCCGATCGGCGTGATCGTCCAGTTCGGCGGCCAGACGCCGCTGAAGCTCGCCGCCGGCCTTGCCGCAGCCGGCGTGCCGCTGCTCGGCACGAGCGTCGACGCGATCGACCTCGCCGAGGGTCGCGGGCGCTTCGGGGAGCTGCTCTCGCGGCTGGGGCGCAAGGCGCCTCCGTATGCGACCGCGGCGTCGGTCGAGGAGGCGCTGGGATGCGCAGAGAGCGTCGGCTTCCCGCTGCTCGTGCGCCCCTCCTACGTGCTCGGCGGCCGTGCGATGGAGATCGTCTACTCGCGCGATGCGCTCGCCGACTATCTCCAACGCGAGGCCGCCGCGGGCGGGGAGATCTACCTCGACCGCTTTCTCGAGGACGCCACCGAGCTCGACGTCGACGCGCTCTGCGACGGCAGCGAGGTGTGGATCGGCGGCATCATGCAGCACGTCGAGGAGGCCGGCGTGCACTCCGGCGACAGCGCCTGCGTGCTGCCCCCGCACTCGCTCGGCGGTGAGATGCTCGAGCAGATCCGCGTCGCCACGCGCGAGATCGCGCTGGCGATAGGCGTCGTCGGGCTGCTCAATGTCCAGTACGCGGTGCACGGCGGCGAGCTGTATGTGATCGAGGCCAACCCGCGCGCGTCGCGGACCGTCCCGTTCGTCTCCAAGGCCGTCGGCCTGCCGCTCGCGAAGCTCGCCTGCCGGATCATGCTCGGCGAGCGGATCCGCGATCTGCAGCTGCCACGCTCGGAAGAAGGGCTCGGCTTCGGCGAGCATGTGTCGGTGAAGGAGGCCGTGCTCCCGTTCGACCGCTTCGAGGGCTCGGACGCGCTGCTCGGCGTCGAGATGCGATCGACCGGCGAGGTGATGGGCATCGCGCGCGACTTCCCGACGGCGTTCGCGAAGGCGCAGGCCGCGGCGGGCGCGCCGCTGCCGCGCAGCGGCACTGCGTTCATCTCCGTCACCGACTCCGACAAGCCGGGCGCGATCGCCGTCGCGCAGAGCCTGCACGACATCGGCTTCAGCATCGTGGCCACGCGCGGCACCGCCGAGGTGATCGCACGCATGGGCGTGCCGGTGGGGCGCCTGAACAAGATCGGCGAAGGCTCGCCGCACGTCGTCGACTGGATCGAGCGCGGCGACGTCGACCTCGTCGTCAACACGCCCACCGGCGTCGGCGCGCGCACCGACGGCTATGAGATTCGCCGCGCCGCGGTCACCCACGGCATTCCCTGCCTGACGACGCTCGCAGCCGGCGTCTCCGCCGCGCGTGCGATCGCGAGCGCAGGTCGTGATGGCGAGCCGGCCGTGCTGTGCCTGCAGGAGCTGCACGGGCGCCCGCGCGTCGTCCCCGCGCCGAGGTCGCCGAGCGCCGACGGGGCCGGGGTGGCGTGAGCGCGCCCTTCGCCCGCCGGGCGCTGACGGTCACCGCGGTGCAGCAGCTCGGCGCCTACAGCGTCATGCGCGTCGCCGATCCCGACGCTCCCGAGCCCCAGGCGGGGCAGTTCTCGATGCTCGCGGCCGTCGAGCGGTGGGGCGGAGGGGAGGGGGAGCGCCCGTTTCTCGCACGAGCGTTCTCGATCGCCCGTCATCTCCAGGGCGAGTCGCACTACCTGCTCGAGGACGTCGGCCCGGGCACTCGCAGGCTGTGCGAGCTGCGCGCAGGCGATCAGCTGTGGTCGCTGGGGCCGCTCGGGCGGCCGTTCACGACGCCCGCCGAGGGTCGCCGGGCGATCCTGCTCGGCGGCGGGGTCGGGATCGCCCCGCTCGCGATCCTGCAGGACACGCTCCTCGAGGATGCGAGCGTCCTGCTCGGCTTTCGTGACGGCGAGCGTGCGCGCGGGGCGGGGCTGCTGCGCGACGCGCGCGTGGCCACCGACGACGGTTCGCTCGGCTACCACGGCCTGGTCACCGACCTGCTCGAGCAGGAGCTTCAGAGCGACGCTCACGCCGTCGTCTACGCATGCGGGCCCGCCGCGATGCTCGAGCGCGTCAGGTCGATCTGCGCAGAGACCCATACACCCGCCCAGCTCGCGCTCGAGGCAGCGATGGCCTGCGGCTTCGGCGCCTGCTACGGGTGCGTGGTGCCCCGCCGCGGCGGCGGATATCTGCGCGTGTGCCTCGACGGGCCGGTGATCGACGCCGCCGAGCTCGAGCGCGTCGAGGAGCACGCCGGGGCGAGCGCATGACGGTGGAGTTCTGCGGGCTGACGCTCGCGCACCGCATCATCAACGGGTCCGGGACCTTCGACGCGATCGCGGCGCGCGCCGCGTTCGGCGAGGCGCTCGCCGGCGAGTTCCCGTTCGCCGCCTACGTGTCCAAGACGATCACGCTCGAGCCGCGTGTCGGGAACCCGCCGCCACGGCTGTGGGAGAGCGCCGGCGGCCTGATCAACTCGATCGGCCTGCCCAACAAGGGCCTCGAACGCTACCTCGAGGAGGACCTGCCGCGGCTCAGCGGCCTGCTGGCGCCTAGCGGAGGCTCCGCGACGCCGATCCCGGTGCCGCTGATCACCAACGTGATGGGCTCGAGCGCCGAGGAGATCACGCGGCTGCTCGACGCCTGCGAGCAGCATGCCCAGATCGCTGCGATCGAGCTGAACGTGTCATGCCCGAACGTCAAGACCGGCCTTGACATCGGCGCGGACCCACGCGCGCTCGAGGAGGTCCTGCGCGCGGTGCGCCCACGCACGAGCAAGCCGCTGATCGTCAAGCTCACGCCCAACACCGCCGACGTCGCGGCGTGCGCGCAGGCCGCGCAGGCGGCGGGCGCAGACGGCGTCTCGCTGATCAACACGCTGCGCGCGATGGCGCTCGCGCCCCGCACGCGCGCGGGCTCTGCGACCCCGTGGCTGGGCGGCGTGACGGGCGGACTGTCCGGGCCGTCGATCCGCGCGGTCGCGCTCGCGCAGGTCGCGGCGGTGGCCGAGCGCGTGAGCATCCCCGTCGTGGGGATGGGCGGCGTGCAGAGCGCGCGCCACGCACGCGAGCTGATCGACGTCGGAGCGACACTCGTCGCGGTCGGCACCGAGAGCTTCCGCGACCCAGCCGCGGCGGCGAAGATCGCGGCCGCGCTTTAGCAGATCGTGAGCCTCGGATGCGCGTTCAGAGCGCGCGCCGGCATATGAATTCGCCGCATCTTGCGACGTTTGCGAACGCCCTCGAGAGGCACTCGGAGCGGTCTGCGAGGTGCGGGAAAACCCCTGCAAAGACGGGCCGGACCGTCGAGAAGCCTCTAGATCGCTGCACCTCAGGTTGAGGTGAAGATGAATTCGTTCACTTTGCCTTGATCGGTGGCGGCTGGTGTGTAGAGTAGCCGCCGATGACGGCGACCAGCACGACGTCCTCCAACACCTCCACTGCTCCCGAGCGGTCGCTGAACCAAAGGATGGATGCCCTGGCGAGAGCCAACGACATCCGCATCAAGCGCGCCCAGCTCAAGCGCGATCTGAAGGCCGGACGCCGCTCGATCCACTCGGTGCTGCTGGATCCGCCGGAGTGGGTGGAGACCGCCAAGGTCTTCGACATGCTGCTCGCGGTGCCGAAGTACGGGCGCGTGAAGGTAAACAAGATCCTGGTCCACTGCCGGATTGCGCCGAGCAAGACGATCGGCGGCCTCTCCGAGCGCCAGCGCAGCGAGCTGATCTCGCTGCTGCGCCACTGAGCGGTTCCCACCGAAGCCATCATTAGGGTCAGGCGGATGGCGCGCGTGTTCGTCATCACGGGCCCGTCGGGGGTCGGCAAGGGGACGCTGATCCGTGGGCTCATGCAGCGTGTGCCCGGGCTTCATCTGTCGGTCTCCGCCACGACTCGCGCTCCCAGGCCCGGCGAGCGCGACGGCGTGGAGTACCACTTCCTGTCCCCCGAGGAGTTCGACCGCCGGGTCGCGGCCGGCGAGTTCGTCGAGCACGCGGACTATGCGGGGCGTCGCTACGGAACGCTGCGCTCAGAGCTCGACGGCCGGCTGCGCGAGGGCGTGCCGGTGGTGCTCGAGATCGAGGTTCAGGGCGCCCGCCAGGTGCGCGCGAGCATGCCCGAGGCGGTGCAGGTCTTCATCGCGCCGCCATCGCTCCAGGCGCTGCGCGCACGGCTGATCGGGCGCGGCACCGACGACGAGGCCGAGGTCGCGCGCAGGCTCGAGGTCGCCGAGCGCGAGCTCGCCGCGCAGCCCGAGTTCGAGCACGTGATCGTCAACGATCGCCTCGAGGACGCCGTCCAGGAGCTGACGTCGATCGTCGCCGAGCGCCTGCGCGCCGACGGGGGCACCGACGGGCGCCCGGCCTCGGGCGACTACACTTGAGGCCAACGACGAAAGGCAGCGCTCAAGTGATCTCACCCCGCATCGACCGCCTGCTCGAGCAGGTCGACTCCAACTACGCAAGCGTGATCGTCGCGGCCAAGCGCGCGCGCCAGATCAACAGCTACTACCACAACCTCGGCGAGGGGACCTTCGACGAGTTTCCGCCGCCGATGATCGAATCCGCGTCGAAAAACTACCTCACGATCGCCCTCGAGGAGGTAGCTGCGGGGAAGCTGAAGTACCACTACCGCTAGCGCGCCGC
>JAXDGS010000005.1:0-2968 GCA_034664905.1 Solirubrobacteraceae bacterium | reverse complement strand
GTCGGCACCTTGATCACCTCGTCGTAGCCGATCGCCTGCGGGTCCTTTGAGATGTGCTGCTCGCCGATCAGCGTCGAGGTGTAGCCGGCATCGCGCAGGGTGTGCACGATGTGATGGCTGTAGTCGCGCAACGACCAGCCGCGGTGCGCGAGACCCAGCATCCCGTTGCTCTGGCCGTACTGGCCCGTCAGCAGGCACGCGCGGCTGGCCGAGCAGGTCGGTGCCGCACAGTAGGCCTCGCGGAACAGCACACCCTGGTCGGCGAGCGCCTGCACGTTGGGCATCGGCACCTGCTCGCCGTAGGGCTGGATGTAGCGACCCGTGTCGTGCGAGTGCAGGTAGAGGATGTTCGGCCTTGTCTTCATCGATCTCGACAATTATTAATTAAGATGACCGGTTGACTGAGCTACCGCGGTCTGCACGATGAAGCCGATGCTCTCCTACCTGGTCTGTGCGACGCCGCGAAGCGGCAGCACCCTACTGTGCCAGGAGCTCGACAAGACCGGACTGGCCGGGCATCCGCAGGAGTACTTCGAGGCGCTTCGCCGCTCGGGCGTGCCGCGGCGCCCGCACGAGTACTTCGACCCCGACCGCCACCCGAACATCGTCGTGCGCCTCGCCTTCCGCGAGATGCACGAGGGTGCGCCGAAGCCGAACCCGCTGTGGCACCCGGACACCTACGACCAGTACCTCGACTGGGCGCTCGGCGAGGGAACGACCGACAACGGCGTGTTCGGCGCGAAGCTGATGTGGGGGTACCTGGGCGACTTCGCCGAGCTGCTGCGCGGGATCGACGGGATGGCCGCACGCTCGCTGCCCGACCTGCTCTCGCGTGTGTTCCCGGGGCTGCGCTACGTGCAGATCACGCGCAAGGACAAGGTCCGCCAGGCCGTTTCGCTGTGGAAGGCAGTGCAGACGCAGGCATGGCGTCGCGAGGCCGGCTCCGGCGACGAGCGCGACGGGGCGGTGCCCGAGCCGGTCTTCTCGTTTCGCGCGATCAACTTCCTGATGCGCCAGCTGACCGCGCACGACGCCTCGTGGGACGCTTATTTCCTCGGCCTCGGCTACGAGCCGCTGAAGGTCACATACGAGGAGCTCGCCGAGAGCACCGAAGACGTCGTGCGCGGCGTGCTCGAGTTCCTCGGCATCGCCGCGCCCGACGACCTGCGGATCGGCCCGCCGCGCCTGTCGGTGCAGGCCGATGCGGTCTCCGAGGAGTGGGTCGCGCGCGTGCTCGAGCATCTCGAGGCGCTCGAGGTCCCCGAGATCGTCTGAGCCCGCTTCCCGTCCCGCGCGCCGTGTCCTCGCGGGGCGCCGGTGGACGCGCGCGCTCGTCGCGGATAGGCTGCGCCGCGTGCGAGCGCGTCACGTGCAGGTCGAGCACGACTTCGACAAGCCGCCCGAGCGGATCTTCGCCCACCTCGCCGAGCACGAGAACCTCGCCGAGCTGTTCGGCGCGAAGGTGACGCGCCTGCGCGACGGCGAGGACGAGCGCAACGGCGTCGGCTCGGTGCGCCAGCTGCAGATCGGCCCGCTGCCGCCGTTTGAGGAGACCGTCACCGAGTTCGTCGCGCCGCAGCGGATCGTCTACCGGATCACGAAGGGCAGCCCGCTGCGCGGGCACGTCGGGACGATGACCTTTGCGCCGACGAGCGCCGGCGGGACGCGCTTCGTCTACGACATCCGCATCGCCTCGCCGATCCCGGGCCTCGCGCCGATCGTCCACGCGTCGCTGACCCGCTCGATCGAGCGCTCGCTGCCCGAAGTCGAGCGTCAGGCCTGACGCGATGGTCGAGATCGCCGCAGCGCGCGAGCAGGCGGCCAGCGTACGCAAGGCGACGCTCGACGACAGCGGCGCGACGGCTCGCTCGCTCGCGGGCGCGTTCTTCGACGATCCGGCGTTTTCGTGGGTGCTGCGCGACGACCCGCGCAGGATGCGCCCGTTGCTTCGCGGCTTCGAGTTGTTCCTGCGGCGAGTCTGGATCGAGCACGAACAGACGTACACGACCGTCGACGGCGTCGGCGCCGCCGTGTGGGAGCCGCCCGGAGCTTGGAAGACGGGGCTCGGCCTGCAGCTGCGCCTGCTGCCGGCGGTCGTTCGCGCGTTCGGGCGCCACGTGCCGCGCGTGCTGCGCTCGCTCACGGTGCTCGAAGCCGACCATCCCGCCGAGCCGCAGCACCCGCCGCACTACTACCTCGCGTTTCTCGGCGTCGATCCGCGGTGGCAGGGTCGCGGCCTCGGAGCGGCGCTGCTCGCACCGGTGCTCGCGCGCTGCGACAGCGAGCGCGTTCCCGCCTATCTGGAGGCCTCGACGCCGCGCAACCGCGCGCTCTATGAACGTCACGGCTTCGGCCTGATGGGCGAGTTCAGGCTCGGCCGCGGCGCTCCGTCACAGTGGCGCATGTGGCGCGAGCCGCGCTGACCCGGCTCGCCGGCTTGACATCTGCGATCGCGCTCGGGTAGCGTCACGCGCGAAACGGGGGCTGCAGATGGGGACAACGCGCTGACGCGCAGCGTCTGCACGGGGAGAGGACAACTCACCGCCTAGCGGCTTTCGCGGAGGAATGGGCCCTGGAGGGCTCGAGCTCATGGCCGTCCGGCCTCGAGCACGCGAAGACGAATGGAGACAGAAATGATTGGAACGATTCCAGCGCGGATTGCCACGCTGCTCACCGCGACGTTGGCGACCGTGGCCGTGCTCGCATGGGCGAGCGCCTCGGCGGGCGCGAGCATCACCTACACGCCGATCTACAGCAACATCCCGTCGCCGCTGCCGGGCAACGTGCCCTCGGAGGCGATCGAGGCGACGTCCTCGTCGGAGTTTGGCGGCGAGGTGCAGCTGGCCGGCCCGACGCTGAACAACACGAAGGTCACGGTCGCGCTGAGCAGCTGGGCCTGCCAGAGCGGTGGCGCCGAAGACGGCTCCTGTGTCAGCGCCAAAGGCGCCAAATTCGAATGGCCCGTGAC
>JAXDGS010000004.1:0-7983 GCA_034664905.1 Solirubrobacteraceae bacterium | reverse complement strand
CGAGCCGCCCGCAGCGCACGCGCTCGCAGCGCGTCCGTCGCGCAGGCCCGTGACGAGCGTCACCTTCACGCTCGCCGAGGGTGCGCACTGGCCGCTCGCGGCCGGCACGATGACGACCCGCATGGCGAGCGCTGTGAGGCGGGGAGGGGAGACCGGGCGCGACCCATGAGTCGGCTGCGCGCGGTCATGACGATCATCGGCGCGCTGGCCGGCACGGTTGTGCTCGGCGCGTGCGGGACGACCGCGCCGGCGCGCTCGGCGCTGCTTGAAGCGGACGCCGCCGCCGCCGCGCCCAATCCGCTCGCCGTCTCGCCGCTGCCCGGCACGCCGGATGCATCAGCGAGCAGCCAGATCAGCTTCCTCGGCCCAAGCGGAACGCGCGTGCTCGCCGTGCGCGTGCTCGGCTCGCGCAGCGGCGCGCACGCGGGCGTGCTGCGCCGCTACTCGACAGGCACCGGAGAGAGCTTCCTGCCGGCGCGTCCGTTTGCGCCCGGCGAGCGGGTGACGGTGCGCGCGCGTGTGCGCATCGGCGCGCTCACCCGAGTCGCGAGCACCGCGTTCACGGTCGCGCGCCAGGCGCCGATCCTGCAGAAGCAGTTCCCGCTGAACCCGGGCGACCCGAAGGCCGTCCAGCACTACATCTCCGCGCCGGCGCTTGCGCCGTCCACGGTGAGGATCACGACCGCTGCCAGGCCCGGCGCGGCGCCCGGCCTGCTGATGCTCGCGCCGTATCAGGGCCGCGGCGCGG
This sequence comes from Solirubrobacteraceae bacterium, assembly GCA_034664905.1. GTDB lineage: Bacteria > Actinomycetota > Thermoleophilia > Solirubrobacterales > Solirubrobacteraceae > Palsa-744. Next base: position 7,235 of record JAXDGS010000004.1, on the reverse strand, counting down.
CGGGGCCGATGATCGTCGACCAGAGCGGCGGGCTGGTCTGGTTTCACCAGCTTGCGCGTGAAGTCACCGCGACCAACCTCGGCGTACAGGAGTACGAGGGCCGCCCGGTGCTCGTGTGGTGGCAGGGCCGAGTGCTGCAGCTCGGCTTCGGGCAGGGCGAGAACGTGCTCTACGACAGCTCCTACCGGCAAATCGCGAGGGTGCGCGCGGGCAACGGCTACAGCGCGGATCTGCACGAAGTCCGCCTCACGCCACAGGGCACCGCTTGGATCGACGCGTTCAACCCGGTGCGGATGAACCTCGCCTCCGCCGGCGGCGTGTCGGGCGGCTCGCTCAGCGACTCGATCATCCAGGAGGTCGACGTGAAGAGCGGGCTCGTGATGTGGGAGTGGCACGCGCTCGGCCACATCGCTGCGGGCGAATCGAAAAACCCGGTGCCCGGATCGAGCTATCCCTGGGATTACGCGCACGTCAACTCGGTGGACCCCGGCCCCTCGGGCGACGTGCTGCTCTCGGCGCGCAACACGTGGGCGCTGTATGACGTGGACATTCGCAGTGGGAATATCCGCTGGCGGCTGGGCGGGGTGCGCAGCAGCTTCAGGCTCGGGCCGGGGGCGCAGTTCTTCTGGCAGCACGACGCCGAGTTTCAGCCGAACGGGCTCATCTCGCTGTTCGACAACGGCTCGGATCCTCCCAAGGAGAAGCAGTCACGGGGGGTGCTGCTCGCGCCGAACGCCGCCGCCCACACGGTGGCGCTGGTCAAGGCGCTCACGAACCCGAGGATCACTCTGCTGGCCGAAAGCCAGGGCAACATGCTGAGCCTGCCCGGCGGGGCATGGCTGCTCGGCTACGGGAGGCTTCCGAACTTCACCGAGTTCGACTCCGCCGGCAACGTCCTGCTCGACGGCACGCTCGGCCGCGAGGTGCAGAACTTCAAGACCACCCTCGCTCAATGGAGCGGACGCCCCGCGGCGCCGCCCGCGCTCGCGGCACAGCCGCTCGCCGGCGGCGGCATGCTGATCGCTGCGAGCTGGAACGGAGCCACCGATGTGGCCACCTGGCGCGTTCTCGCGGGGGCGTCGCCCGCTTCGCTCACGCCCGTCGCGACGGCTGCGAGGACCGGCTTTGAGACGCGCATCACCGTGTCGGCGGCGCGTCCCTATGTCTCGGTGCAGGCGCTCGACGCCGCCGGTGCGGTGATCGGCTCCTCCGCTGCGATCAAGGCATAGCGATGGTGGCGCGGGCACGGCCGACCGGCTCCCCGCGCTGTGATCAAGCGGACTTAGGGGGGACGCTGGCCTGCGCGCGGGGCGCGCAGCCGTTCGATCGGCCCGACCTGCTTTTCCTCGTGGAGCTTGCGACGCGCGGCGGCGGCGGTGGCGTTGCGCTTCGCGGTCGAGTAGTAGTCGGCGAAGCCGCCCCTGTGCGCGAGGCTGAGCGGCCAGTCGAGCGGCGCGCGAAGCTCCTCGTGCACGGCACGCGCGAGGCGCGCATGCAAGCCATCCTCGAGCGGGCTCTGCCCGGCGCTGTTGTGCAGCTCGAGCCGGCCGCTGTGGGTGCGGTAGTCATAGAGCTCCGCTTCCTCACCGCCCGCGAGCGCCCGGGTCGCGCCGGGGTGCCAGTGCGAGTAGGTCACGTACTTCGCCGCGGACGTGCGCAGCGCCATCACGTGCAGCGGCGCATCGGCGGCATACGGCTCCACGGCGAACTCGGTGACGACCTCGTCGGTCGCGTGCAGCACGAACTCCCGTCCCGGGGCGGCGGGGTCGGCGAGGATGCTCGCGAGGTCGAGGCGCCCGGCGATATGCGCATAGCGCGGCTCACCGCGCCAGTCGCTCGAGCCGGTCGCGATCGTCAGCAAAAGCGGGGTCACGTCGACACTCGAGCTCAGCTGGGCGCGCTCGAGCTGCGGTTCGGAGACGAGCACGCCGCGCGGGTCCTTGACGATCAGCGGCACGCGGATCGCCTCCTCGTATGCTCCGGCGCCCTTGCCGCGAAGGCCGTGCGAGGCCCCGTACTCCCCGTGGTCGGAGGTGAACACGACGACCGTGTTGGCTGCGACCTCCGGGCGGCTTTCGAGCGTGCGCATGACGTGGCCGACGTGTCGGTCCGCCTCCAGCTGGAGCTTCACGTAGAGGTCCATGAACGCGAGCCACCGCTGCGCGGCCTCGGGACCCGAGAACGGCACCGGACCGAACGACGCCGCGGCGGTCGCCTGCAGCGAGTGCTGCAAGCGCGGCTTGGAGCGCGCGCGCATCTGCTCGGGCGTCTCGAAGTTGGGGGGCAGCCTGTGCAGCGCGCGCGGCGCCGTAAGCTCCGCCGGGACGCGGTCGCTGAACGCATACCACCACGCGATGTCGTGCGGGTTCACGAATGAGACCGTCGTGCACCAGGGTTCGCCGTGGCCCTCCTGCGCGAACCAGGCCGCGAACTGCTCGGCGATGTGCGGGTCCACGCGCCACCCCTGCCCCGGTGCGCCGTCGGGCGACGGGAAGGTGCCGCCGCCGAAGCCGTAGCGCTCGAGCGCGCGTTCACCCGCGAACGCGGTCCAGTGGTGGTCGCGGTGGGTGAGGTGCCACTTGCCGTACCAGCGCGTGTGATAGCCGCGCTCGCGCAGCATCGTGCCCCAGGTCGGAAAGCCGGGGTTGAGCGTGCTTCCGCCGGTGATCATGCAGCCGGTCTGATGGGTGTAGAGGCCGGTCAGCAGCGCTGCACGCGACGGCGTGCAGTCGTTTGAGACCGTGTAGTGCCTGGCGAACGACACGCCCCCCTCGCGCAGGCGCTGGAGGTTGGGCGGCAGGCCGAGCGTGCCGGGCGCGGCCGAGAACCACTGCGGGAAGCGCAGTTGATCGACGATGATCACGAGGATGTTCGGTCGCACGGAGCGCTTGCGCCGCGTCCGCTGCGAGGCGCTGCCAGCGGGCGTGGTCGCGGAGTCGCTCGCCGGATCGACCGCGGCGCGGATCGCGAATCCAGCCCCGACCGCGCCGCCCGCGATCAGGCTGCCCTTCAGGAAGGTACGTCGATCGACTCTCTTATGCTGGTCTGAGTTCATGCTCTTCTCCCGCGCCCCAATCCTAGGGCCGGTAGCGATCCTTGCTCTGGGGCTGGGTCTCGGAATCACCGGGACCGCCGCGGCCGGCGCCGCCCAGGCCTCCCCGGGATGCGCGCCGGCGAGCCTCAACAATTCCTTGCTGCAGGACAGTTCCGTCACGATCTCCCCGCTTGCCGGTTCTCGCGACGTCTCGGCGCACGCCCAGATCAGCTTCCTCGGCGTCCCCGCCGCTGCGATCGTCGCGGTCTCTGTCGTGGGCACGCAGAGCGGCGTGCACACGGGGCATCTCGCCGCCTACTCACAGGGCGACGGCGCCAGCTTCCTGCCCTCGCGCCCGTTCGCCGAAGGAGAGCGGGTGACCGTGCGCGCCCGCCTGCAGCTCGGCGGTCGCTCCAGCCCCCTGCTCGACCAGTTCGTGATCGCGAGGGAGAATCACATCAGCTCGACCCCCGAGCGCATCTTCGCAGGCAGGGCATCGGAAGCGCAGAGCTTCCGTTCGCGCCCCGACCTGCATCCGCCGGTTGTCCGGGTGACGGCGAGCTCGCCCGCCGCTGCCCACGGGGATGTGTTCGTCGCGCCCTACTCGGGGCCAGGCCAGGCAGGCCCGATGATCCTCGACCAGCAGGGCCAGGCGGTCTGGTTCGCGCCGTTGCCGGTTCGCACGTCGGCCGCGAACTTCCGGGTGCAGCAGTTCCAGGGAAGACCGGTGCTGAGTTGGTGGCAGGGGGACATCTCAGAACATGGGTTCGGCCTCGGCGAAGACATCATCGAGGACTCCAGCTACACGAGGGTCGCACGCGTGCGCGCCGCGAACGGCCTGCGCGCAGATCTGCACGAGTTCCAGCTGACCTCCTCCGGCACCGCTCTGATCACCGCGTATCACCCGATCGAGTGCGACCTGTCCGCGCTCGGCGGCCAGGCGCAGGGCGCGGTGACGGACGGCGTCCTGCAGGAGATCGACGTAGCGACGGGGCTCGTGAAGCTCGAATGGACCAGCCTCGATCACGTCGGCCTCGCGGAATCCTACGAAAGCGCGCGCAAGGCGAGCACGCGCTGGCCGTTTGACTTCTTTCACATCAACTCGATCAACGTGGACCCCGACGGGGGCCTGCTCGTGTCCGCGCGCAACACATGGGCTGTGTACGACATCGACGCGCGCAGCGGCAAGGTCCTGTGGCGCCTCGGCGGCCGGCACAGCAGCTTCACGCAGGCTCCGGGGACGCGAACAGCCTTCCAGCACGATCCGCGCGTGCTCGCGGACGGGTCGATCAGCATCTTCGACAACGGCGCCTCGCCAACCGTCCGCCCGCAGTCGCGCGGCATCGTCCTCGGGATCGATCCACAGGCGCGCACGGCGACGCTCCTGAGGCAGATCACACACGGGCCGCCGCTGCTCGCGGAGAGCCAGGGCAACATGCAGGCGCTCGAACACGGCGCCTGGTTCCTCGGCTGGGGTCAGCTTCCGAACTTCTCCGAATACGGTCCCGCCGGCGAGCTGCTGTTCGATGCGCATTTCCCCCGTCACACCCAGTCCTACCGCAGCTTCCGCTTCGCGTGGACCGGCGTGCCCGCTGAACCTCCAAGGTTCTCACTGGCCCCCGGCGCCGGCGGGACCGTCGCCTATGCGAGCTGGAACGGCGCGACCGAACTCGCCGCCTGGCGCGTGCTCGCGGGCGCGAGCCCGACGACGCTGCGGGTGCTCGCGCAGGCTCAGCGCAGCGGTTTCGAGACCGCGATCCCGCTGCCGGCGGGGACCGTCGGGCCCTATGTCGCGGTGCAGGCCCTTGGTTCGTCGGGGCAACTGCTCGGAGCCTCGGCTGCCGTGGCCGAGACGGCGCTGAGGTCAACCGGCGGCGCCTCGAGCTGATGAGCCCCGAACGCGCCAGCGCCACATCGGCTGAGGTGAGCGGGCCTCGGCGCGAGGGCGCGCGCGACGCGTGGCTGTACATGGCGTGCCGCGCGCGCAAAGATCTGTGGCGATGACGCCCGAGGTGAACTGTCCGCAGTGCGGCGAGGTCAATCCGGCCAGCGCGCGCTTCTGCATGGCGTGCGGCGCCTCGCTCGCCCGCAACTGCCCGTCGTGCGGCGTCGAGGCGCCCGCCGGGACTCGCTTCTGTGGCGCCTGCGGCGCCGGCCTCGACGGCGCCGCTCCCGCGAGCGCCGCACCGAAGGAGCCCTCGGCGATCGAGGAGCGACGCACGGTCACGGTCGCATTCGCCGACGTCTCCGGCTACACAGCGGTCGCCGAGCGGCTCGATCATGAGACCGTCAAGGCGCTCATCGAGCGATGCCTGACGCGGCTCGCAGCGGAGGTCGAGATATTTGGCGGGCGTGTCGACAAGTACATCGGCGACAACGTGATGGCCGTCTTCGGTGCTCCGACGGCGCACGAGGACGACGCGGAGCGCGCGGTGCGCGCGGCGCTCGGGATGCAGGCTGCGATGAGCGAGCTCAATCGTGCGATCGCGCCGGAATTCGGATTCGAGCTCGGGCTGCGCATCGGCGTCAACACCGGCGAGGTTCTCGCCGGGCGCATCGGCGAGGCGTACACCGTCGTCGGGGATACGGTCAACGTCGCTTCGCGACTGCAGGCCGCCGCACCGGTTGGCGGCATCCTCGTGGGTGAGCGCACGCAGCGCCAGAGCGCCACCTCGATCGTCTACCGGAAGCTCGAGCCGGTGAGTCTGAAGGGCAAGGCGAAGCCGGTTCCCGTATGGGAGGCGCTGGCGGTCAAGGAGCCCGCGGCGAGCGGCGAGGCGCCCGCCGCTGGAACGCCGCTCGTCGGTCGCTCAGAGCAGCTTGGGCAGCTGGAGGCGCTGATCGAGCGCGCGGTGCGCGACGCGGGGCCGCAGCTGCTGACCGTGATCGGCGAAGCGGGGGTGGGCAAGAGCCGTCTGCTGCGGGAGTTTGAAGCCCTGCTGCAACGGCGCGAGCCTCCCGTGAGAACCTGCCGGGGGCGCTGCCTGGCGTTCGGCTCGAGCGTCGTCTACTGGCCGCTGTCGGAGATGCTCCGCGCGGAGTGCGGGATCCTCGATGTGGATTCCTCCGAGCAGGCGCGAGCCAAGCTGACCGAGCGCCTTGGCCCGCTGCTCTCGGCGCACGAGGACCCGGAGCTGGTCGAGCACCGGCTCGCTTCGCTCGCGCGGCTGCTCGGAGCCGAGCTCCCCGACGACCACCTCGCCGCGCAGGAGGAGGATCAGCAGAGCGCCAGGGAGAGCTTCTTCGGGGCGGTGCGCGCAGTCTTCGAAGCGCTCGCGGGCGAGGGCGCTGTGGTGCTCGCCTGGGAGGATGTGCACTGGGCCGATGAGGGGACGCTCGATTTGATCGAGTACCTCGCGCAGTGGCTGCGCGCACCAGTGCTTCAGGTCTGCCTGGCGCGAGACGAGCTGCTGGCGCGCCGGCCGAACTGGAGCACGCTGCGCAGGACGGTCACGACCACCTTCCTCGAACCGCTCGACCAGCGTGACACGCGCGCGCTGGTCGCGGCGCTGCTGGGTGAGAGCGTCACCGCGATCGAGCTGCCCGAGACGCTCGCGGAGCGCTCAGGCGGCAACCCGCTGTTCGCCGAGGAGATGGTGCAGCGCATCGCTGCGGAGGGCGGTGCGACGGCGGCGGAGCTCCCGGACACGATCCAGGGGCTGCTCGCGGCTCGGCTCGACTCCCTGGAGCCGTTCGAGCGCCAGCTGGTAGCGCACGCGGCGGTCCTGGGCCGCACCTTCTGGGAAGCCGCGCTGGAGCCGCTCGCGGCCGCGGCCGGCGAGAACCTCACGACTACGCTTGCCGGCCTCCGCGAGAAAGACATCATCATCCCCGGCGAAGGTGGCTCGGCGGGCCAGCCCGAGCTGGCCTTCAAGCACGTGCTGATCCGCGACGTCGCCTATGAGATCCTCCCCAAGGCCGCGCGCGCGCGCAAGCACGCCGAGGTGGGAGCGTTCATCGAGCGCCGCGTCGGCGAGGGGGGCGAAGGCATCGTTGCGCTGGCGGCCGAGCACTACGCGCGCGCCGCTGCGCTCGGGGGCGAGGTCCGTATGCCGGTCGAGGAGCTCGATGGCCTGCGCACGCGAGCGCTCGAGTGCGGGGAGGCGGCGGGAGACACAGCTGCAGCGCTGTACTCGAACCTCGAAGCGCTCGCGCATTACGACACGGCCGCGACGTTCGCCGAGCCCGGCGGGACCTCCGC
>JAXDGS010000003.1:0-13058 GCA_034664905.1 Solirubrobacteraceae bacterium | reverse complement strand
GGTCCGTCGGTGACCGAGCGCGAGATCGAGCTGTTCCGCGACAAGCTCCTGTACCTGGCGCGCGGAGCAGCGATCGTCGTGTTCGCGGGGTCGCTGCCGCGCGGCGTGGACGCAGACCTCTACGCCGGACTGATTCGTGACCTCGAGCGGATCGAGGTCACGACGGTCGTCGACACCGACGGCGAGCCGCTGCGCCAGGCGGTGCGCGCGGAGCCGGACCTCGTCTCGCCGAACGTGCTCGAGGCGGAGGAGCTCGTCGGGCATGAGTTCGCGAGCGAGGAGGAGCGCTCGCTGGCGGTGGCCGAGATCGCGGCGCTCGGTGCGCGCGAAGCGATCATGACGCTGCCGGACGGATGCTTCGCGCAGCTTCTCGTGGATGGGCAGCGACGCCTGAAGCGCGCGCGCATCGAGCCGCGCGAGCCGATCGCCAAGCGCGGCTCCGGCGACGCGTTCCTCGCGGGGTATCTCGCAGCGCGCTATGAAGGCCGCTCCCCTGACCAGTGCCTGCGTTTCGGCGTGGCGTGCGGGGCCGAGTCCACGGCTCGCCTCGGGGCGGGGCTGATCGACGAGCGCGAGGCGCGCCGGCTGATGGGTGACGTCGAGCTCTCGCTCGTGGAGCTCCCGGCCGAGGTCGGCTGAGAAGCGGACCGCGAGCCGCTACCCGCCGGCGACGTCGCGGCGCAGGAACACCAGATAGGCGGCGAGCACGGCCGGCACCGCATACAGCGCGCAGACCCACAACGAGTGGGTGATCGGCGCCCAGTCGGTGGGCGTCCGCAGAAGGCCATGCCAGTTGCTGTACTGCTCGGTCAGCAGGTAGGGCTTCATGCCTTCGAGGCCGGGTATCTGCGCGACGATCGTCAGCACGAGCGTCGCGCCGACCGTGCCGACGAGCGCTGCGGCGCTGTTTCGCGTCACGGTCGAGAGCAGCACGCCTATGCACGTGACGGTCAGCAGCGGGATCAGGAAGCATGCGTTGGCAGCGAACACGAGCAGCAGCCCCTTGGGAGCAGAGACGACCGTGCCCGAGTAGGTGGTGATGCTCTTGAAGCCCCACGAGGCGACGCCCGCGGCGGTCGCCACGGCTGCAGAGAGAAGCACCGCGACCGCCGCGTATGTCATCGCCGCGAAGAGCTTCGCCACGTACACCTGGCCACGATCGACCGAGCGCGTGAGGATCGTCTTGAGGGTGCCGTTGCCGTCCTCGGCGGCGACGACGTCGCCGGCGACGAGCGCCGCTATCAGGGGCAGCAGGAAGAACGACTCGAACAGCAGCATGAGCACCGGCGTCGCGAGACCCGAATGGGTGATCTGGGAGGCGAAGATGTTCTCGCCACGGTCGTGGCGGTGGCGGAACTGCTGGCTTGCGACGAAGATCAGCGGCATCAGCATCCCGAGGCCGAACCCCAGGTAGGTGCGCTTCTGGGAGATCAGCTTGCGAAGCTCCCAGCGGTAGACGCGCGCGGTCGACGGCCGCCGCCGGCGTGAGGCACGGGTGGCGCCAGCGGGCGCCGATGCGGCGACGCTGCTCACGGCGCGCGCACCAGACGCTCGCTCGCGAGCGGCTCGGCCACCGTCGCCGGCGTCTGCGCGCCGTCGCCATTGCTCTCTCCGGTGAGCCTGAAGAACAGATCCTCGAGCGTCGCAAGCTCGGGCGTCAGCGCGAGGATGCCGACGTCCGCGCGGCCGAGCGCCAGTGACAGCGCGCCGACCGCGTGCTCCTCCGCCTGGAAGGCCAGGCCATGCTCCTCCGCGTGAGCGTGCTCGATACCCGGCTGCGCACGCAGGATCGCGAGCGCGCGCGTGTCGTCGGTGCTGCGCAGGCGGTAGCCCGCGCCGCCCTGGCGGCGCAGGTCGCTGAGCGCGCCCTCGTAGACGATGCGCCCGGAGTCGATGATCGCGACGCGGTCGCAGAGCTCCTGCACCTCCGGCAGCTGGTGGCTCGAGAGCAGCACGGTTATGCCGTCGTCGGCGAGACGGCGGATCAGCCCGCGCATGTCGCGCATGCCCGCGGGGTCAAGGCCTGTCGCGGGCTCGTCGAGGATCAGCAGCCGCGGGCGGCGCAGGAGCGCGGCGGCGATCCCCAGGCGCTGGCGCATGCCGTGCGAGTAGCCGCCGACCCGGTGCGCCGCGCGCGGCGCGAGCTCGACCGTCTCGAGCACCTCGCCGATGCGCGTCGAGGAGCCGTCGCCGTCGAGCGCCGCGAGCAGCTCGAGGTTCTTGCGCGCGCTCAGGTAGGGGTAGAAGCGCGGCGCCTCGACGAAGCCCGCGACCCCTTCGAGCGCGCGTGCGCCCTCGCGCAGGGGATTGCGCCCGAACAGCTCGACCGTTCCCTCGCTCGGCACGATCAGGCCGAGCGCCATGCGCAGCGTGGTCGTCTTGCCGGCGCCGTTTGGCCCCAGGAAGCCGTACACGTCGCCCGCCTGCACGTTGAGGTCGATGTGGTCGACCGCCAGCACCTCCTTGTAGCGCTTGACCAAGCCCTGCGCCCGCACCGGAGGCGGCGCGTCTGCCGTCACGGCTAAAGGCCCCGCGCGACTGCCTCGACCGCAGAGGGTTCGACCGCTCCGGCGAGGAGATAGCTCACGCCCGAGCGCTCGAAGCTCAGGACCGTGCCGAGCGCGGTGCGCAGCTCGGTCGCGCTCACACCGTTGATCGTGACCTTCGGCAGGCCTTCAGGTGCCTTCTGCGTCGTTCCCGCGCCGGCGGTGCTCTTGCGTTCCACGACCGCGATCGCCGCGGCGCCATGGCCGTGGCTCGTGACGTTCGGCTTTTCTGCGCCGTCGGTGGTGCGCGTGCTCGAGTGCGACGTGGCGATGTCGTTCACCTTCGCGTCCGCCGGCGGCGTGAACGAGAAGACCGACGCCGGCACCGGTCCGTATGTGATTTCGGTGGCGGCCAGTTCGATCACCGGCGCGCTGCTCGAGGTGGAGTACACGGCGGCGCGCAGCGGCACGCCGTGGGCGGCGTCGAATGACAGCTCGGCACCGCCGATCAGGCTGCCCGCTTCCTTGGGTGCCGCGCGCACCGTGTAGGCGGGCTGCCCGGCGATGTCGGTCGGCGTGGCGCCGGAGAGCTGTGCATGCTCGGAGACATGCGCGATCGCTTCTTCGATCTTCGCGACGGTGGGGGCTTCGTGGTGCTCGACCGTTGAGCTCGACGTTTCGCGCGCGGGCGGCGTGTAGCGGTAGAGGGTGTTGTTGGCGGCGTCGTACATCGTCACGGTCTTGCCGTCATAGAGGATCTGGGTGTCGCCTTTTTCGGCCTGCAGCTCGAGGCGCACGTGGCCGTCGTTTGAGATCCACAGGCGACCCGACGCGCCTTTGACGAGCGGGCTCGAGGCGAGTTCGCCGGCGCTACCGCCTTCACCCGCGAGGTTGGCGCCTTCGAGCAGATGGTCGGTGAGCGTGACGCTGGCGCTGACGCCGTCGACGGCGGGTGCGCTGAGCGCGTCGTGGAGAGCCTGCGCGAGCGGCGCCGGCGGCGGCTTGGGGCCCGAATCGACGGCGAGCGCGATCGCCGTCGCAGAAACTCCGGCCGCGAGCACCACCGCACCGAGGAGCAGCAGGCGATACAGCGGAAGGCGGCGGAATACGTTCACGGGCCAGGTTCCTTTCCTGCGGATGGATCCTCTCGAACAGAGGGTAGCGGCGCAGCTTTCGACCGGATAAACGTGAGCAGGCTCTCATCCTGCGGTGGCGGCGATGATCGTCCGGCGCCGGCAGTCGATATCTTCCTGGCCGCATGCTGATCGCGTTCGTAATCTTCTGGCTCCTCTGCGGGCTGGGCGTGTTCTTCGTGGCGATGCATCGCGGCGCGCGCGGCGCGCGCCAGTCGCTGTACAGCGAATCGGGCCTCGGCCAGCGCGCGGTGCAGCTCGCGATCGTCGTGGTGTTCGCGTTCGGCCTGGCGGTGCCCGCGCTGGTGCTCGCGTTCAACGGCGAGCACAAGGCGAGCGTGGCCGTCGGCGGAGTGCGCCTGCCGCCTGAACAGATCAAAGGACGCGAACTGTTCGCGCGCACCTGCGCCGTCTGCCACACGCTCGCCGCCGTGAAGTCGGTGGCGCGTGTGGGCCCCAACCTCGACGTTCGCGTCGGCGAGGACATCGCGACCGCGAGCGGACGCAAGGCGCTCGTGCTGAGCGCGATAGCCGAAGGCCGTGCGCGCGGCCTCGGCCAGATGCCGGCGCTTCTCTACCAGGGCAAGGAAGCGCAGGCGGTCGCAAGCTTCGTCGCCGCCGTCGCCGGCCGCTGAGCAGCCGCGCAGCGGCGCTCTGAGCTTTGGCCAACGGTCGATAGCGGCGCGCTGGAGCCATCGGTAGGCTCAGCGCGCATGCCAGCAGATCAGCCGAAGACCGCGCAGGACGTCAAGGCGATCGTCGCCGAGCGCGACATCCGCTTCATCCGTTTCTGGTTCACCGACATCCTCGGCCAGCTCAAGTCGTTCTCGATCAACGCCGCCGAGCTGGACGACGCGTTCGAAGCTGGGATGGGCTTCGACGGGTCCTCGATCACGGGCTTCAATGCGATCGAGGAGTCCGACATGATCGCGATGCCGGACCCGAGCACCTTCGCGGTGCTCCCGTGGCGCCCGGAGGAGCAGGGGGTGGGGCGGATGTTCTGCGACGTGATCACACCCGAGCGCACGCCGTATGAGGGCGATCCCCGCCACGTGCTGCGGCGCGCGCTGGAGCGGGCGCACGCGATGGGCTTCGACACGTTCAACGTGGGTCCGGAGCTCGAGTACTTCCTGTTCCGCGACTCGCGCTCCACCGAGGTTCTCGACGAGGGCGGCTACTTCGACCTGACGACGCTCGACGCGGGCTCAGATGTGCGCCGCGAGACGGTGCTCGCGCTCGAAGAGCTGGGAATCCATGTCGAGTACACCCACCACGAGGTCGGCCCGTCCCAGCACGAGATCGACATGCGCTATGCCGACGCGCTGAAGATGGCCGACGACTGCATGACCTATCGGATCACGGTCAAGGAGTACGCGATGAAGTACGGCTGGCACGCGACCTTCATGCCGAAGCCGCTGTTCGGCGAGAACGGGTCGGGGATGCACACCCACCAGTCGCTGTTCAGCGACGGTGCGAACGCGTTCTACGACGCCGAGGATCAGTACTTCCTCTCCGACGTCGGCAAGGCGTTCATCGCGGGGCAGCTCAAGCACGCGCCGGAGATCTGCTCGATCTTCGCCCAGTGGGTCAACTCCTACAAGCGCCTGGTGCCGGGCTTCGAGGCTCCGGTCTACGTAGCGTGGTCGCGGCGTAACCGCTCGGCGCTCGTGCGCGTGCCGCTTTATCACCCGGGCAAGGAGCGCGCGACGCGGATGGAGCTGCGCTGTCCGGACCCGGCGTGCAACCCCTACCTGACCTTCGCGGTCCTGCTGCAGGCGGGACTCGAGGGAATCGAGAAGGGCTATGAGCTGCCCGAGCCGATGGAGAAGAACCTGTACCACCTCTCGGCCGAGGAGCGCAGGCGCCTCGGCGTCGAGCAGCTGCCGGAGAGCCTGGGGGAGGCGATCGCGATCACCGCGGAGTCCGAGCTCGTGCTGCGCACGCTCGGCGAGCACATGTTCAACCGCTACGTGGAGATCAAGCGTCAGGAGTGGGAGGACTACCGCGTGCAGGTCACGAGCTGGGAGCTCGACCGCTACCTATCGATCCTGTAGCGCGCGCGGGTACCGCGCAGGCGATCGCGCGCGCCGGCGCGAGGTGCCAGTGGACCGCCTGCAGCAGGTGTCCGAACGCTGCCGGATGACGCGGAGCGATCTCGTGCACGAGGCGCAGCACCGAGACGCCGTGGCGCTCGTAGTCGCTCTCGCCGGTCAGCTGCGCGAGGCGCAGCAACCCCGCGGCGGCGCTCGAGGAGCCCGAGGGGATCGGACTGTCCTCGAGGTCCTTGCGCCGCGCGATCAGCGCTTCGCCGTCGGCTGCGGTCGAGAAGAAGCCGCCGTGCTCGGCGTCTGAGAAGCGCGCGATCATCTCGTCGGCTATCTGCAGTGCGCGCTCGAACCAGCGCTCCTCGCACGTGGCTTCGAACAACGCGATCAGCGCCTCGAGCAGGAACGCATGATCCTCGAGGTACCCGTCGAGCTTCGCCTCGCCGTCGTTGTATGTGCGCAGCAGCCGTCCGCGCTCGTCGCACAGGTCGCGCAGGATGAACTCCGCGCAAGCGCGCGCCGCCTGCAGGTAGCGCTCGTTCGGAAGCGCCGCGCCCGCGTCGGCGAGCGCGCTGACCATGAGCGCGTTCCAGCTGCAGATGCGCTTGTCATCCAGCGCCGGACGCACGCGCTCGCTGCGCGCGCGCGCAAGCGCCGAGCGGATGCGCTCGCGCTCGTGCGCGGCTGGGCGCGGGCCGCGATCGGTGAGCACGTTCAGGCCGCGCACCGGCTCGTGTGGATCGAGGAAGTTGCCCTGCTCGCTGACGCCGAGCCACGCCACCGCCTCCTCGGCGTCATCGCCCGCGGCAGCGGCGAGCTCGGCCAGCGTCCACACGTAGAAGCGGCCCTCGCGTCCCTCGGAGTCCGCATCCAGCGCGGAGTAGAAGCCGCCCTCCGGGCCGCGCATCTCGAGCAGCGCCCAGTCGAGGATCTCACAGCTCACCTCGCGCAGGCGCTCATCCTCGGAGGCCTGCCAGCCGTGCAGGTATGCGCGCGCGAGCAGCGCATTGTCGTAGAGCATCTTCTCGAAGTGCGGCACCGTCCAGCTCTCATCGACGCTGTAGCGGGCGAACCCGCCGCCGATCTGATCGTTGATTCCGCCGGCGGCCATCGCGCGCAGCGTCGCGAGCGCCATCGTGCGCTCCCCGCGCGCGAGCAGGAACTCGATGACCGGCGCCTGGGGGAACTTGGGCGCCGCGCCGAAGCCGCCATGGCGCTCGTCGAAGGTGCCCGCGAGCCGCGCCAGCGCCGCGTCGAGCTCGGCCTCGCTGATCGGCTCGCTCGAGGGCTCGAGCTGCGCGCCACCCGCGAGCCGCTCGCGCAGGCGCTCCGCGCCCGTGCGGATCTCGACGCGGTTCTCGTTCCACGACTCGGAGATCGCAACCAGCACCTGGCTCCACGAGGGCATCCCCTGGCGCGCGTCAGGAGGGAAGTAGGTGCCGCCGTAGAAGGGCAGCTGCTCGGGGGTGAGGAACACGTTCAGCGGCCAGCCGCCGCGACCTGTCATCCCCTGGACGGCCTCCATGTAGAGAGCGTCGACGTCCGGGCGCTCCTCGCGGTCGACCTTCACGCAGACGAAGCGCTCGTTCATCAGCGCGGCGGTGCGCGGATCCTCAAAGGACTCGCGCTCCATCACGTGGCACCAGTGGCAGGCGGAATAGCCGATCGATACGAGCAGCGGAACTTCGCGCTCGCGCGCCCGTGCGAACGCGCCAGCGCCCCACGGCAGCCAGTCGACGGGGTTCTCTGCGTGCTGGCGCAGGTACGGCGAGGTCTCTGCTGCGAGCGCGTTGGCCATCAGCGCAGCAGCGCAAGCCGACGCAGCGGCCCTGACCCGACTGCCGCGGTCCCGCCCGGGGTCGACGCGCCCGCGCGCGCGCGCGCCGCCGCGACCCTGACCTTCGCGGTGATGTTCAGGTGAAGCGCGCGCCCGCCCAGCACCCCGCTCAAGCGCCCGCCGGCCGCGATTCGCAGGCTTCCCGATGCGGCGCTGCGCCCGCCGACGGCCACGGTGGCGGATGCGCCGACGTTGCGCGTCAGCAGGCTCGTGGGAATGAACCCGCTCAGCGTGACTCCCGGCACATACGCGAAGCGCCTGAGCGTCGCACCCGTGACGCTCATCTCGACGGAGCCGCCGCGCAACCCACCGAACGCCGCACCGGAGGGCAGTTCGCCGAAGTCGAGCGCGAGCTCGACGAGCGTTCGGCGCAGGTCGAGCAGCGAGTCCACGACTGCCGTGACCGTGCGTCCCTGCGCGGCCGGCACGCTGTGCGCTGGTGCGATCGTAGACAGCGACGTGGGCGCGAGCGGCGCGGGGGGAAAGTGGTTCTTCGGCGAGGCGCACGCCTTCACCGGCCGGCCCGCGAAGAACGCGGCGACGGCGGTGCTCGCGCATCCGCTCAGGTCGCTGCCGATGACCGAGTGTCCCGTGTAGGGGACGCGCAGCAGCTGCGCGTCGGGAATCTCGCTCGCGACATGCGCGGCGTTTTCGGTCGGCGTGCGCAGGTCCTGGCCGCCCGCGAGCAGCAGCGTCGGCACATTCGGCAGCCGCGCGGCCGGGGCGTGGGAGGAGGCAGAGCCGCCGGGCCATGCGATGCAGGTGAGGATCATCACGTTGAACAGCGCCGCTTCGGGGGCGAACGGGTAGAAGTCCGATCGCGGCAGCGCGCCGAGCGCGGCTTCGGCTTCGGCCGCACGAGTGGCTTCCGGCGCGGCACGCCGCCACGGGAAGGGCGCGTCTTCGCAGACCGTGTCGAGGAACAGCGTCTGGTCGATCTGCGCCGTCGCGCCTTCGCTGGCGGGCGGCGCGATGCTCGCCAGCTCGAGCATCCGTGCGAGCCGGGCCGGGTCGTGAGCGAGCGCGGAGCGTATGGCGGCGGGCAGCTCTGCGCGCATCGCGGGATTGAGGTCGCCAGCCCTGAGCAGTTCGAGCAGGACCGCAGGCGAGATCGAAACCCTCACGCGCTTGCCGTGGCCGTCGTACGCGGCGGCGCTGAGGGGGCGCACGCTCAGCTCGCCGACGAGGCGCGCGAGATCGGCAAGCGGCGAGGCGCTCACGCCGGCGCACGCGCGATGCGAGCACAGTTCGGCGAGCACCGGACCGATCGCCTTGAAGGTGCTGATGTCGAACGGGTCGGGTCCTTCGGCGGGCTCGACCGAGTCGAGCACCAGCGATTCCACGTGCTGCGGGTAGCGCGCGGCGTACTCGAGCGCCACCTTGGTCCCGTAGGAGGTGCCGTAGAGCACGAGGTCTTCATAGCCGGTCGCCTGGCGGATCGCCTCGATGTCTTCCACCGATGCGCCGGTGTTGTAGTCCCCGCGCGCGGGTCCGAGTTCCTGCGCGCACTGCTGCGCGAGTTCGCCGAACGTCTTTGGCGCGTCGAGCGCTGCGCAGTTGAGCGGACCGGAGGTGCCGGTGCCGCGCTGGTCGAAGACGATCAGATCACGCGTCGCCAGCGCCGGGCCCATCGCAGTAGCGAGATCGTGCGCGAACGGAAGCGCCGGCTGGCCCGGGCCGCCGGCGAGCGCGACCACGGCGGTGCGCGTGGGCCCGCTGGTCGCGCTGCGCCGCTCCACGCCGAGCGAGATCGTTCCCGGCAGCGCACCGGTGCGGTCCACGGGCACCGGCAGGGTCGCGCACGAGAAGCTCGGATCCTGTGCGCAGGGGACGAAGCTCACGCTCGCGGAGGCGGCAGAGCTGCCCGCGAGCGCCAGTGCAGCGGGCAGGGCGGCGAGGAGCAACGATGAGACTCGCCTGCGCATCATCTCGACAATAGCCGCAGTGGCGCCGCTCGCAGGAGAGGCGTAGGGTCCGTCAAGATGGCGTTGCAACGGGAGGTAGTGCAAGCAGCGGGCGCACCGCCTGCGATCGGCCCGTACAGCCATGCGGTGCGCGCCGGCGGGCTGTTGATGTGCTCGGGGCAGATCCCGCTTGATCCCGCCTCGGGTGAGATCGTGGGTGACACCGCCGCGCAGCAGGCGCGGCGTTGCCTGGAAAACCTCGAGGCGGTGTGCGAAGCGGCGGGCACCACGCTCGCGCGCGCGCTGCGCGTCACCGTCTACATGACCGACCTGGCCGCGTTCGCGGAGATGGGGGACGTCTACGAATCGTTCTTCGACGACGCTCCGCCCGCGCGGATCACCGTCGGGGTCGCGCAGCTTCCGCGCGGCGCCTACGTCGAGATAGACGCGATCGTCGCGCTGTAGGCGTCGTCGGTAGCGGGCTCGGCGCCCTTGAGCGCGCGCGTCAGCAGGTGCCAAAGCGTTGCGCGCTCATCGGCGTCGAGCGCGGCGAGGACCTCGTCCTCGATCGCTTCCTGCGCGCGCTCTGCACGCGCGAGCGCGCTGCGCCCCTGTGCGGTCAGCTCGACGAGGTGTCGCCTGCGGTCGCTCGGATCGCGCATGCGCGTGACATTGCCGAGCTGCTCGAGCTCGTTGAGCAGCAGCACGACGTTGTTGGCATCCATGCACAGCGCCTCCGCGAGCTCCTGCTGGGGCGAGCGGTCGTGGTCGCGCACGTAGCTGAGCGCCATCAGATGGCGCAGATGCATTCCCAGCAGCTGCTCGTCGCTGCGCCTGTACACCTGCTTGGCCAGCCGCGTGAGCAGCACCATCGAGCCGGGCACGCAAGGCCGATCCTGATCTGTCATAGCCGCCTCATTTTACACCAACGTTGCAACAATCATAATGTCATCAATGATGATACCTACACTAGGGATGATCCATGCTATGGTGCTTCTCTGCACACGCCTGGAAGGAGCACGATGAGCACCAGTCCGACCGTCCAAAGCCCCGATCGTCGCGAGCACCGGCGCTTGAACGTCACCCAGCACCGCCAGCAGCCGCCCGCCGACGGGCGCTCGCCGCACGCCGAGCGCCGCCGCTGGATCGCGCTCGCGGTGCTGTGCCTCGGCCAGCTGATGATGGTGCTCGACGCGACGATCGTGAACGTCGCGCTCCCCTCGATGCAGCGCGAGCTGCACTTCACGCAGGGAAGCCTCACGTGGGTGATGAACGGCTACCTGATCATGTTCGGCGGCTTTCTGCTGCTCGCCGGGCGCGTTGGCGATCTGATCGGGCGCAAGAAGGTGTTCCTCGCCGGGCTCGTCCTTTTCACCGCCGCGTCGGTGCTGTGCGGCGTCGCAGGCTCGCAGACGATGCTGATCGCTGCGCGCCTGCTGCAGGGGATCGGCGGCGCGATCGCCTCGAGTGTGATCCTCGCGATCATCGTCACCGAGTTCCCCGGCGGCTCCGAGCAGGCTCGCGCGATGGGCCTGTACGCGTTCGTATCCGCCGGCGGCGGCTCGATCGGGCTGCTCGCCGGAGGCGTGCTGACGCAGTCGCTCGACTGGCACTGGATCTTCTTCGTGAACGTGCCGATCGGCGTGATCGCATACGTGCTCGGCTGGATGCTGATCGAGGAGAACGAGGGCATCGGGCTCGGCCGCGGCGTGGACGTGGCCGGCTCGCTGCTGATCACCGCCGCGACGATGATCGGGGCGTTCGCGATCGTCAAGTCCACCGACTACGGTCTGCTGTCCGCGCGCACGCTCGGTGCGGGCGGAGCATCGCTCGTGCTGCTCGGCGCGTTCCTCGCGCTCGAGGCGCGCATCGCCAACCCGATCATGCCGCTGCGCATCCTGCGCCTGCGCATGCTGATGGGCTCGAGCCTCGTTCGCGGCATGCTCGTGACGGGGATGTTCTCCGCGTTCTTCCTCGGCGCGCTCTACCTCGAGCGTGTGCTCAGATATGACGCGATCCACACGGGTCTGGCATTCCTGCCCCTCAGTGCGTCGATCGCGATCATGTCGACCGGCCTATCCGCGCGGCTGATGGAGCGCTTCGGGTCGGTCAGAACGCTGGCTGCGGGCATGGCAGCGATCATCGTCGGGCTGCTGGCGCTTTCCGAGCAGGGCGTGCACGCCGGCTACTTCCCTGGCCTGTTCCTCGCCTTCCTGGCGCTAGGGCTCGGCGCGGGGAGCGCGTTCCTGCCGCTGCTGAGCATCGGCATGTCCGACGCGCCTGCGCGTGACGCGGGGCTGGCGTCGGGCATCGTCAACGTCTCGGTGCAGCTGTTCGGCGCGATCGGCCTGGCGACGCTCGGCACGATCGCGACCGACCACTCCAAGGCGCTGAGCGCGAGCGGGCACTCGCTGAGCAACGCGCTCACCGGCGGCTATCACCTCGCGTACATCGTTGCCGCGGCGTTCGTCGCGGTAGGCATCCTCGCCGCCTTCCTGGTGCTGCGCCCGCCCGCATCGGTGCCGCAGGAGCTCAGCAGCGAGGACGCGCATGAGTTCGCCGAGCAGCGCGGCTCAGCGTTCGCCGCAACGCAGGCAGCCTGAGCGGCCGCGCTCGCCGACCCCAGGTGCTAGCGGGGCGCATAGGCGTCCCGCAGCGCCGCGCGGCGGATCTTGCCGCTCGCGGTCCTGGGCAGCTCCGCCGCGAAATCGATGATCCGCGGGTACTTGTATGGGGCGGTCTCGCGCTTGACGTGCTCCTGCAGCTCGCGCGCCAGCTCGGGCGTCGGGCTGTAGGGGCCCTCGCGCAGCACGACCACGGCGCGTACGACCTCGCCGCGCTCGCGGTCGGGGGCGGCGACGGCAGCGGCCTCCGCGACCGCCGGGTGCGCGACGAGCGCGGACTCGACCTCGAAGGGGCCGATGCGATAGCCGGCGGAGATGATCACATCGTCGCCGCGTCCCTCGAAGTGAAGCCAGCCGTCGCGGTCCTCGCCAACTCGATCGCCGGTCGGCCAGGGTCCCGCGGCGCGCCGGTCGGCGACGCTCCAGGTGCCGTTGGGCTCGCGGCGCGCATGCTCGCCGAGATAGCCGAGGAAGAACGTCGGCACGCTCTGCGGGTCGAGCATCAGTTCCCCGTCCTCCACGAACAGGCGCACGCCCGGCAGCGCGCGGCCCATCGACCCGGGTCGCGCGGGTTGATCGAGCGGCGTGCCCGTGAGCTGGCCGGTCTCGGTCTGGCCGTAGCCGTCGCGGATCTGAAGGCCGGTGCCCTGTTGCCAGGCGCGCAGGACCTCGGGGTTCAGCGCCTCGCCGGCGGCGACCATCGCACGCAGCGTCTCGGGCGCGCGCATCTTCGCGCGCTTGGCTATCACGCGGTACTCGGTGGGGGCCATGCACAGCACGTTCACGCGCTCGCGCTCGAGCAGCTCGAGGCGCTGCTCCGGGTCGAAACGCGCGTCGTGCAGGAGCGTGCACGCGCCACGCAGCCATGGCGCGATGAACGCGTTGCGCGCGGACTTCGACCATCCGCTCGCGGCCGTGCACCAGCACACGTCGCCCTCGCGCGCGCCGAACCAGTGCTCGGCCTGCACGCTTTGGCCCGGCAGGTAGCGCTGGCCGTGGCGGATCGGCTTTGGCTCGCCCGCGGTGCCG
>JAXDGS010000002.1:0-4990 GCA_034664905.1 Solirubrobacteraceae bacterium | reverse complement strand
CCTCGGGCTCGGGCACGATCGCGTCCATGACCTGCAGGCGCAGCAGCTCGGGGCTGGTGATGCGCAGGGCCTTGGCGGCGCGTGGCGCGGCTGAGGCGTCCTTGAACAGGATCGTCGAGCAGCCCTCGGGGCTGATCACCGAGTAGTAGGCGTTCTCCATCATCAGCACGCGGTCGCTGGTGGCCAGGGCCAGGGCGCCGCCGCTACCGCCCTCGCCGGTCACCGCCGTGACGATCGGCACCGGAAGGCGCGACATGAGCATGATCGACTCGGCGATCGCGTTGGACTGACCGCGTTCCTCGGCGCCGATGCCGGGGTAGGCCCCGGGCGTATCGACGATCGTCACCAGCGGCAGGCCGAATCGAGCGGCGTAGCGCATCAGGCGCATCCCCTTGCGATATCCCTCGGGCTCGGGCATGCCGAAGTTGTGCTCCAGCAGCTCGCTGGTCGTATGGCCCTTCTGGTGGCCGATGACCATCACCGCCAGATCGCCCAAACGTCCGAGACCGCCGATGATCGCAGCGTCCTCGCGGAACAGGCGATCGCCGTACAGCTCCTGGAACTCGTCGAAGGCGAAGCCGATCAGATCCAGCATGCGAGGGCGGTCGATGTGACGTGCGAGCTGAACCACGTCCCAGGGATCTCTGGCGGGAAGCTGCTCGGGATCAGCCACGCGAGCAGCTCCATCCACGCTCGGCAAACGGCCCGCGCGACCATCCGGCTCGCGGCGGGCGGCCTCGGCGGCCGCATGCAGGCCGAGCAGGTTGCGGATCGTGGGCCGCAGGTTCTCGCGCGGCTCGACCCGATCGAGCATTCCGTGCTCGAGCAGGAATTCGGCTGTCTGGAAGCCGTCGGGCAACTGCTGGTGGATGGTTTGCTCGATCACCGACGGTCCGGCGAAGCCGATGTGCGCGCCCGGCTCAGAGATCAGGACGTCACCGAGGGTCGCGTAGGACGCGCTGACGCCGCCGTAGGTGGGGTCGGTGAGAAGCGAGATGAACAGCACCCCCGCCTCGGCGAGCCGCGCCACGGCCTGGCTCGTCTTGGCCATCTGCATCAGCGACACGCAGCCCTCCTGCATCCGGGCGCCCCCGGAGGCGGAGAGCACGATCAGCGGCGTCCGCGTCTCCAAGGAGAGCTCGGCCGCCCGTGTGATCGCTTCACCCACCGCGCCGCTCATACTTCCGCCGATGAAGGCGAAGTTGATCGCGGCCAGCACGACCGGCAAACCGTTGATCTCGCCCGTGCCGTACAGGGCTCCGGACTTCATCCCGGTCTTGCGCTGGGCGTCGCGA
Source organism: Solirubrobacteraceae bacterium (assembly GCA_034664905.1). GTDB lineage: Bacteria > Actinomycetota > Thermoleophilia > Solirubrobacterales > Solirubrobacteraceae > Palsa-744. The sequence continues at coordinate 3,695 of JAXDGS010000002.1, read as the reverse complement.
ATCCGGTCGGGGTACGGCTTGGAGTCCGTGAACGACAGCACATCCACCGGCTCGAGATCGGCGCCGAGCTCCTCGAAGGTGTCGGCGTCGAGCAGCTGCGAGAGCCGTTCGGTGAGGCGCAGACGGAAGTGATGGTTGCACTCCGGGCACACGCCGAGGTTGCGCTTGAGGCGCTTGTGGTAGACGAACGCCTGGCAAGCCGGGCAGCGGAACCACTCGGCCGACACCGCGCGGCTGGGTGCGGCTAGATCAGCCAATCGGATCTCCTGCGCCGAGGCGGCGATCGTCGGCGCGCATGCGGCGGTACTCGGCCAGCGAAGAGGCCAGCGCCGTCTCCACGTCCTCGCGCGTGGGCGCCGGGTCGTCGCTCGGGCCCTCGGTCTGCTCGCGCAGGAAGGCCGCCACATCTGTGCTCAGCCCGTGGGGGTCGATCGCCGCCGCCTGGGCGGCGAGCTCGCGTGCCCTGTCCCATTGCTGGCGTCGAATCTCCACTTGAATCATCCCGTGCAGGGGGTAGGCCTCGTGACCCGGCACGTCGTCGAGCTCACGTAGGCGCTCGAATGCGCTGCGCGCGTCGTCCAGCTGGCCGATCGTCAGGCTGAGCTCGGCTACGTCGAGCCAGGCGACGATGTCGTCCGGTGCCGCATCGGCGAGCATGCGCGCCTGCGCCAGCGCGTCCTCGTACTGACCGAAGGAGCGGTACATGTCAACCAGGCTGATCGCCGCAGTTGACGCGGTCCGGGCGATTTCGGCCGCCTGGGCGAGGTATCCGACGCCCTCCTCGTTGCGGCCGGCGGCAAGAGAAGTGTGACCGAGGTGGCTGAGCGCGACCTGATCGGCGGGATCGAGCTCCACGGTCCGGCGGAAGGCGACATCGGCCTCGGCGGTCCTTCCGTCGGCAGCAAGCGCCTCGCCAAGGTGGTGCCAGGCGCCGGCGTGGTCGGGCGCGAGCTCGGTCGCCCGGCCCAGGTGATCGACGGCACTGTCGTCCTCGAGCTCGACGCCCGCGCGTCCCGCGAGCACCAGCAGCTCAACGTCGTCGGGCGCAGCGCTCAGCCCCTGAAGCGCCGCCTCCAGGCTCTGTCTGAACTCTCCCGCGTCGAAGGACACGCGGGCCTGCCGCCGGGCATCATCGATAGATGTTTCCATGGCCCCCACCGGTGACTTCGTCGCCCCCTTCGAGCACAGCCGAGATTCTCTCCGCCAGATCCGTGACCGTCAAGCGAGCACGCCTCACGCCGCCACTGGCTCGCCGCTCGGCCATACCCAGTTCTTGATCTCCTCGGGATCGTCTCCATGCTCGCGGGCCAGGCGGCGCAGCTCCGTCCGTCGCTCGGAGAACTGCTCGATGGCTTCACGCGCGCCCCCGACGGTGCGAACCGCAAACGCACCCGACATTCCGCGCACCATCTCGCTGACGTTGATGTCAGCGCGACTGAGGGCATCGATCGCCAGTTGGAAGCGATCCACGCCGTTCATCGCGAGCAGATCGAATGGCGTCGTGGTCGTTCCCTCCTCGACGTATCCACGTACATGGAAGCGCTCCTGGCGAGGGCGGCGGTGGATCAGTTGATGGACCGCCGACGGGTAGCCATGGAAGTTGAAGATCACCGGCCGGTCGTCGGTGAACACGTCGCGGAACGCGTCGACCGAAATCCCGTCGGGATGGGCTTCGGGCAACGCGAGCGAGAACAAGTTGGTGACATTGACAAAACGCACCTTCAGGTCGGGCACCTCCTGACGGAGCAGGCTGGTGGTCGCCAGCAGCTCGATCGTCGGGATTGAGCCGCAGCCAGCCAAGATCACGTCTGGCTCGCCGTCATCGTTGCTCGCCCACTCCCAACGCGAGGCGCCGGCTCGCACGTGCTCGATCGCCTCGTCCATCGGCAGCCACGCCGGCAGCGGGTGCTTGGAGGCGATCACGAGGTTGATGCGGCCCGTCGACTCGAGGCATTCGGCCATCGTCGCCAGCAGCGTATTCGAGTCAGGCGGGAGGTATACGCGGGAGGCTTCCTCCCGGCGGTTGAGCATCGAGTTGATGAAGCCCGGCATCTGGTGTGAGTAGCCGTTGTGGTCCTGGCGCCAGCCGACCGAGGTCAGCAGGTAGTTGAGCGAGGAGACGGGTTCACGCCATTTGGCCTCCTCACGCGACATCTTCAGGAACTTGCCGTACTGGTTCACCATTCCGTCGACGATCGGGATGAAGGCCTCGTAGCAAGGGAATATCCCGTGCCGTCCGGTGAGCACGTACCCCTGCAGCCAGCCCTGGCAGTTGTGCTCCGAGAGCACCTCCATGATCCGCCCGCCGGGGACGTAGTCAGGGCTGATCTCGGGATCCGTCGGCCATTCGTAGGCGTGATTCTCGACCTCGAAGACGGCGCCGAGTCGATTGGAGGCCACCTCGTCGGGACAGACGATGCGGAAGTTGCGCTGCTCGGCGTTGAGCCGGAACACGTCGGCCAGATACTTGCCCAGGGTTCCGAGGGCGCTGTCGCTGTCGGAGCCAGGCGCCGACACAGGGACGGCACGGGAGTCGAGCTCGGGCAGCTCCAGCGGCACTCGTACACGGCCACCATTCACGTGCGGGTTGGCGCCCATGCGCTTGTCGCCGCTCGGGCAGGCCGCCAGCACTTCGTCGATTGGGCGGCCACCTTCGTCGAACAGCTCCTCGGGTCGGTATGAGCGCAGCCACTGCTCCAGCGCCTGCAGATGCTCCGGGTTCGTGCGCGCCTGCATGGCGGGCACCTGGTGGGCCTTGGAGGTGCCCTCGATGCGGATGCCGTCGAGCTCGCGAATCCCAGTCCAGCCCTTGGGGGAACGAAGAACCAGCATCGGCCACCGCGGTCGTTCCGGGCGCTGGCCTTCTCGAGTAACGGACTGCAGCTCGCGAATCTCCTGATACGCGGTGTCGAGGCACGACGCCAACGCTCCGTCGAGATCCTCCCCATCGACGATCATCGGGTGCCAGCCGAAGCCCTCGAACAGCTTGGTCAACTCCTCGTCGCTCATCGTGCCGTAGATCGTCGGGTTGGCGATCTTGTAGCCATTGACGTGCAGGATCGGGAGCACCGCACCGGAGGTGGCGGGGTCAAGGAACTTGTTCGAATGCCAGGCGCCCGCCGTCGGGCCGGTCTCCGCCTCGCCATCGCCGACGATGCAGGTGACGATCAGGTCGGGGTTGTCGAGCGCGGCCCCGAAGGCGGTGGCGAGGGCATAGCCGAGTTCGCCGCCCTCGTGAATCGTGCCCGGGACGATCGGAGCGAGGTGGCTCGGAAAGCCCCCCGGCCAGGAGAAGCTGTGAACGAGACGACCCAGGCCCTCGCGATCGCGTGAGAGCTCGGGCTTGATGTCCTCGAGGCAGCCATCGACCCATAGGTTCGCGAGGTTGGCGGGAGCGCCGTGCCCGGGGCCGGTGACGAGCAGGATGCTGGCGTCGGTCTCCAGGATGACGCGGTTCAGCCCCGCATAGACCAGGTTGATTCCGGGCACGGTGCCCCAGTGTCCGAGCAGACGTGGCTTGATGTCCTCGGGCTTCAGCGGCTCTTCGAGCAGGTGATTGCCCTGCAGGTAGACCATCGCCGCGGCGATGTAGTTGGTCGCGCGGCGGTATAGCGCGAGCCGTTCGAACGTGCCCGATGATGCTTGGGTGGACAACTGCCCCTCCTGGTTCCGGTGCCACTTGTCCGTCAACTTAC
>JAXDGS010000001.1:0-60582 GCA_034664905.1 Solirubrobacteraceae bacterium | reverse complement strand
CGGTCTTGACCTTGACGGTGATCGGGTCGTACAGGTACTGATCGGCCAACCGCCGGATCTCCGGCGGCATCGTGGCCGAGAACAGCGCGGTCTGGCGGCTCGAGGGGGTCAGCGCGAGGATCTTCTCCACGTCCTCGAGGAAACCCAGGTCGAGCATCTCGTCGGCCTCGTCGAGCACCAGGAAGCGGCAGTCGTGCAGCACGAGGGAGTGGCGCGAGATGAGGTCGAGCACCCGCCCCACGGTGCCCACGACGACGTGGCCGCCGGCGCGCAGCTGGGCCTGCTGCGTGCGGATCGGCGCGCCGCCGAAGACCGCCACGACGTCGATGCCCGTGTGCGCGCCGTAGGTGCGCAGCGCCTGCGTGACCTGGATGCACAGCTCGCGCGTCGGCGTCAGCACGAGCGCCTGCACCGATTGCTCCGACGGATCGACGTATTGGATGATCGGGAGCCCGAAGGCTGCCGTCTTGCCGGTGCCGGTCTGCGCCTGTCCGATCACGTCGCGGCCTTCGAGCAGCGACGGGATCGCCTGCTCTTGGATCGGGCTCGGCGACTCATAGCCGACATCGCGCAGCGCCTTCAGTGTGGACTCGGAGAGCCCGAGATCTGCGAAGGAGATGCTCACGCGGACGGGTCGAGCAGGAGCTTACCGGTGGTGCGCCGCTCGCGCAGGTCGACCAGCGCCTGGGGAGTGTCGCCAAGCGCGTAGGTCTGCCCGACGATCGCCCTGAGCTCTCCCCTGCCGGCGCGTGCGAAGAGCTCCTCGAGCGCTCCGGCGAACATCCCGGGGCGGCTCAGGCAATGGAACAGATAGAAGCCGACGACGGCGCGCGAATGCCGCAGCAGCGAGCCGGTTGAGATCTGATTCGGCCGGCTGGTGGCAATGCCGCAGACGACGATCCGCCCGAACGGTGCGAGCGCGCGGTAGGAGGCGTCGAAGACCTCTCCTCCGGACATATCGAAGACGACGTCCACCGGCGCTCCGCCGTTGGCCTCGATCAGCCGCTCGGTGAGCCCGTCCGGCGCCGGGTCGATCGCGACGTCCGCACCGAGCTCGAGTGCCAGCGCGCGCTTGCTCGCGCTGGAGGCGCTCGCGATCACGCGGCCGGCGCCGAGCTGATGGCCGAGCTGGACGGCGAGCGAGCCCACGCCGCCGGCGGCGGAGTGGACGACCACGGTCTCCTGCTCGGCGACGCGCCCGGCCGTGCGGTGAAGGTGCCACGCGGTCGTTCCCTGAACGATCATCGCGAGCGCGGTGCCGTCATCGAGCCCGTCGGGAATCGGAAACACATGCTCCTGCGGGGCGGTCGCGTACTCGGCATAGCCGCCCTCGCCGACGAGCGCGACGACCCGCTCGCCCGTGTCCTCGCGCACGCCCGCGACCTCGCCGCCGGGGATCAGCGGCAGCGTCGCCTTTTGTACATAGGAGTTGGTGCGCGTATGGGTGTCGCCGAAGTTAACCCCAGCGCGGCTGACACGTATCAGGACCTCGCCGGGCCCGGCGTCGGGCGCGGGCAGCTCGACCAGCTCGAGCACCTCGGGGCCACCGAACTCCTGCATCTGGATCGCGCGCACGGGATCGAGGCTATCGGAGCCGGGGCCGGGGCTCCGGGCGGCCGCGCGAGCGCCGCTCACCCTCAAGGCGGCGTGCGGGGCGGCTCGTCTAAGGTGCCCGCCGATGCCGATCACCGTGGTGGGGTCAATCGCCTACGACACCGTAAAGACGCCGTTCGGCGAGCGCGAGCGGATGCTCGGCGGCTCTGCGGTGCACTTCTCGCTGGCGGCGTCGTTCTTCGAGGACGTCCGCGTGGTGGGCCCGGTCGGCGAGGACTTCGGCGAGGAGCAGCTCGCGGTGATGCGCCGCCGGGGGGTGGACGTCTCGGACATAGAGCGGATCGCGGACGGCAAGACGTTCTTCTGGCACGGCGAGTACGGCTGGGATCTGAACTCGCGCGAGACGCTCGACACCCAGCTCGGCGTGTTCGAGGGCTTCGAGCCCAAGCTATCCGAGCGCTCCCGCTCCAGCGAGGTGCTGTTCCTCGCGAATATCCAGCCTGAGCTGCAGCTCGAGGTTCGCCGGCAGCTGCCGAGCGCACGCTTCGTGGCGCTTGACTCGATGAACCTGTGGATCGACAACGCGCGCGAGGAGCTGATCGAGGTGATCGAGACGGTCGACTGCGTGATCCTCAACGACGCCGAGCTGCGCCAGCTGACAAAGAAGGCGAATCTCGTCTCGGCGGCGCGGGAGGTGCTCTCGTGGTCGCCGCGCTCGGGCGAGTGGCGCGGGCCGAGCGTGGTCGTAGCGAAGCTCGGCGAGTACGGAGCTGCGCTGATCACGCGCGCGGGCTTCTTCGCGCTGCCGGCCTTCCCGCTGGAGAGCGTCGTCGATCCGACCGGTGCGGGAGACACGTTCGCGGGCGCGTTCGTCGGCTACATCGCGGCGCACCGCGACCAGAAGCTGACCGAGGAGCAGCTTCGCCGCGCGATGGCGCATGCGACGGTGCTCGCGTCCTTCAACGTCGAGGAGTTCGGGATCGAGCGCATGGAGGATCTCACCAGCACGGAGATCGTGACGCGAATCGGCGAGCTGCACGCGATGACCCAGTTCAGCGGCGCTGCGCTGGAGCTCAGGGACTGATCCCGGGCTCCGACGCGCGATCCGGGGGTTGTACGGACGCGAGGGCGGGTATACGATCGCCGCACGTGGACGCTTGGACCTTCATCTGGCTGATGGTCTTCTTGAAGATCCCGGTGGTGGCCCTGTTTCTGCTTGTGCGCTGGGCGGTTCGCCAGACGCCCGAGCCCGAGACCGGCCAGGACGGGGGCATCGGCCCGCGGCCGCGGCCACTGCATCCTCATCATCCGCGCTCGCGCCTGCCGCGGGCGCCCCGGCGCGGCCCGCACGGCGTGCCCGCGCCCGCATCGCCTGCGCGCGTGCGCGCGGCGAGCGCGCACCAGCGTCAGCCGCGCATCTGAGCGCGCGCCGCGGGCGGCCTGGGCCGAGTGCATCCCGAGGGGCGCTGGTGGCGCATAATCGCTGTGAGCAGCCGCTACGGTGAACGCAACCTTCCGACAGGAGAGGCACATGACGACCGAGGCACAGGCGCAGGCGCGCGCGGGCGGCGAGAGCTCCGCGAACGGCGCAGATCAGCAGAGCGGCACGTTGACGGTGACCGACAACCGCACCGGCGCAACGTATGAGCTGCCGATCTCCGACGGCACCGTGCGCGGGATGGATCTGCGCCAGATCAAAACCGATGAGGGCGACTTCGGGCTGATGTCGTATGACCCCGCGTACACGAACACGGCGTCGTGCCGCAGCGCGATCACCTACATCGACGGCGACGCGGGGATCCTGCAGCACCGCGGCTACCCGATCGAGCAGCTATGCGAGCACTCGAGCTACCTGGAGGTCGCCTACCTGCTGGTCAACGGCGCCCTGCCGAGCGCGGACGCGCTCGCGGAGTGGGTGCACGAGATCACGATCCACACGTTCGTGCACGAGAACATCAAGGACTTCATGCAGGGCTTTCGCTACGACGCCAACCCGATGGGCATGCTCGTGGCGTCCGTCGGCGCGCTCTCGACCTTCTACCCGGACGCCAACCAGATCCACGACGAGGAGGTGCGCAGGATCCAGATCATCAGGCTGCTCGCGAAGATGCCGACGCTGGCCGCGTTCGCGTTTCGCCACAACATGGGCCAGCCGTACGTGTATCCCGACAACGACCTCGACTATGCGGGCAACTTCCTTTCGATGATGTACAAGATGACCGAGCTCAAGTACGAGCCCGACCCGCGGCTGGAACGGGCGCTCGACGTGCTGTTCATCCTGCACGCCGATCACGAGCAGAACGCGTCGACGAGCGCGGTGCGCTCGGTCGGCTCCACGCAGGTGGATCCCTACACGGCGACCGCGGCCGGCGTCGCTGCGCTCTACGGCCCGCTCCACGGCGGCGCCAACGAGGCGGCGCTGAAGATGCTGCAGCGGATCGGCAGCGTCGAGAACATCGCCGAGTTCCTCGAGGGCGTGAAGGCCGGACGCGAGCGCCTGATGGGCTTTGGGCACAGGGTCTACAAGAACTACGACCCGCGTGCGCGGATCATCCGCAAACACCTCGACGACGTTTTCGAGGTGCGCGGCAAAAGCCCGCTGCTCGAGGTCGCGAGCGAGCTCGAGAAGCGCGCGCTGGACGACGAGTACTTCACCTCGCGCAAGCTCTACCCGAACGTCGATTTCTACTCGGGCCTGATCTATGAGGCGCTCGGGCTGCCCGTTGCGATGTTTCCGGTGATGTTCGCGATCGGGCGCACCAGCGGCTGGATCGCGCAGTGGCTCGAGATGGTGCAGGACTCCGAGCAGAAGATCGCGCGCCCACGACAGATCTACACCGGCGAGCGCGACCGCGACTACCTGCCGGTCGAGCAGCGCAGCTAGCGCAGCGGCCAGCGCGTGAAGTCCATCAAGGTCCATGCGGGCCGGAAGCCCAACCGCGCGTAGAGGTCCTTCGGGCGGTCCTCGTCGTCGGCGCAGATCCACAGATCATCCGCGTCGCTGCCCGCTTCGATCGCGGCGCGCGTGAGAGCGGTGCCGCGTCCACGCCCGCGGTGCTCGCCGTGCACATACACATGGCTGACCTCCGCCGAGCCGTCGAGACGCTCGAGCTGCGCGTAGCCGACGGGCACTCCGTCCTCGTGCATCGCGAACACCCTCCCGCCGAGGCCTAGTGAGACCTCGCGCGCCTGGGCCAGGTACTCGAGCCCCTCGTCGTGCCACTCTTCGAGCTGCCAGGCGACGCGCAGGGCGTGCACCGCGTCGTAGGGAACCTCCTGCACGCGGGCGTCGGGCGCGACCGGCGAGCGAGCCTCGTGGCGCATCCACAGCAGACGCACCGAGCGCCAGCCGCCCGCGTCGAAGCCGGCGCGCAGCGTCTCGGCGGCGTCGATCGACTCGACGTCCACGCGCCGATGCTCGAGGCCGGCGAGCGCCTCGTCGGCGAATGTGGCGAGCGCCTCGGCGCTCATCGAGGGGTCGCGCTCGACGCGTACGACGTTGAACGCGTGGTAGTTAGGGCAGCGCGAGCAGCGCACCACCGTGCCATGGGTCCACGGCTCGATCGAATCGCAGACCGCGGCTTGCGATGCGTGGTGCCACGCGCGCGCACGCGAGGCGCGACCTTCCTCTGCGCTCGGCTTGCTCACACGCGCAGGATAGGAGCGCGGGTCGCTGCCCGCGCGCCGCATCCGGCTGCGGGCTCTCAGAAACCGAGAACCAGCGTGGCGCCGTGGCGGCGCAGCCAGTCGCGATCCTCGCGATAGCCGGGCCAGTGGCGCTCGAGCAGCGACCAGAAGCGCGGCGAATGATCGAGGATCTCGAGATGGCAGATCTCATGCCAGATGACGTATTCGAGGACGCGCTCCGGCGCGAGCAGCAGTCGCCAGTTGAAGCTCATCCGCCCGGTCGGGGAGCACGAGGCCCAGCGCGTGCGCTGCGCGCGGATGTCGAGCCCGCTGTAGGGAGTGCCGGCCAGCGCGGCGGCGCGGTCGAGACGCGGCGCGATCTCGGCGCGCGCTGCGCGCCTGTAGAAGCGCTCGATCGCGGGACGCGCGTCGGCGGCGGGCACGAACAGTCGCTCGCCGCGACGGTGAGCGCGTGTGCGGCCGGGCTCTCCGACGAGCTCGAGCGGCAGGCCGAGATAGGGAACGGTGCCGGCGCGCGCGGCGATCCGCTCGCGCACTTGGCGGACCTCCACGAGGCGGCGCTCGATCCACGGTCGCAGCTCGCTGACGGCTGCGGCGGCGGCACGATCGGGCGCGCGCGCGGGCAGCACGACCTCGACGCCGGCGTGCGCGTGGACGTTGACGCGCACGCGACGCGCTCGCGTGGAGCGGCGCACCGTGTAGGGGATCTCATAGGCGTGCGGCTGGGCGGCCATAGCGCAAGAGGCTACGCGCCGAAGCGGCCGTAGCGCGAGCGCGCACCGCCAATGCGTAGGCTTGAGCTCGGTGGTGGCAGCCGGCGATAGCGCGCACGAGAAAGAGCAGACCTTCGATCAGGAGCTGCTGATGTGGCTCGAGGATGAGCCGCCGGAGGTTCGCGCGGCGGACGCGGCGCGTGTGCGCGAGATCGCGGCAGAGGTCGCGATGGGCTTTGAGGCGCTTTCGTCGATCGGGCCTGCGGTGACGGTGTTCGGGTCGGCGCGCACGCCGCGCGAGGACCCCCATTACGCGCTCGCGCGCGAGCTCGGAGCGTCGCTCGGGGCGGCGGGCTATGCGGTGATCACCGGCGGCGGCGGCGGGATCATGGAGGCGGCGAACCGCGGAGCGCGCGACGCGGGCGCGCTCTCGGTCGGCTGCAACATCGAGCTGCCACGCGAGCAGCGCCTCAACGGATACGTCGACATCGGACTGCGTTTTCGCCATTTCTTCGCGCGCAAGGTCATGTTCATCCGCTACGCGAGCGCGTTCGTCGTCTGTCCGGGCGGACTGGGGACGCTGGATGAGCTGTTTGAAGCGCTGACGCTGATACAGACGCACACGATCCGCCACTTCCCGGTGATCCTGCTCGGGGCGAAGGAGTGGGATGGGCTGCTGCAGTGGCTCCGCGCAGGGCCGCTCGCCGATGGGCGCATCGACGAGGCGGACCTCGATCTCATGCATGTGATCGGCTCGCCGCGTGAGGCGAGCGCGATTATCGACGCGGCGCAGCGCCGCCAGCGCGCGGATGCGCGCGAGCGCCCGCGGCGCACAGCGCAAGCGCGCTCGGCGGGCGGCTCATGATCGGCGGGCGATGGTCAAATCGAGGGTGACGCTGCCGCGCGAGCTGCGCGAGCCGTATGAGGTGTACCTCAACGGCGTGCGCCAGCAGCTTGGCGTCGACTACATCGTCCGCTCGGGCGCGTTGGTGTTCGAGCGCGAGCTGCGCAAGGACCGCATCAGCGGATGGCGCTGGCTGCTGGGCGCGTGGGGCGTTGGCACCTACCGCCAGAACGACTCGGTGGACGTGCGCTACGAGGCGGCGGACGGCTCGCCGCGGGTGGCGGAGGGGCTCGAGATCGAGCCGGGATAGACGGCCTCCGCCCACGGACGCGTGAGCTTCAGCGCGCTGAGGATCGCGCGCGTCGCGGGCGAGCGGTTGAGCGTGTAGAAGTGGATCCCCGGCGCGCCCGCGGCGAGCAGCTCCGAGCACTGAAGCGCGGCGTAGGCGACGCCGAAGTCGAGCACCGCCTCACGGTCCTCCCCGCGCGCGTGCAGCTCGCGGCGCAGACCGTCGGGGATCGACGCGCCGCTCATGCTCGCCATCCGCTCGATCTGCCCGACGTGGGTTATCGGCATCACGCCGGGGATGATCGGCACGTCGATGCCGGCGGCGCGGGCGCGCTCGCGGAAGTCGAAGTACAGGGCGTTGTCGAAGAACAGCTGCGTGATCAGGAAGTTGACCCCCGCGCTGACCTTCTCAGCGAGGTATTCGAGGTCGGCCTGCGGGGTCTCGGCGTGGATGTGCGTCTCGGGAAAGCACGCGGCGCCGATTGCGAAGGGATAGTCGCTCGAGATCATCTCGACGAGCTCGCGCGAGTACTCGAGGCCGCCGTCGGTCTTGATCCAGCCCTCCTCGCCGGCGGGCGGATCGCCGCGCAGGGCAAGCACGTTGTCGATCCCGGCGAGCGCCATCTCGTCGAGCGTCGTGCGCAGTTCCTCGGTGGTCGCGCCGACACAGGTGAAGTGCGCCATCGCCTCGAGCCCGTACTCGTCTCTGATGCGCTTGACGATCTCGATCGTCTTCTCGCGCGTGGAGCCGCCGGCGCCGTAGGTGACCGACACGAACGCCGGCTCAAGCGTCTGCAGCTCGCTCAGCGCGCTGTACAGCCGCTGCTCCCCCGCTTCGTCTTTCGGCGGAAAGAACTCGAAGGAGAAGACGGGCGTGTCGCGGGCGAGGATCTCGTCGATGCGCATCGCTTTGATTATGCAGCCCAGCGCTCGGGATCGCCGGGAATGCGGCGCACCTCGCCGCGCACCTGAAGGTGCGTGAGGTAGCTGAGGATCTTCGAGAGCAGCCAGTGCGCGTTCTGGCGCGAGAGCGAGTCGTCGTAGACGCGAGGCACGAGCTCGAAGGCGGTCAGCGGCCCCTGCGAGAGCCCGTCGAGCACAGCGCGCAGGCGCTTGCCGACGAGCTCGCGGTTGGCGCTTATGTGCGCGTGCACGTCGGTGAAGGTTCGCCCGTGCCCCGGCAGGCACAGGCGCGCTCCGAGCCGCTGGACCACCTCGAGCGAGTGCAGGAACTCGCCGACGGGGTCGGGCGTGTGCCCGTAGTCGAAGTACAGCGAGATGCGTCCGAGCAGATGGTCCCCGGAGATCAGCAGGCGTCGCTCGGGCTGGAACAGGCACACGTGCGAGGGGGCATGGCCGGGCGTCTCGTGAGCGATCCATGGGCCGAGGTCGGTCTCGACGATGACGCCCTGGACAAGCTCGCGGTCGGGCTCGATCACCGCGGCGATGCCGGTGCCGAGCGAGTCGCGCTGGGCGCTGCGCTCGGCGGCGTAGCGGCGCAGGGGCTCGTCGGGAACACCGCTCTGGCGAGCGACCTCGAGGCGCCGTGCGAGGACGGCGTCGGGATCCTCGGCCATGCGCGTCATGTGCGAGTGATTGGGGTGCATCCACAGCTCGCTTCCGGTCCGCTGCACGACCGTTGCGGCCTGGCCGTAGTGGTCGGAATGCGCGTGCGTGCAGACGACCAGGCGCGCCTGATCGAGGCTCAGGTTGCACATGCTGAGCGCGCGTTCCAGGTGCGCGAGCGAATCGGGCTGATGCATGCCGGTGTCGAAGAGCACGAATCCGTCGCCCGCGCGGACGGCCCACGCGTTGCAGTGCGGGACGCCGGGCCATGGAAGCGGGAGCCGCAGGCGGAAGACGCCCGGGAGCACGCGCTCGCCGCGCCCCAGCTCCCGCTTGCTCGTCAGCTGCGCCACGCGGCGGAGACTAGACTAAGCATCTTCAGCGGCGTAAAGGAGAAGGCATGGCCGGGGATGAGAGCACGAGCGAGGCGACCGCCAAGGTGAAGGAGGTCGCGGCGAGCATGCAGGAGGCGACGATCCGCCGCAAGCGCATCTCGGGGAGCAAGGCGGAGTCGGTGGCGCGCCGGTATTTCGCGGCGATCAACGATCGCGACCTCGACGCTGCTGTGTCGCTGTGGGCGCAGGGGGGTCGCGAGAACGTGCGCGGGCGCGTCGACGTGACCGCGCCCGAGGGCGTGCGGGAGTTCATCGGCGAGATGCTGGGAGCGATTCCCGACCTCGATATGCAGGTGACCTCGACGACGACACAGGCCGAGCGCTGCGGCGTGCTGTGGCGCCTAACGGGCACGTTCGCGGGCCCGGGCGGCTTCGGCGGCGTGGCGCCGACCGGCGACCCGATCGAGCTCGAAGGCTTCGACCTGCTGACCGTGCGCGACGGGCTGATCCAGAGCAACGACGCGTTCACCGACTCGATGACCTTCGCGCGCCAGATCGGCATGATGCCGAGTCAGGGCTCGACGGCCGAACAGCGGATGATGGGGGCGTTCAACGCGCGCACGCGCGTCGCTTCGAGGGTCAGCTCGAGCGAGGCGGGGCTGGTGGCGGAGGGCGTGTGGGTCGTTCAGGGCCAGCCGGGGCGTTGCAACGTCTATTTGATCGAGGATGAGGGTGGCGTGACGCTGTTCGACGCCGGCGCGAGAACCATGACGCGCGCGGTGGCACGCGCCGGCGCGAAGCTCGGCGGGATCCGTCGGATCGTGCTCGGCCACGGCCACACCGACCACCGCGGGGTGGCGCCGGCGCTGCATGTCCCGGTTCTGTGCCACGCCGAGGAGGTGCAGGACGCGGAAGGCAGCGGCGGCTTCCGCTATTGGCCCGCGGAGCTCGCGGGCCTGCCGATCGGGCTGCGCCAGCTTCACCGCCTGATCCACCGCTACGCGTGGGACGGGGGCCCGGTGCAGATCTCGGGCACGCTCGCCGACGGCGATGAGGTGGCGGGCTTTCGCGTGATCGAGCTGCCCGGCCACGCGCCGGGGCAGATCGGGCTGTGGCGCGAGTCCGACCGCTTGGCGCTCAGCAGCGACTGCTTCTACACGATCGACCTGTGGGGTCGCAGCTGCGCCGCGAAAGCGCCGGCGGACTTGTACAACTACGACAGTGCGCGTGCGCGCGAGAGCATTCTCAGACTGGCGGAGCTCGAGCCGGCGGCCGCCTGGCCGGGGCACGCCAAGCCGCTCACGGGCGACGTGCGCGCGCAGCTGCAGCGAGCGGCCGAAACGAGCTGAGCGCGTGGGCAGGCGCGCGCGCCGCCGCGAGCCGAAGCTGACCGCTCAGAGCAGCGACTACGCCGACGCCGACGGCAACGTTCTGACGCTGCGCGGCGCGCTCACGATCGGCTCGAGGCGCGAGTACGAGCGCGCGCTCGCGGGCAGCCCGCTCTCGCGCGAGGACGCGTCCCAGCGCGCGCTCGAGCTGCTGTTCGAGCATCTCGCGGTGCGCTGGGTGATCGCGGGCGTGCCGATCAATCGCCAGCGGGAGCTGCTCGCGCGGCTGCGGATCGCACCGCAGGCGCAGCGAGCATGGGTGCGCGAGGTCCTCAGAGAGCACTGCGCGGAGCACTTCCCCGACGTGCACGCACCCTGAGCTCAGGCGTCTGGGAGGAGCTCGAGTCGCGGCCCGTGCGAGCTCGCGGCGTGCACGAAGCGCGCGGTGGCGGGGCTGAGGACGAACTCGAGGACCTCGCCTGCTTCACCGCGCACGCGCACGCGCCGGCCCTCCTCGTACACGGCTAGCACGACGCCGAGCTCGAAGCCGCCCCCGAAATGGGCGATCCGCGCACGCCCGCCGACGCGCGGAAGAGGTCGCGAGGGTCCGAGCACGAATCGATGCTACGCCGCCGCGTCCGTGCGCGGCGAACGCTACCGTCAGATCGCACATGCGTCGTACGAAGATAGTCGCCACCATCGGTCCCGCCTCGCGTGAGCCGCAGACGCTCGTGCGGATGGTCGAGGCGGGCATGGACGTTGCGCGGCTGAACTATTCCCACGGCACGCTCGAGGAGCACGCCGAGACGGTTCGCCGCGTGCGAGAGGCCGCCGGGCAGGCGGGAAGGCCGGTCGCGATCCTGCAGGATTTGCCCGGCCCGAAGCTCCGGATCGGGCCGCTGCGCGAAGACGTGGTGGAGCTCACGCCCGGAGACAAGCTGACGTTCTCCTGTGGCGACGGCGAGGAGCCGGGAGACGCCCACCACATGAGCATCTCCTGGGAGGGCCTTGCGGACGCGGTGCAGAAGGACTCGATCCTCTATCTCGCCGACGGCTCGGTGAGGCTTCGCGCGGTGGACGTGCGCTCCTCCGCGCACGAGGTCGAAGTGGTGGTCGAGGTCGGCGGAGCGGTCGCGTCGCGACAGGGCCTGAACATTCCGGGCCCGATCGCCTCGCTGCCGTCGGTGCCCGAGGAGGACCTCGAGCTGCTGCGCCACGGCGAGTCGATCGGTGTTGACATGGTCGCGCTGTCGTTCGTGCAGACGCCCGAGGACGTCGAAGACGTCCGCGCGCATACGCGACTTCCGCTGATCGCGAAGATGGAGAAGCAGCAGGCGGTGGAACGCGCGACGGAGATCGTCAAAGCGGCCGACTGCGTGATGGTCGCGCGCGGCGATCTCGGCATCGAGCTGCCGATCGCGCGCGTGCCGATCGTGCAGAAGCAGCTGCTCGAGCTTGCGGGATCGATGGCGAGGCCTTCGATCACCGCGACGCAGATGCTGGATTCGATGGTCAGCTCCTCGCGCCCAACGCGCGCCGAGGTCGCGGACGTCGCCAACGCGATCCTCGACGGCACCGACGCGGTGATGCTCTCGCAGGAGACCGCGATCGGCGCCTACCCGGTCGAGGCGGTCGCGATGATGGCGGCGGTGGCAGAGCAGGCCGAGTCGATCGCGCCCTATGAGCGTTGGAACGCCTCGCGCGTGCGCCGCTCCCAGTCCGACCCGGCATACACGATCGCGCACAACCTCTGCGTGGCAGCGCACGAGCTTCGCCTGGACGCGCTCGTGATCCCGACGCTGTCGGGTCGTTCCGCGCGCCTGGTCTCCGCGCACCGGCCCACGGCGCCGATCCTGGCGCTCTCGCCCGGCAGAGAGACAGTCAGGCGCTGCGGCCTGATGTGGGGCGTGCAGGCCGCCTCGATGCGCCGCCATGAGACCACCGAGGCTCTGATCGCCGATGCTGCACGCCGGGTGGTCGAGCTGGGCTGGTGTCGCAAGGGCCAACGCGTGGGGATCACCGCGGGATTGCCCTCCGGGCGCCCCGGCACGACAAGCCTGTTTCAGATCCAGTCGCTGTGAGCGCGGAACGCGCGGCTATCCGCTGCGAGGAAGCTCGAACCAGACGGTGGTGGCGTCGCGGGACTCCACGCCCCAGCGGCTCGCCGCCTTCTCGAGCAGATAGAGGCCGTAGCCGTCATTGATGCTGGAGGGGTCGCGCTGGCGCGGTATGAACCCGGGGCCGGCGTCGGTGACCGCCACGTGGATCGCCTCCTTGTCTGCGCTCGCAGCGAGCATGATTGGTTGCTCGTGCGCGCCCTTGGAGTGGATGACCGCGTTGGTCACGACCTCTGAGACGAGCAGCAGAAGCGTCTGAGCGGTCGGCCTGCTCAGCGTCAGCACGTCAGCCAGCTCCGCGGTGGCGGCGCGCGCGAGCGCAGGCGCTTGCACGTCGCGCTGGAGCTCCAGCTCGATCGAGACCGGCGACTGCGTCGCCTCACCACGCGAGGACGGGGTCACTGCTCGGAGGGGTCGATGAAGGGAAGGTTCTCATCCGCACCGGTTATCTGAAACACGGAACGCGATGGTTCCGGCGGCGGCAGCAGCGCCAGCGTCCATCCGTCCTCGTTGGCGCGGTCGTTGAGCGCGATCAGCAGGCGCAGGCCGGATGAGTCGATGAAGGTGAGGCCGCTGAGGTCGATCACGAGGCGACGCACCGGCTGCGCGAGCATCGCGTCGGCGGCCTCTTCGAGTCGCGGCGCACTCGCGATGTCCAGCTCGCCGCTCAACGCCAGCTTGCCGTCCTCGCCCTGCTTGTCGCTGCTAACTTCAAATGGCGCGGGCTGCATAGGACCCCCTTATACCCTGGCTCGCGCTCTTGATGTCTGCTCGTCGCGGTCCGGCTCGGCCGCAGCTCCCGTGAAGCGCATGATCACTACTGCGGTGTCGTCGCTCTGAGGTCCAACCTGAAAGTCCTCGAGAGCGGCGACCAGCTGTGCGCGGATCACCATCGGAGTCTCCATTTGCGTTCGCTCGAGAATCTCCTTCAGGCGAGCCATCCCGAAGCGCTCGTCGTTGGGCCCGACAGCGTCGGTGACGCCATCGGTTATCGCCACCAGCGTCTCGCCGGGGCGCATCTCGAAGGACTCTTCGGGCCACTCCACGTTCGAGAACGCACCGAGCAGCGTGCCCGGCCGCCCGACCTCGCGGACGCCGTCGGGGCCGGCGATCAGCGGCAGCGGATGCCCTCCGGAGGCGAGCGTTGCGCGCTCACCGCGCACGCGCAGGCACAGGGCACTGCAGACCGACAGCGACGGGCGCCGCTTCAGGCCCGAATCGATGCGCACGAGCACCTGCGTCGGACGCGAGTCGAAGTCCGCTGCGGCCCAGGCGGTGTGGCGCACCAGCGATGTGACGGTCGCGGCCGCGACGCCCTTGCCGGTGACGTCGCCGATGATCATCATCCAGTCGCCGTCGGCGGCCCAGAGGTCGTAGAAGTCGCCGCCGACCTCGCTGTCGCGACCGGCCGGTCGGTAGAGCGCAGCGACCTCCCAGCACGGTATCCGCGGCAGCGCCTCGGGAAGCAGGCTGCTCTGCAACGTGCGCGCGACGGCGGTTCGCTCGCTGTACAGGCGCGCGTTCTCGACCGAGAGGCCGGCCACTTCTGCGATCTGCTCGGCGAGCTCCACGTCGCTGCGGTCGAAGCTGCGCCCGGAGTCCGCGCTGACCATCGTGAGCGCTCCGATCGTGCGTCCCCGGACCGTCATCGGCACGACCAGGGCCGCGCGCATGCCGACGGCGCGCAGCAGTCGCAGGTGCTCCTCGTCCACCGCGGCCTCCACGATCAGCTCATCGGGGATCTCGGTGTAGAGGATCGACTCGCCGGTGCGTTTGATCAGGCCCAAGCCCTGCTCCGGGTCGAGCTCCTCGGGCTCGAACGCTCGCAGGCGCTCGGCCATTTCGAGCTTTGCCGGATCGATGTGCGCGACGGCGACGGATTCGCGACCGCCGTTCTCATCGAATAGGTCCACGGCGCACCAGTCGGCGATCTGGGGCACCGCGAGGCCCGCGACGTTGCGAAGCGTCTGCTGATAGTCGAGCGAGGATGCGAGCACGCGGCTCGCGCGCGCGAGAAACTCCATCTGCAGGTTAACCCGCTTGGACGCGGTCACGTCCTCGATGATCGTCACCGCGGCTTCGATCTCCCCGTTGGCGTCACGTACCGCGGTTGCCTTCAGCATGACCCACTGCTCTTCGCCGGTGTCTTTGTTGACGAAGCGGATCGTCAGCGGCTCGGGATCCTCGCCGCGCAGCACGCGCACGGACGGCAGATCCTCCATGCGGATCTCCGCGCCATCCTCGCCCGTCGTCTGATACGGCCCCATGAGCGCTCGCGGATCGGCATTGCGCAGCTCCTCCACGGAGGCGAAGCCGAGGCGATCCAACGCCGCCTGGTTGGCGTAGATCAGGTGATCGTCGCGGCCGCGGATCGTCACCGCCTCGGCGAGCGCGTTGACGATCACCGCGAGGCGCTGCTCACTGCCCTGGAGTGCGAGCTTCAGCTCGTCGAGCAGGCGATCGCGCTCGCTTTCGGCTTCCTTGCGCGCGGAGATGTCGAGGACGAATGCGTGAAAGGACCAGCTGTCGCGCTCTGCGAGCGCCGAGACCGTGAGTTCGACCGGAAACTCGCTGCCGTCTGCGCGCAGCGCGCTCATCTCCAGGCGCTTGCCCAGGATCGGCCCCTCGCCATCTGCGAGGAAGCGCTTCACGCCGAGCCAATGCGCCTCGCGGTGGCGCTCGGGGATGACCGTCTCCGCGAGCGGGCGCCCGAGGGCGCTCGCTCGCGACAGTCCGAACAGCTCTTCGGCGCGCAGGTTCCAGTAGACGATCCGTCCCCCCTCGTCCATCGAGATGAACGCGCTGTGCGCGACATTGAGTATCTCCAGTGACTGCCCCCGATCCATCGCGCAACGGATTATCGCTGAGCGAGCGCTCGGTGAACAGCCGGCGCGTATGAGCGCGTCAGGCGCAGGGTGCGCTCAGACGACGGGGACGAGCGTGGCGGGCGCAGTAGCTGGAGCCAGCGCGAGCTCAGCCGAGCGCGCCGACTCCGTGGCGACCGTAGAACTCGGCCTCGGCGACGCCCAGCTCGGTCACCGGCTCATCGCCGTACATCCACTCGCGCGCGATCCTGTGCCAGTTGGCGCGCGCGCGCAGCTGCGAGAGCACCGCGAGCGTCAGCATCTCCATGCGGCGGCCGAACAGATGCTCGGGGCGCATGTCCTGGTGGCGCATCTCCCTGAAGTGGCGCGAACGGGGATCTGAGCTCTCGATCATCACCTGCGTCGCGATCTCGGGTGTCAGCTCGACGGTCTCATCGGCGGTCGTGTACCACCAGATCGCGTCGCGGATGAACTCGAGCAGATGTCCGGGATCCACGCGCTCGGGCTCCGGCAGGAAGCCCGACTCCGCGAGAAGTCGATGCAACGTCGCCGCGTCGCCCTCGACGACCGCACGCTGGCACGCGAGCTCGAGCTCGACCGGACCGTGCTCGAGCCGCTTGAACAGTCCGAAGTCGAGGAACGCCACACGCCCATCCGCCAGCAGCAGGAAGTTGCCCGGATGCGGGTCACCGGAGAACTGACGGTGGCGGTAGAGGCATCCGAGGAAGAACCTGAAGACGATCTCGCCGATCCGGTCGCGCTCGCCCTGGGGCAGGCGCTTGAGATCCTCGAAGCCGACGCCGCCGACGAACTCGGACACGAGCACATGCTCGCGCGTGAGGTCGCTGATGACGTCGGGTACGACGATGAACGGATGACCTGCGAAGATCCGTGCGAGCGATCGCTGGTTCTGCGCCTCGAGCTCGTAGTCGAGCTCCTCGACTATGCGCTCCCTGATCTCTTCGGCGATCGCGGTGACGTCGAGCCCGGGGGTCATGCGCTTGAGCAGCCGCATGATCATCTCGAGGTTCTGCAGATCGGCGCGCACCGCGCCGGCGACGCCCGGATACTGAACCTTCACGGCGACCTCGCGTCCGTCGTCCTTCAGCGTCGCGCGGTAGACCTGCCCGATCGACGCAGCGGCAACGGGCTCCTCGTCGAAGCTGGCGAACACCTCGGAGATCGGTTCTTCGAGGTCCTCTTCGATCACGCGGCCCATCTGCTTGAAGGAGACCGTCGGCGCGGCGTCGCGAAGCTTGGCGAGCTCGCGCTGGAACTCCTCTCGATGCTCCTCGGCGACGATCCCCATGTCGAGGAACGACATCACCTGGCCGAGCTTCATCGCAGCGCCCTTCATCGTTCCGAGCACGGCGACGATCTGCTTGGCCGTCTCGAGCTGGCGGCGCGCCATCGCGGCCTGCGACGCCTCCTCGCCGCGCGTCACGTTGGCGGCGCGAGTCCCGAACTGCTTGACGGCCTCGGTCGCGGCGAGCGTTGCGACCGTCGCGGTGCGGCGCGCGCGCGAGGTCGGGATCTTCTCGCTCTCGCGCGCCATGACCTGCATGATGCTACGAATGCGCGCGCTTGTCAGGCGTCCCGCTGCACGCGCGAACCGGGGACGATGTCATCGGAGCCGTCCTCCCATCGCACCCAGGCCTTGGTTCCGCCGTCGTAGTCGGAGCCGAGCAGCACAAGCGTTGCGGGTGAGCCCAGCGCGGTGCATGGCTCCGATCCCTCGTGATCCACGCCGCGCCAGATCCTGATGAAGGGGTTCGACTCCCACTCGCGCGCGACGGTGCTCTCCTCGGCGTGGCCGGGGTGGATGACGGTCTCGGGCGCGAGCTCCATCAAAGTGCCCATGATCGAGTCCTTGAGGTCCGCGTAGGTGCTGTGACCGGGAGCGCGCACCCCGCCGACCGAGTCCCTGAACAGCGTGTCGCCCGTGAACACGCTCGCCTGACCGTCATCTTCCACCACGAACGAGAGCATGCCGAGGGTGTGTCCCGGCGTATGCAACGCACGCACCTCGAGCTTGCCGAAGCTCAGGCGCTGCCCGGCCTCGATCGTCCCGGTCGCGAGCGCGTCCTGTTTCTCCTCGCTGCCCTGCTCGCCGCCCTCGAGCAGGTCACGCTCGCTGGAGCTGATCAGAACCTCGAGTGCCGGCCAGCGCTCGCGCAGCGCACGCACCTCGCTGACGTGGTCGAAGTGGTGATGGGTCAGAAGGACGTGGGTGGGCTGCAGGCGCAGGCGCTCGGCGGCCTCGATCAGCGGCTCCACGGGGCCTCCGGCGTCGATGAAGAAGGCCGGTCCTCCGTCGCCGTCGGCGAGCAGATAGGTGTTGGAGATGAACTGCGGATGCGTGGAACGCTCGAGCAGCATCAGCGGCATCCTTGCATGAATCTCATTGACGCCCGCGGCGGCTGGGAGCCTCGAGCTCGGGCGGCAAGGGCTTGACGAGGTGCGCGAGGGAGCTCAGATAGCTCTCCCGGCCGACGTCGCTGCGCCACTCGAGCACGGGCACCGAGGCGGCGCACTCGACGACGCGCAGACGAGCCTGCTCGAGCGTCGCGGCGCTCGTGGCCAGCGCGACCGCGCGCGAGGTGCCGACGGTTCGATAGGCGTGCGGCGCGAGCTCGACTGCGGAGGAGAAGAACACGTGGCAGCCGTCCGCTTCGATGCGCTCGGAATCGAGCGCGAACTCGTACGCCGGCCCGGCGCGCAGCGCGTAGTCGGGTGAGACGAGATAGAGAACGAGCGATGCCTGCTTGCGCAGCGGCACGTCGCTGCGCTGCAGGCGCCCCTCGCTGATCGCGCTCATCACCTCGGGCCAGCTGCCATCGAAGACGCTCATGATGTTCATGCACTCGGGGTCGCCGAAGCGCGCGTTGAACTCGATCACCTTGACGCCGTCGGCGGTCGCGAAGAAGCCGCTGTTCATGACTCCGCTGAAGTGGCGGCCCTGCTCGGAGAGCCGCTCGATTATCCGCTCGATAATCGAGCACGCCTGCGTGTAGTCGGACTCCGACATGAACGGAAGCGTCGGGCCGGCCATCGACAGCGAGCCCATCCCGCCGGTGCCGGGACCCTCGTCACCGTCGAAGCGGTAGGGGTAGTCATATGTCGCGGGCGGAAATACGACGGTGGCGCCGTCGCTGATCGCCTGGATCGTGAACTCCGCGCCGGTGATCTTCTCCTCGATCAGCACCGACTCCTCGGCGGATCCGCGCGCGAGCAGCGATGTCGCGTAGTCCCTCGCCTCGCCGTGATCGGAGAGGTGGGGGCCCATCACCTTCACGCCCTTGCCGCCGGTGAGACCGGACGGCTTGACCGCGACCGGCGTCGAGCCGAAGGACTCGATCGCGTCGGCGGCCTCGCGCGCGGTTCTGACGACGCGCATCCATGGCACCGACTCGGGCGCAACCTCGGCGAGCAGCGCGCGCGCGAACGCCTTGTTCCACTCGATCTCCGCGCCCGTGCGCGTCGGGCCGACCGTGCGCGTGCCCTGCGCGAGCAGCGCATCGACGACGCCTGCAGCGAGCGGCTCATCGGCGCTGACCATCGCGATGTCGATCTCGCGCGCCCGCGCGAACGCGGCGACGGCACGCGGATCGCAGACGTCTCCCACCGCATGTCCCCCGCCGGATGCGGCCGCGTAGCGCACGATCGACGGGTTCTCGTGGCCCACGAACGCGTGCAGCTCGCTGTGCTCGGCCATCCTCATCGCGAGCGCGCTCTCGCGCCCGCCGTGGCCCACGATCAGCGTGCGCATGTCGGGCGCCTCAGCTCCTGTGCATGCACGCCTCGATCACCGGAGCAGTATTTCGCATGCGCGTAGCGAGCGACGCTCAGTCAGCCCACCAGTCTCGCTGACCATCCACGTCTTCCCGCGGGTTCTCGCCGAGGTTGGGCGCGCCGAAGACCAGGATCTCGAGGCCCTGCGGCCCGGCCTCGTACCCTCGCCAGGTACCGGGCGGAACGCGCACGACGTCCCACTTCTTGACCTCGACGATCTCGTCGTCGAGCTTCATCCGCCCGCTCCCGCCGACGACCACGAACACCTCCTCTTGCTGCTTGTGCGTGTGGCCGTAGGGGAACCGGTAGTCGGGCGGGATGCGCTGATAGCTCAGGCCGGACTGCTCGAGCTCGAGCGCCGTACTCGCGAGACGGAACTCCAGGTCCGGCGCGCCGTCGAAGTTGGACCCGACGTCCGCCAGATCCTCTCTGAGGTTCCTGAGCGTGAACGGCATCGCCGCAGCCTAGCCGGGCGCGTAGACTCCGCCGCATGGCGCTCATCCACACCTGCTACCGCATCACCGACATCGACCGCTCGGTGAAGTTCTACGAAGCGCTTGGCTTCAAGGAATCCGGCCGCATCCCGATCCGCGAGGAGGCGGTCAACGTCTTCATGAACCAGCCCGGCGACGGCGACATGCCGAGGCTGGAGCTGACGTACAACCACGGCGTGGACAGCTACGAGATCGGCAGCGGCTACGGCCATATCGCGATCACGTGCGACGACATCGACGCGACGCTCGCCCGGCTCAAGGAGCAGGGCATCGACCCGGAGAAGCCGCCGTACTCCGTCCGCGAGGGCGGCAACAGGCTCACGTTCGTGCGCGACCCCGACGGCTACAGAGTTGAGATTTTGGAGATGGGCTAGCCGGCCACGGCCTCAAGGGCCTGCTGCTTGCTGTTGTAGTAGTCGATGCGCACGACCAGCCCGCTGCGCACGACCCACACCATTGCGTCCTGGCGCTCGATCGCCACTCCGCTCGCGCGACCGGTGGCTTTCATCTGGAAGACCGATATCACGCGCTCGTCGTCGACGTCGATGTACTCCTGAGGCTCCATGCTGAACTCTGCCCACGCCGACGCCCAGTCCTCGAATAGCCAGCGCTGCACGCCCGCATGGCCACGGTACTCACGGCCGTCCATGATGTCGTGATCCCGCGCCTCGACCTGCTCGTCCAGCGTGTCCCATGCCGGTTCGCCGGTAACCAGGAAGTGCTCGAATCCTCGCCGGATGAGCTCCACGTTCTGCTCAGACATCGCGGCCGAAGTATCTCGTAGGGGGAACCGCGGTGCTTGCGAGTGAGTTGCGAAGCGACAACAACCTCGATGGCTATAAGGTCGAGATATAGCGCCGATGGGTCCCTGCCGGCCCTGGCGAGCAGGCCTATAGTCCGCGGCGACTGACGCGTTCGTATGTTTACTTTCGTACACAACCCGACGGGTACAGGGTGGAGTTGATCGAGCAGCCGAGCGTCGGCGTGACGCAGGGCTAGTCCAAAGACCGCTAACCCGCCACGGCCTCGAGGGCCTGCTGCTTGCTGTTGTAGTAATCGAGGCGTGTTACCTGCTGGTCGCGCACTACGTACACCATCGCGTCCTGGCGTTCGATCGCGACACCGCTGGCTCGCCCGGTGGCTTTGATTCGGAAGACCGCAATCACGTGCTCATCGTCGACATCGATGAACTCCTCCGGCTCTGCGGTGTACTCCGACCAGGCGGAAGCCCAGTCCTCGAATAGCCAGCGCCGCACGTCTGCGTGGCCGCGATACTCACGGCCGTCCATGATGTCGTGATCGCGCACCTCGACGTGCTCGTGCAGCGTGTCCCATGCAGGTTCGCCCGTTGCCACGAAATGCTCAAAGCCGCGCCGAACCAGATCCACGTTTTGCTGGGACATCGCCCGCCAAGTATCTCGCACGCCAGGACCGGCTGATAGTCGCGGTGACCTGGGCTCGCCGACTCGCGACGCGATGTGGCCGCAGCGCCGACTACTCGGACAGGCCCACAGCCTCGAGCGCCTCGCGGCGATCGGAATACGTGCGAAAGTGCGTCACCTGGCCAGCGCGAACGCGCGCCAGCCAGGCGCCGCGAACGTCAATACCGGCGTCGCTGCCCCGACCCTGGCCTCGGATTCGACCGAGGGCGAGCACCCACGTGCCGCCGTCTCGTATCTCGTCTACCTCCCACCTGAGGTCCTTCCAGCTCTCTTCGACGGCGACGCAGTACTGGACGCCAGCGTCCGGCCCCCTGTATGTCGTGCCCTCGAGGGCAGCTCGAACCGGGACAATCTCAGCGTCGTCCGTGAGCAGCGCGCTGAACGCGTTTCCATCGCGGCGATTGAACGCATCGATCGCTGCGCGAAGAAGCTCGACGTTCTGCCGTGGCACGCCCGTGCGCGCGCCGTCGCGATCAACCGAGGATCGTGTTGTGAATCTCGGCCACCTGCGGTTGCCCCGGGTCGGCGCCTAGCTCGTTCATGATCGGCACGAGCGTCTCGCCGAACTTTTCGAAGGACTCCATGGAGTCCCACACGTCGAAGACCTCGATGCCGCCGCCCTCCCCCGTGAACGAGAAGTGATATTTCCGTCCCGCAGGAGAACCCGCACCTGCCTGCTCGAGTCGCTGAAGCGCCTCGTCGTATGTCTCCTTGCTGAACGACTGAGGTTGGAAGTACATACCAAACGCCATCAGAGCCTCCTTTGTGCGTCGATTGCCGCGCGCGACTCTACTGCGAGCGCATGACCCGCGCCCCGTGATCGGCGCGATGGCGCGATGGCGCGCAGCGCCTACCGGACCAGGCTGAGGAACTCCGCGATCGCCTTGAACCGCGCGCTCGGCAGGTATCGGTCCTCGGGCGGTGCCGGCGTCCGGGTCACGAACCTGGGCATCGGCGCGGTCGCATCACGCATCGCGTGTTCGATGCGCTTCAGCGAGAGCCGAGAGCCGACATGCAGCAGTGGCCATCCCCTCGCCGGCCCTTCCTGGGGCCCGGCGACCCGGTGGCAAGCAACACAGCCTTCTTGCAGGAACGCCGTGCGGCCCGCTGTGAACTCAGCCAGCCGCGTGCCGCCTTCGCGGCGAACGCCAGGCGGAGGTTCGATCGTCAGATAGCGCGCGCCGCTCGGGGCTCGACCGGCGTCCCGCGTCGTGGTGGCGTGGGCGCCGCCGCAGCCGGCCACGCCGGCGCTTGCCACGACAAGAAAACAGAGAAGCCGAAAGCACACCGAGAGGGCGAGGGTATCGCCGCGACGCGCTAGCGTGAGGACACTGCTCGATGAAAAGAGGTAGCAATGCTGACGACATCGAATCGCGTGATCGGGCCTGCGGAGGGCAAGGCCGGCTTCCTCGGAAGCATCGGCGTTCGCTTCATGGTCGACGGGCAAACCTCAGGGGGCGGCTTCTCCCTCGTCGAGCACCCGATGTCGGCGCGTGCGCTTGCAGCGCCGCTACATCGCCACCAGCGCGAGGATGAGTACAGCTTCGTGCTCGAAGGACGCATGGGGGCGCTTTTGGGTGAGCAGGTGCTCGAGGCAGACGTCGGCGACCTCGTGTTCAAGCCACGCAACGAGTGGCACACCTTCTGGAACGCCGGCGATGAGCCCTGCCGGATCCTCGAGATCATCGCTCCCGCCGGCTTCGAGGGGTTCTTCTCGGAGCTCGTCGACCTCGGCGGCATCGGCGCAGCCGAGCCGGAGGTGCTCGGGAGCCTTTGCGAGCGATACGGCCTGGAGATGGACCCTTCGAGCGTGCCGGGCCTGGTCGAGCGCTTCGAGCTGCGCTTCCCGGGAGAGCCGCTGACGTCCTAACGCGCTTCCCAGCACGCTCGCGCTACGCTGCCGCAGAGCGATGGCTGATACCGGCAAGATCGCCAAGAACCTCGAGCGCTTCGCGCAGGCTGTCGCTGCGCACGACCGTGAGAATCCGACGCACACCGCGTGGGGGATCGGGCTCGCGCACTTCGACATGGAGCGCCTCGGCTTCGACGA
Source organism: Solirubrobacteraceae bacterium (assembly GCA_034664905.1). Taxonomy (GTDB): domain Bacteria; phylum Actinomycetota; class Thermoleophilia; order Solirubrobacterales; family Solirubrobacteraceae; genus Palsa-744. Next base: position 37,586 of record JAXDGS010000001.1, on the reverse strand, counting down.
GGGCGAGGAGATCCTGGCGGGCATCACGATCCATGGCGATGACGGGGTCACCGGCAACTTCCGCGTGCTCTGCAACGGCGAGCACGACGGGGAGCTCGAGCAGCAGGCGGCCGAGACCGTCGACGCGGTGGCCAGCCGCTCGCTGCCGGTCGCGCCATCGCGGACGCCGGGTCCCTTCGAGGAATAACCGGCTCAGCGGGCGACGAGTGGCGCCGGCACGCCGGCGCGGGCGGCGACCATCACCACGAGGCGCTCGATCGTCGGGCACTCCAGCCCGTGGCGCGCGGCTGCGCGCAGGACCGAGCCGGGGATCGCATCGAGCTCCGGCGTGCGCCCTGCTGCGATGTCGCGCTGCATCGAGCTGCCGAGCGTCGCGTGCGCCCGATCGAGCTCTGCGAGCGCCTTCGCGCCGTCGACGTCACGCGCGCCTTCGGCGCGGCCGACCGCGCAGGCCTCCTCGATCGCGCCGATCAGCTCCGCGCGCAGCTCGGGTGTCTCGCGGATCTCGCCGAGGAGCTTGTCGCGCGCGCTGGTCGTGCATGCGAGCGCATTGAGCCGCACGAGCTTCGACCACATCACGTCGGCCTCGGAGTCGAGCACCTTGGCGGGCACGTCCGCCTGCGAGAGCGCCTGCGCGAGGCGCTCCATCGGCGGCTTCGACACGGCGTCGTCGCAGGCCATGTTGACGAGCAGGAACGGGCTGGTGTGGAGCACGACCGCCGCTTCGGGCCGGTCGGCCTCGACGCGAATCGAGCCGGCGAGAACGCTCGCGGGCGCAAATCGCGAGCGCAGCACGGCGATGTGATCGAGGCCGTTGAGCAACGGCAGTACCACCTCCGGCTCGGCCTGTATCCGCTCGAGCCCATCCTGCAGCCCGCTCGCCTTGGTAGCGACGAGCAGAGCGTCGACGCGCTCCTGCAGCTGCGCGACCGCGCGCGGATGCGCCACGAATGACCCGAGGAGCACGCTGTCGATGCGTATGCCGTGCTCGGAGATCACCGCCGCGGTCGACTCGCGCGCGACCGCGAGCACCTCGTGGCCGGCGCGCTCGAGCGCGCCCGCGAGCAGACCGCCCACGCCTCCGACACCGAGGACCGCGACCCTCATGTGAGCGGGTCGATCAGCACGCCCGGGTTCATGATGCCCGCCGGATCGACCGCCGCCTTGGCCGCGCTCAGCGCCGCCGCGAACGGGTCGGGGCGCTGGCGGTCATACCAGCTTCGGTGCTCGCGGCCGACCGCATGGTGATGGGTGATCGTGCCGCCGGCCGCGAGGATCTCCTCAGATGCCGCTCGCTTGATGGTCTCCCACTGCTCGATCTCATCGCCGCGGCGAGCCCGAGCAACTACGGTGAAGTAGGGCGCTGGCCCATCCGGGTAGACATGCGTGAAGCGGCAGAACACGCGCGCCTCCGAGCCGCACGCCTCGCGTGCCGCCTGCGTCGCCGCGGCGCTGACGCGTTCGTGGAACGCAGGGAAGCGCTCCCACGTGATCGACGTCTCGAAGGTCTCGCCCAGAACCCCCAACGCGACCAGCGTGTCGCGCACGTACGGCGCGCCGAGAAACGCCTCGCGCCAGGAGCTGACCGCGTCGCCGCCTGCGCGCGCGCCCGCGTCGGAGACCGCGCCGCCGTTCTCGGCGCAGAGCTCGAGCGCGCGCTGCATCTGCGCATCGACCGGATGATCTGTCGACTCGAACCCGAGCACCAGCAGCGCGTGCGAGCCGTCGCCGGCCATCGTCAGCTGAGCCTCGCCCGGGTCGAGCAGGCGGCAGTTGGAAGGGTGCAGGCCCGACTGAGAGATGATGCGCACGCATTCGGCGGCCGTCATGAAGCTCGCGAACCGGACGCCCGCGGAGCGGCGATGAGTGGGGCTCGGCTGCACCCGTAGCCACGCCTCGGTGATCACGCCGAGCGTGCCCTCGGACCCCGCGAGCATCCTGTCGGGGCTCACGCCCGCACCCGATCCGGGCAGTCGCCGCGAGGCCCAGGCCCCGGTCGGAGTGATCGCGCGCACCGACTCGACGAAGTCCTCGATGTGCGTCCACAGCGTCGCGAAATGCCCGGCCGCGCGTGTCGCGATCCAGCCGCCGAGCGTGGAGAACTCGAATGACTGCGGAAAGTGGCGCAGGGTCAGGCCGTGCTCGGCGAGCTGCGCCTCGAGGCGCGGCCCGCTGGCGCCGGCTTGAATGCGCGCGCTGCGAGACACCGAGTCGACCTCGAGCACCCGCTCCAGCGCGCGCAGATCGATCGACAGCACGCCGTTGTGCTGGGAGCCGATCTGCGGCGTGACCCCCCCTACGACCGAGGTGCCGCCTCCGTAGGGGATCGCCGCGACGCGCTCGCTCGAGCACCATTCCAGCAGCCGCTCGACATCGCTCTCATCGCGCGGAAGCGCAACCAGATCCGGGGGATGCTCGAAGCGCCCGCGGAAGCCGCGCACGACGTCGGCATAGGACTTGCCGAGCGCGTGCGACGCGCGCGCGTGCTTGTCTGTGGAGCAGATGTCGGCGAGCGCAGCGGGCGCCGCCACGCGCGGCGCGGGAAGCTCGATGCTCTCAAGCGCGACCGGCTCCTCGACGTCTCCGATCTCGATGCCCAGGCGCTCGGCGAGCAGCGGCGCCGAAGCGCGCATGTCGGCTGCAGAGGGCTGCTGATCCTCGTAGCCCCATCCCCAATGCTTGCGGCGCCGGGTACTCACGGCGCGAGTGTATGCACACCCGCGAGCGAGCGACTTGACTAGCCTTCGAGAGATGCCGGCAGCATCCGAGCCGACCACCGAGCCGCCCGACGTTCTCGCGCGCGGGCCTTGGGCCATCGAGCAGATCCGCGCCTGCTGGCGCGATGAGCATTTCGAGCCTCCGAGCGCACATACCGAGGCCGCCGACGCAGCGATCAAGGATCTGCAGCAGCGCGGATCGCCGAGCCACGACGGCGTCGCCGCGCGACTCGTTGGCTTCCACGAGGATGATCAGGGCATCGCGATCGAGATGCAGCCGCTGCGCTGGGCTCTGCGCCTGGTGGCGGGCGACGCGTCGCAGAGCATGGCCGCGCTGTGCGTCACGCGTTCGGCCGACGGCCGTTGGTTGGCGGGGCGCCGCGCCGGGTGGGTGTCCTCGTGGGCGGGCCGTTGGGCTCTCGGAGCAGGCGGCGCGGTGGACCTCGGCGAGAGTCCTGCCGAGACGCTCGTGCGCGAGTTGTGGGAGGAGTGGTCGGTGGCGCCCGAGCGCGTTCGCGGCGAGGCGCTGATACGCCTGCCGCACAGGCTCGTGATGTTCGTCGGCCAGGCATGGCTCGCCGAGGGCGCCGCCGAGCAGGTGAGCCCCGACCATGAGCACGATGCGTTCGCGTGGTGGCCCCGCGAGATCGACGAGTGGCCGCCCGAGGCGGGAGAGGTGCTGCCCCGCATGGCGCGCTGGCTCGACGGGTGAGCTCGCCCGCGCTGAGCAGCTCAGACGCTGCGGGACCGCTCACGTTCACGCGCCTGAAGTGGGCGTCGTTCACACACTCATGCGTGTATGCGGGCCTGCTTCTCAGCGCCTTCGCGGCCGACAAGCCGGAGCCGCTGACGTTCGCGCTCGGACTTGGCCACGGCGTGCTCTGGATCGCGATGTCACTCGCGTGCATCGCCGCTGCGCGCCTGCGTGTGATCTCTCTGCGCCTCGCCGTCGCGGTCGCGGTCCTCGGCGGCGTCGGTCCGTTCTTCGGCAGCATCGAGTTCGTGCGCGAGCAGCGCCGGCGAAAGCGCGCGCCCGCTTCTTCGCGCTGAGCCGCCCGCGTTCCACCCGCGGGATCGCGTCGGCGCCGCAGGAGCGCTCCCGCCCACGCAGGCGGTGGACCAGCCGCGATAGAGTGAGAAACCGATGGCAACGGGTACCACGGCCCAGCAGACTGTAGATGTCGTGACCCCCGCAGCAGGCGAGTCGGTCACCGAGGGAACGATCCTCGAATGGCACGTCAAGCTCGGTGACGCGATCAAGATCGACGAGACGATCGTCGAGATCTCAACCGACAAGGTCGACGTCGAGCTGCCCGCTCCCGCGACCGGCACCGTCAGCGAGATCCTGGTCGCCGAGGGTGAGACCGTCACCGTCGGGCAGGTGATCGCACGGATCACCGTCGGCGGCGCCGGCGCGGTCGACGGCAACGGCGCGGCGGGCGTCAGCGAGCCGGCCGAGGAGAGCGACGGCGCCGGCGCAGAACCGCCGGCCGCGCCCACCGCCGACGAGACGCTGCAGGAGCGCACGATCGTCGACGTCGTGACACCCGCTGCCGGCGAGTCCGTCACCGAGGGGACCATCCTCGAGTGGCACGCGAAGGTCGGCGATGCGATCAAGAAGGACACGACGATCGTCGAGATCTCAACCGACAAGGTCGATCTCGAGCTGCCGTCCCCCGCAACCGGCACCGTCAGCGAGATCCTCCTCGCCGAGGGCGAGACCGTCACCGTCGGGCAGGTGATCGCGCGAATCGCACTCGGCGACGACGCGCCGACCGCGGGCAACGGCGGAGTGCGCGTCGAGCAGGCGGCGAGCGCCAAGGGCGCCGCCGACGCCCAGGAGCCCCGCGCGGACACGAGCGCCGAGGTGGCGCAGGAGGGCAGGGCCTCGCCCGTGGCGGCCCGCGCCGCGGCGGCGGAGGGCGTGGACCTCGCCGGAGTGACGGGCAGCGGCCCGGCGGGGCGCATCACCAAGTCCGACGTGCTCGCCGCGGCGAGCGGCGAGCGAGACGCGGCGCGAGCTGACACGGCAGCGAACGGCAAGGCCGCGAGCGCGGAGGCGAAGATCGAGCCGATGCGCGGCAGCGCTGCGGCGCTCGCACGCTACATGGAGCAGTCGCGCGCGATTCCGACCGCGACGAGCTTCCGCACGCTGACCGTGACCGTGCTCGACGCGCGGCGGCGCGCTCTGAAGGACGCCGGGCACAGAGTGTCCTTCACCCACCTGATCGCATACGCGATCGCGCTGGCCGCCGAGGAGATGCCGGTGATGTGCGAGCACTTCGCGGAGCTCGACGGCAAGCCGCATCGGGTCTCCGACGGCGCGGTGAACCTCGGGCTCGCGGTCGACGTCCAGAAGAAGGACGGCTCGCGCACGCTGATGGTCCCGGTGATCCGCGACGCGAGCCGGATGCCGTTCGAGCGCTTCCTCGCTGCGTACGACGCGCTCGTCGAGAAGGCGCGCACGAACACGCTCACCGCCGATGACCTCGCTGGAGCGAACATCAGCCTGACCAACCCCGGCGGCCTCGGGACCGCCGCGTCGGTCCCGCGCCTGATGATTGGCCAGGGGACGATCATCGCGACTGGGTCGATCGCATATCCGGTGGGCCTCGGCGACGTCGGCGCGGTCATCGGCGCGCAGAAGGTCATGACGATGACCTCGACCTACGACCACCGCATCATCCAGGGCGCCGAGTCGGGACGCTTCCTGGGACAGATCGAGGAATACCTGCAGGGAGAGCACGGGTTCTACGAGGACGTGTTCGCCTCGCTCGGCGCGACCCTCGGCCCGCCGCCCAGCCTCCCGGTGCCCGCCGTTACGCGGGCCGCGCCCGCTGCGCCGGCCCCGGTGCCGGCGGTCGGCCCGGAGCTGCTTCAGGCGGTACAGGCCGCGAGCACGTTCGTGGCGCGCGTGCGCAGCCACGGTCATCTCGCCGCGCACCTCGACCCGCTCGGCTCCGAGCCCGAGGGCGACCCGGGGCTCGACCCGGAGGCGCTCGGCCTGAGCGGCGAGATCCAGGCGAAGCTGCCCGCGAAGATCTTCCAGATGTACGTGCCGGGAGAGACGCTCGCGGATGCGCTGCCGCATCTGCGCGAGACCTACTGCGGCACGATCGCATACGAGATCGAGCACATCGCCTCCCACCGCCAGCGCGTGTGGCTGCGCGAGCACATCGAGTCGGGCGCGTTCCGCAAGGCGCTCACGACCGATGAGCGACGCACGCTGCTCAAGCGCCTTGTCGAGGTGGACGCGCTCGAGCGGTTCATGCACAAGGCCTACCTCGGCCAGCACCAGTTCTCGATCGAGGGCCTCGACATGACCGTGCCGATGCTCGACGCGCTGATCGAGCTGTCGGCGACCTATGGCGGTCGTGAGGTCGTGATCGGGATGGCCCACCGCGGGCGGCTGAACGTCCTCGCCCACAACCTCGGACGCTCATACGACACGATCTTCGGCGAGTTCGAGGGCGCCTCGACGCTCGAGGCGGTGACCACGATCCCGCAGGGCGGGACCGGAGACGTCAAGTACCACCACGGCACGCAGGGCCTGTACAAGCTCGCCAACGGCGAGGCGATCCGCGTCAACCTCGAGTCCAACCCGAGCCATCTCGAGTACGTCTCCGCCGTTGTCGAGGGCGCCACCCGCGCCGCGCAGACCTCGCGCGAGGGCCCGCACGCGCACCAGGACACCGACGCCGCGATGCCGATCGTGATCCACGGCGACGCGTCCTTCCCGGCGCAGGGCGTCGTCTCAGAGACCCTGAATCTGCAGGCCCTCGACGGCTACAAGGTCGGCGGCACGATCCACATCATCACCAACAACCAGGTCGGCTTCACGACCGATCCGGACGACGCGCGCTCGACCCGCTGGGCCTCCGATCTGGCAAAGGGCTTCGACGTGCCGATCATCCACGTCAACGCCGACGACGTGTCAGCGTGCATGAGCGCCGTCAGGCTGGCGTTCGCGTTCCGCAAGGAGTTCGGCCATGACGTGCTCATCGACCTGATCGGCTACCGGCGCTTCGGACACAACGAGTCCGACGAGCCCGCATACACGCAGCCGGAGATGTACGCCAAGATCAAGAGCAAGAAACGCGTCTCGGAGCTGTGGGCCGACCGCCTGCTCGCCGAAGGGGTCGTGACCCAGGAGGAGGTAGACCAGCAGGCACAGGCCGTGTGGGACAACCTCACGACGCTTCACCAGCAGCTCAAGGCGCGGATCGCCGAGGCCGCCGAACACCACTCCGAGCCCACCACCGGCGAGTACCTGCTCGACCGCTCGCCGAGCCCGGAGGTGGACACGGCGATCCCCGCGGCGCGGCTGCGCGAGCTGGGCGAGCAGCTGCTGCGCGTTCCGAGCGGCTTCACCGTCCATCCGAAGCTCGTCAAACAACTCGAGCGCCGTCACGAGGCGCTCGCCCCCGCCGATCCGCAGGCGGCAGGCGTCGACTGGGCGCACGCGGAGGCACTCGCGTTCGCCTCGCTTCTGACCGAGGGGACGCCGCTGCGCCTGACCGGCCAGGACACCGAGCGCGGCACCTTCAGCCAGCGCCACATGGTCCTGCACGACGCGCGCAACGGCCAGACCGTGTGTCCGATCCAGTGCCTGCCGGAGGCGCTCGCGCCGCTCGAGCTGCACAACAGCCCGCTCTCGGAGCTCGCGTGCCTCGGCTTCGAGTACGGCTACAGCCAGGAGGCGCCCGAGACGCTGGTCCTGTGGGAGGCGCAGTTCGGTGACTTCGTGAACTCCGCGGAGGTGATCGTCGACCAGTTCATCGTCTCCGGGCTCGCCAAGTGGGGGCAGACCTCGCGGCTGACGCTGCTGCTTCCGCACGGCTACGAGGGCTCCGGCCCCGAGCACTCCTCCGCGCGCCTCGAGCGCTTCCTGCAGCTCGCCGCCGAGGGCAACATCCGCGTGGCCAGCCCCACGACGCCCGCCCAGTACTTCCACCTGCTGCGCCGCCAGGCGCGCGTGGCCAAGCAGCGCCCGCTGGTCGTGATGACCCCCAAGTCGCTGCTGCGCCTGCCGCAGGCGGCCAGCTCGGTCGCGGACATGGCGGAGGGCACGCGCTTTCACCCGGTGCTCGGCGAGCCGGGCGTGCGCGACGAGCAGGTCACGCGCCTGGTGCTGTGCACCGGCAAGATCTACTACGACCTCGTCGGCCACCCCGAGCGCGAGAGCCACGTCGGGCTCGCGGTCGCGCGCGTGGAGCTCTTGTATCCGTTCCCCGAACGGCAGATACTCGAGCTGATGGAGCGCTACCCGAATCTAGCTGAGGTGCTGTGGGTGCAGGAGGAGCCTCGCAACATGGGCGCGCGGGCGCATATGTTCCCGCGGCTGATGCAGATCATGCCCCAGCGCCTGCACTTCGGCTTCGTCGGGCGGCCCGAGCGCGCGAGCCCCGGCGAGGGCTATCCGGCGGCGCATCTCGACGAACAGGACCGGATCGTCAGGACCGCGATCGACCTGCGCCAGCCGATCTCCCAGTATCCGCGCAAGACGCCGGGTGAGCGCTGATGTGGGCTCTGTGGCGACGGCTGCTGCGAGTGATGCGCCAGCGCCGGCGCAAGCGCCGCGGCTACTAGCCTGGGCTAGCGGCCTTTCCAGACCGGCGCGCGCTTCTCCTTGAACGCCGCCGAGCCCTCGCGCGCGTCCTCGGAGGCGAACACCGGCCCGGAGATTGCGCCCTGCTTCTCCCACATCTCCGCGCTCGGCCAGTCGACCTGCTCCTGCAGGATCTGCTTGGTGGCGATCAGCGCGAGCGGTGCGTTCGCGGCGAGCGTCGCAGCGAGCTCGAGCGCCTCGTCGACCGCCGCGCCGGGCTCGACCACGCGGTTGACGAGGCCGTACTGCTCGAAGCGCTCGGCGGGGAGCGGATCGCCGGTGAGCGCGAGCTCCATGACGACGTGATAGGGCATCCGCCTGGGCATCCGCAGGAGCGCCCCGCCGGCAGCGACGAGCGAGCGCTTGACCTCCGGTATGCCAAGCTTTGCGCCTCTCGCTGCGACGATCAGATCGCAGCTGAGCGCGATCTCCATGCCGCCCGCGAGCGCGAAGCCCTCGATCGCGGCGATCAACGGCTTGCGCGACGCGCGCTGGGTGATGCCGGCGAAGCCGCGGTCGCCGAACCACGCAGACTCGCCCTTCACGAACGCGCCGAGGTCCATGCCCGCGCTGAAGAAGCCGCCGGCGCCCGTGAGCACGCCCACCGACAGCTGCTCGTCGCTGTCGAGCTGCTCGAGCGCATCCGCGACACCCGCGGCGAGCGCCGCGTTGACCGCGTTTCGCACCTGCGGGCGGTTGAGAGTGATCAGAAGGACGTTGCCGCGACGCTCGGTGAGCACCGGCTCCTCCGTTGTTGCTGCGCTCTGCTCGCTGCCCGTCGCTACGCCCTGATCGGCTGCCATCTGCGCGCTCCTTGCTCGTGAACTGCTGCAGCCTACCCGCGCGGGGGCGCGCGCGTCCGGGCGTGGCCCCTCAGGCGGCGAACAGCTTCAGATCGGGCTCGCGCTCGCCGCGCAGTACGTCGAGGTCCAGCGCCACGCACTCGATCCCGCGCGCTCGCGCGAGCACGCGCGCCTGCGGCTTGATCGCCTGTGCCGCGAGCACCCCGCGGCAGCTGCCGAGCGCCGGGTCGAGGCGGATCCGCTCGAGGTAGCGGCTCAGCTGCTCGACCGCGTCGATCGTCGCGATCCGCTTGATCTCAACCGCGATCCATTCGTCCTCGGAGTCCCGGCACATCAAATCCACCGGCCCGATGTCCGTAGGCCACTCGCGCTTCACGAGCCGCAGCCCCTCGCCGCACCACTGCGGCGCGGCCGCGAGCAGCTCCTGCAGCTCTCGCTCCGGGCCCTCCTTCTCGAGCGACGCGAGCGAGTCGAGCTCGTGCTCGAAGTCGGAGAGCACCTCCGCGATCGCGATCTCAAGGCGATCCTCGCTACCGCGCTTGCGCACAGTCAGGTGCGTCAGCCGGCCGGCGTCGTCGGCATGCTCGTCAACGACGGTCGGCGGCGCCATCCAGTTCAGCGGCTTGACGCTCGCGCCGCCGCCGTCGGCCCAGACCATGAAGGTGCCGTCGGGCTTCAACATCAGCAGCCGCACCGCCTGCGGAAGGACGGTGCTGAGACGGCCGACGTAGGAGACCTCGCAGCGGGCGACGATCAGGCGCATCGCGGGAACCTAGCTCGCGCGGCGGAGGGCACAGCGAGACCGCTCGCGCAGTCGGCCACGATCCACGCGAGCGCGCAGCCGCGTGCGCGACCTCTTCCCCATGCGGCTAGGGCTCGGTGCGTCTCTCCTCGTGCGCAGCCTCGCCGTCGTCGTGCTCGGAGCCGACGCTCATCGCATCGCGAAACTCGCGGACGCCTTTGCCGAGCGCGCGCGCGAGCTCCGGCAGGCGCCTGGGCCCGAGCACGACCAGCGCCACCACCGCGATGAACAGCAGGTGGATGGGGTTCTCGATGCCCATGCGGCCTTCAGGCTAGCGCTCTCGCGTGCGCATGTCCCTCCGGGGCGACGCATACGCTCTTTGCTCGTGCCGGGCGAACCTCAAGCGCAGCGCAGCTACCCGCCGCCGCCCGATCCGGAACAGTCCTGGCCGGCGCTGCTCACGGTGCTCGCATCGATCGGCCTGCAGCTGACGCTGCCCGCGCGGCTGACCGCCGGGCCGACGTGGCTCGTGCCCTCGCTCGAGGGACTGCTCTTGATCGGTCTGTTCTTCGCCTCCCCGCGCGAGCTCGAACACGAGCACACCGGCAGGCGTCGCGCGGCGATCACCCTGATCGCGATCGTGAGCGCAGCGAACGTGTACGCGCTGGGAGCGCTGGTGCACTACCTGCTTCACCATGTCGTCTCAAAAGGTCGCGAGCTGGTTATCTCGGGGGTGCTGATCTGGCTGACGAACTTCCTCATCTTCGGCCTCTGGTATTGGCAGCTCGACCGCGGCGGGCCGGGCAGGCGCGCCGCGGCACACGATGGGCCTCCTGACTTCCTGTTCCCGCAGATGTCAGACGACTCGATCGAGCCGCGCAACTGGCGGCCCCGTTTCCTCGATTACATGTACGTGTCGCTGACCAACGCGACCGCGTTCTCGCCGACCGACGCGATGCCGCTCTCGCAGATGGCGAAGGTGATCATGGGAGTCCAGTCGCTGGTCTCACTCGTGACACTCGGGCTGATCGTCTCGAGGGCGGTCAACATCCTCTGAGCGCGCCGGCGTTTCAGCCGGCGACGTTCGGCTCGAGCGCGAGCGCCTGAACGACGAGCTCGCGCGCCTCATCGCCCGCACCGAGCGCGACCGCCCGTCCGAGCGCCCTGAGCGCTCCCTCGCGATCCATCAGCCGCAGGCGCAGGCGCCCGAGGCGCTCCCACGCGCCCGCGTCGGAGGGTCCGCAGCTGGCAGCACGCTCGGCGGCCTCCTCCGCGAGATCGACGGCGCCGATGTCTTCATAGATCCTCGCCGCGAAGCGATGCGCCGCCGGGCGGGCGCCGTCCACGCGCGCCCAGTCGCGAACCGCGCGAGCCGCCTCATCGAGCTTGCCCGCCTGCCAGAAGGCGAGCGTCATCAGCCGCAGCACCGGCACGTTGCGCGGATCGGCGTCGCGCGCGTAGATCAGCCGCTGCGCCGCAAGCTCGTACTCGCCCTCGGCCATCGCGCGCTGCGCCGCGAGCATGAACCGCTCGACACGATCTCCCGCAGGGTCGGGCTTGGAGAAGTCGACGAACTTCATGCTGCCCGCGGGGACCGTGCGCACACCGTGGCTGAAGGTCACGCGCGCCCACTGCTGGACTTCCTCGCTGTCGTCGTTGCTCGAGGTGAAGTAGATCCCCGTGACCGTCCCGACGCCCCACTCGGGGTAGGACTCACAGCGAGCGTAGCGGTGAACCACCGAGTGGTCGGGGACGCGACTGCCGAAGGGGTCGTGCTTGGCGCGTTCACTCGCTTGAGCGCGTGCGCGCTGCTCGGCCTCATACGCGCGCCTGCCCGCCTCCTCGCGCTCACGGCGCGCAGCTGCAGCGCTTACGCGCACCGCGTTGCGCGAGACGTGGCCGCCCCGCGAACCTTCCGCGAGCCGCTCGAGCTGGTCGGCCGCCTCGTTGATCGCCTTCAGGTGGCGCTCGTGCTCGAACTGGCGTCCCGCAGGAGCAAGATCCGGATGCCAGCGCTTGGCCATCCTGCGGCGAGCGAGCTGGACATCGCGCTTGTTGAACGGTGCCTGGAGCTCCAGCAGAAGCAGATGCTGCTCGACGTCAAGGACCGTTACGGGCATGAGCAGAGAACGTTAGCGACACCGTCTAGGTCCTATCCTGCGTGCGGATGTCCTCTCAATACATCTTCACGATGCACCGCCTATCGAGGCTGCACCCACCCGACCGGACGGTGCTCGAGAACATCACGCTGGCGTTCTACCCCGGCGCGAAGATCGGCGTGCTCGGCTACAACGGCGCGGGCAAGTCGACGCTCCTGCGGATCATGGCCGGCGTCGATCAGGAGTTCCGCGGCGAGGCGGCGCTCGCGCCCGGCGCGACCGTCGGCATGCTCGAGCAGGAGCCCCAGCTCGATGAGAGCAAGGACGTCAAGGGCAACGTCGAGGACGGCGTCGCCGAGACGAAGGCGCTGCTCGACCGCTTCAACGAGCTCGCCGCCGACTACTCCGACGCGGTCGCCGAGGAGTTTGGCGCACTCCAGGCGAAGATCGACGCAGCCGACGCGTGGAACCTCGACACGCGTCTGGACTACGCGATGGACGCGCTGCGCCTGCCACCGCCCGATGCGGCCGTGGGCACCCTCTCCGGTGGCGAGCGCCGGCGCGTGGCCCTCTGCCGCCTGTTGCTGCGCGCACCCGATCTGCTGCTGCTAGACGAGCCCACGAACCATCTCGATGCCGAGTCGGTCGCATGGCTCGAGCAGCATCTCGCCGAGTACCGGGGGACGATCGTGGCGGTCACGCATGACCGCTACTTCCTCGACAACGTCGCCGGCTGGATACTCGAGCTCGACCGCGGGCGCGGCATCCCCTATCAGGGCAACTACTCGAGCTGGCTCGAGCAGAAGCAGGCTCGCCTCGCCCATGAAGAGCGCTCGGAGAAGGCGCGCGAGCGCACGATCGCCGCGGAGCTCGAGTGGGTGCGCACAAACCCGAAGGGCAGGCGCACGCGCTCCAAGGCGCGCCTCGCGCGCTACGAGGAGCTGATCGCCGAGGAGCGCAACGTCAAGCTCGAGGACGTGCAGATCCACATCCCACCAGGCCCGCGCCTCGGCGAGAAGGTGCTGCGCGCGGACGCGCTGTCCAAGGGCTTCGGCGAGCGCCTGCTGATCGACGGGCTCTCCTTCGATCTGCCGCGCGCGGGCATCGTCGGCGTCATCGGGCCGAACGGAGCCGGAAAGACGACGCTGTTCAAGATGATCATCGGCGAGCAGGCTCCCGATGGCGGCACGCTGTCGCTCGGCGACACGGTGGAGCTCGCCTACGTCGACCAGTCGCGCGACGCGCTCGACCCTGCGAAGACAGTCTGGGAGGAGATTTCCGAAGGGCTCGATCAGCTCAAGGTCGGCGAGCGCGCGGTGAACTCCCGCCAGTACACCGCGGGCTTCAACTTCAGGGGCTCAGACCAGCAGGCGCGCGTCGGCGATCTGTCCGGCGGCGAGCGCAACCGCGTGCATCTCGCAAAGCTGCTGCGCAAGGGCGGCAACCTGCTGCTGCTCGACGAGCCAAAGAACGACCTCGACGTGGACACGCTGCGCGCGCTCGAGGACGCGCTGCTGTCGTTTCCGGGCTGCGCGGTCGTGATCTCCCACGACCGCTGGTTCCTGGACCGCATCGCGACGCATGTGCTCGCATTCGAGGGCGACTCGCAGGTGTGCTGGTTCGAGGGCAACTTCGAGGCGTATGAGGAGAACCGCCGCGAGCGGCTCGGCGCCGCGGCCGACAGGCCCCATCGCATCACCTACAAGCGTCTCGTGCATGGCTGACCCGAGCGCCGCGCCGGCGGGGATCTCCCCGGCGCAGGCGGCCGCCCACGCGCAGGAGCCCGGCGCGTTCGAGCGCGACACCGCGGTCACGCGCGTGCCAAGCGGCAGCGAGGTTGATCGCCCCGAGGCCAGCTTCCGCGCCGAGGTCTCGCCCTACTGGCGCGCCGGGCGCGGGCCGCATGGGGGCTATCTCGCCGCGATGCTGACCCGCGCGCTGCTCGAGGCGGTCGGCGACGCCGAGCGCGCGCCGCGCTCGATCACGATCCACTACGCGCGCGCGCCGGCGCCGGGACCGGTGAGCATCCGCGTCGTGCACGAGCGCACCGGACGCTCGCTGAGCACGCTCTCCGCACGGATGGAGCAGGAGGGCAAGCTGATCGCGCTCGCGCTCGCGGCGTTCTCGGTTTCGTGGTCTGCACCCGAGCTCGCCGAAGCGCCGATGCCGCTCCTCCCCGGACCGGATCGAGCGCACGAGACCACACCGTGGCTGACGGAGCGCGTGCTGGCGGGCACAGCCCCGCAGTTCCTGCAGCAGATGGTGGTGCAGCCGCGCGTCGGCGAGCCGCCGTTCAGCGGCTCGCAGGCTCCGATGCAGGCCGGCGCGTGGCTCGGCCTGCGCGATTCCTCGCGCCCGGTCGATGCGATCTCGCTCGCGCTCTTCAGCGACGCGCTCTACTCGCCGCCGTTCGTGCGCCTGTCTGAACCGGCGACCTCGCCGACCGTCGATCTGACGATCCACTTCCGCCGCAGCTTCGCCTCCGCCGAGACAGCCGGGCCGCCTGGGCTGTGCTTCGCGCAGTTCAACACGCGCCTCGCGCACGAAGGCTTCTTCGAGGAGGACGGCATCATCTGGGCCGCCGACGGGACGCTGCTCGCGCAGTCGCGACAGCTCGCGATCCTGATGCCGCTCAACATCGGTTAGGGTGCCGCCATGGCTGACTACACCGCAAAGCGCATCAGCGAGATGGAGGCCGGCTTTGGCGGCGGCTTCGTCAAGGCCCGCGCCGAGCTGGGCGTCACCTCCTTCGGGCTACAGGTGATCCAGCTTCCGCCGAACAGCGAGGACTATCCCGAGCACGATCACGAGGGCGACGGCCAGGAGGAGGTCTACCTCGCGATCGACGGCTCCGGCTGGATTACCGTGGACGGCGAACGGGTCGATCTCGAGAAGGACATGCTCGTCCGCGTCGGGCCGGCGGCAAAGCGCAAGGTGTACGCGGGCGCAGACGGCCTGCGCATGCTCGCGCTCGGGGCCGCTCCCGGCCACGCGTACAAGATCATGCCGGCGAGCGAGCTCGGCGGCTGAGAAGCGCTGCTAGGGCGCGAAGGACGCGTCCGCGCTGAGCCGCAGCGCCGCCGCAGCGATCAGGCGCGCGCTTGCGTGCACGTCGTCGAGCTGCACCAGTTCGACCGGCGAGTGCATGTAGCGCAGCGGAATCGAAACGAGCGCCGTGGGCACGCCGCCGCGGCTGACGTGCACCGCGTCGGCGTCCGTCCCCGTCGCGCGTGCGGAGGCGTCGACGGTGAAGGCGATCCCCTCCGCCTCGGCGGTCTCGCGCAGCAGCTCGAACAGCCGCTGGTTGAGGTTCGAGCCGCGGCCGAGCACAGGGCCAGAGCCGAGCTCGTGGCGGCCGAGGTCCTTGGTGTCGATACCCGGCGCGTCGGTCGCGTGCGTGACGTCCACGACGATCGCCGCATGCGGCTGCAGCGAGAAGGCGCTCGTGCGCGAGCCACCGAACGTCGTCTCCTCCTGCGCGGCGGCCGCTGCGACGAGCTGCCATTGAGCGCCGCCTGCCTCGGCAATCAGCCGCGCAGCCTCCAGCGCGACGAACGACCCGAGGCGGTTGTCGAGCGCGCGCGAGATCAGGCGGCCGTTTCCCAGCTCCGCGGGCTGCGCGTCGATCACCGCGACATCGCCTATCAAGACCCGCTCGCGCGCCTCATCGCCGCCGCGCGCGCCGATGTCGATGTGCATCTCGCGGATGTCTGCGATCTTCTTGCGCTCCTCCTCGCGGAGCAGGTGGATCGGCTTCTTGCCGATCACGCCCGGAACGGGACCCGCGTGGGTGTCGAGCACGATCCGCTGGCCCACGAGGACCTCTGGGTCCCAGCCGCCGACCGCGCGAAACCACAGGTAGCCGTCGTCGTCGATGTGCGTGACGATCAACCCGATCTCGTCGATGTGGCCCAGCACGAGCAGCCTGCGCGCCGGGTCCTCGACGCCGGGCTTCGGCGCGAGGAGCGCGAGCGGCGTGCCGAACGCGTCGATGCTTGCGTCGGCGAAAGCGCTCGCCGCCGCTCGCCACACCTCGGCCGGCGCGCTCTCATAGCCGGAGGGTCCGCGAGCCTCGAGCAGATCGAGCAGCAGCCGCGGCGCTCCAGCGTGCTCTGCGCCGCGAGCGCCGCCCGCACCCCCACTCATCGCGCGAGCAGCGTGCGCAGCACGAACTGGAGGATGCCCCCGTGGCGAAAGTACTCCGCCTCGCGCGGGGTGTCGATGCGCACGCGCGCGCCGAAGCTCACAGCCGGCCCTCCGTCGCGGGCGGCGCTCACCTGCACCTCGCCCGGCGGTGGCCCGCCGTCGGCCATCGCCTGCGCGAGCCCGCTGATCGAGAAGGTCTCCTCGCCGCTGAGTCCCAGCGACGCGGCGCTCTCGCCCTCCGGGAACTGCAGCGGCAGCACTCCCATGCCCACGAGGTTCGAGCGGTGGATGCGCTCGAAGCTCTGGGCGATGACGGCGCTCACGCCGAGCAGCTTCGTGCCCTTGGCGGCCCAGTCGCGCGATGAGCCCGACCCGTACTCGCGCCCGGCGAGCACCACCAGCTCGATCCCCTCGCTGATATAGCGCATCGCCGCGTCATAGATCGACATCTGCTCCCCGGAGCCGTCGCCGAGGTAGCGCGTGAAGCCACCTTCGCCGAGCGCGGGGCCGCCGCCGATCAGATTGCGCAGGCGGATGTTGGCGAACGTGCCGCGCATCATCACCTCGTGGTTGCCGCGGCGCGCGCCGAAGGAGTTGAAGTCCCGCGGCTCGACACCCTGCTGCTGCAGATACAGCCCCGCCGGGCCATCGCGCTTGATCGCTCCCGCGGGCGAGATGTGGTCGGTGGTCACGCTGTCGCCGAGCAACGCGAGCACGCGCGCGGCGCTCACGTCCGCCACCGCCTGCGGCTCGGGCGGCATCCCCTGGAAGTAGGGGGGCAGGCGCACGTAGGTCGAGCTCTCATCCCAGGTGAAGCGCTCGCCGGTCGGCACCTCGAGCCCGTTCCAGCGCTCGTCTCCTTCGAAGACCTCGCCATAGCTCTTGCGGAACATGTCCGCGCGCACGGCGCTCGCGATCGTCTGCGCGACCTCGTGCTCCGACGGCCAGATGTCGCGCAGGTAGACGTCCTCGCCGCGCTCGTCGCGCCCCAGCGGCTCGTTCACGATGTCGCAGTCCATCGTGCCGGTGAGCGCATAGGCGACACACAGCGGCGGCGAGGCGAGGTAGTTCAGCTTCACGTCGGGGTTGATGCGACCCTCGAAGTTGCGGTTGCCGGAGAGCACCGACGCGACCGCGAGGTCGCCCTCGTTGACCGCCGCCGAGATCTCCGGTGGCAGCGGCCCCGAGTTGCCGATGCAGGTCGTGCACCCGTAGCCGACGAGGTTGAAGCCCAGGCGCTCGAGCGGCTCGGTCAGCCCGGCGCGGTCGAGATAGGCGGTGACGACCTTC
The DNA here is from genome assembly GCA_034664905.1 of Solirubrobacteraceae bacterium. GTDB lineage: Bacteria > Actinomycetota > Thermoleophilia > Solirubrobacterales > Solirubrobacteraceae > Palsa-744. Next base: position 20,181 of record JAXDGS010000001.1, on the reverse strand, counting down.
GAGCCGGGCGCGAGCGAGGTCTTGACCCATGGCTTCGAGCGCAGGCCGCGTTCGACCGCGTTGCGCGCGAGGATGCCCGCGCCGATCATCACGGAGGGGTTCGACGTGTTGGTGCAGCTCGTGATCGCCGCGATCACCACATCGCCGTGGTCGAGCTCGAAGCTCTCGCCGGCGAGCTTCACCGGCACCGCCGCGTGCGGGCGCGCGAGCGTCGCGGCGCCGCCGCGGGGCGGCTCGTGCTGCGGCGTGCTTGCCGTCGGCGCCTTGTGCCCAGGGGCGCCGTTGGCGGGAGGATCGGAGGCAGGATAGGAGCCCTCGACGGCCTCGTCGTGAGAGTCGCCCTGCTCGGCGCCGCTCGGCAGCTGATCGCGCAGGGCCGTTCGAAACGCGTCGCGCGCGCCGCTCAGCGCGATGCGGTCCTGCGGTCTGCGCGGCCCCGCGAGGCTCGGTTCGACCGCGCTCAGCTCGAGCACGATCTCCTCCGAGAAGGTCGGCTGATCTGAGAGCTCGTCGTGCCACAGGCCCTGCTCCTTGGCATACGCCTCCACCAGCGCGATCTCCTGCGGGGTGCGCCCGGTGAGCTTCAGGTAGGTGAGGGTCTCCGCGTCGATCGGGAAGATCGCGCAGGTCGAGCCGAACTCCGGCGACATGTTGCCGATCGTCGCGCGGTCGGCGATCGGCAGCCCGGCGAGGCCGGGGCCGTAGAACTCGACGAACATCCCCACCACCCCGCGCTCGCGCAGCATCTGAGTCACGGTCAGCACCAGGTCGGTCGCGGTCGCGCCCTCGGGCAGCTCGCCGCGAAGCTCGAACCCCAGCACCTGCGGAATCAGCATCGACATCGGCTGGCCGAGCATCGCCGCCTCCGCCTCGATGCCGCCGACGCCCCAGCCGAGCACGCCGAGGCCGTTGACCATCGTCGTGTGCGAGTCGGTGCCGACGAGCGTGTCGGGGTAGGCCTGCCCGGTCGCCTCGTTCGCGAAGACGACCCGCGCGAGGTACTCGAGGTTCACCTGGTGGACGATTCCCGTGTCGGGCGGCACGACGGCGAAGTCGTCGAATGCGCCCTGTCCCCAACGCAGGAAGGAGTAGCGCTCCCGGTTGCGTTCGAACTCGCGCTCGGCGTTGACGCGGAACGAGTCGCGCGTCCCGAACGCGTCCACCTGCACCGAGTGGTCGATCACGAGCTCCGCGGGGACCAGCGGGTTGATCTTGGCCGCATCGCCGCCCATCTGAGCGATCGCATCGCGCATCGCCGCGAGGTCCACGACCGCGGGGACGCCGGTGAAGTCCTGCATCAGCACGCGCGCCGGCGTGAACGCGATCTCCTTGCTCGGCTGCGCCTTCGCATCCCAGCTCGCGAGCGCTTCGACGTCGGCTTTGGCGACCGAGCCTCCTCCCTCGGTGCGCAGCAGGTTCTCGAGGAGGACCTTCAGCGAGAACGGCAGGCGTGCGACGTCGAAGCTCTGCTGCAGCGCATCGAGGCGGAAGATCTCATGCTTGCGGCCCTCGACATCGAGCGTCTGCTTGGCGCCAAAGCTGTTCTCGGACATGCGCGTCTCCCGGGGCCGATCTGGTGTCTGAGGTTGCTCTGGCAGTCTCGCAGAACCGCAGCCGCGATCCGCTTTTGGCGGCGTGTGCAGCGCCGCTCAGGCGCTCAGCTCAGAGGTGCGCGTGACACGGCCCTTGCCCTCGCGCTTGGCGCGCAGGAGCGCCGCGTCGCAGGCCTCGAGCAGCGCGTCGGTGCTCATCGGCGCCTGCCACTGCGCGACCCCGATGGAGGCGGAGATCGTCGACGCTGCCTGTTCAACCGACGGCAGCGAGCGCATCCGCTCGAGGGCGCGCGTCGCCGCCGCAGCGCCGCTCTCGAGGTCCGCGTTGGGAAGGATCACGACGAACTCGTCGCCGCCGTAGCGGGCCACGCGGTCGAACGCGCGGAACTCGCCGACCAGCGCTTCGACGACGGCGCGCAGAAGCGCGTCTCCGACCTGATGGCCGTAGCGGTCGTTGACGAGCTTGAAGTCGTCGAGGTCGATCAGCAGGCACGAGAGCGGTACGCCGGTGCGCATCGCGCGACCGATCTCCTCGCCGATACGGCGGCGCATCGCGCGATGGTTCATCGACCCCGTGACCGCATCGGTGCCCGCCTCGGCGCGGGCGCGCACGAGCGCGAGCGCGGTCGCGGCCTGGTCGACGAGCGTGGCGGCGAGCTCGACGGCTGCGGGCTCGAAGCGCGCGGCGACCCTGCGCACGAGCACGACCACCACATCGACATCGCCGCGCTCGCCGAGCGGCAGCAGCAGCGCACAGCTCATCGCGCCGGTCGCTGCCAGCCGCGGAACGCTGGCGGCGAGCTCGTCGCTGGCCGCAGCGAGGAAGCTGCGGTGCGTACGCGCCACCCAGCTGACGCCGGGCGGACGCTCGCCGAGCGGCTGCAGGTATCCGAGCCGTGCCTCGCTGCCTGCGATGTAGACGCCCACGACGTCGTCCTTGCCGGTGGCGGCGAGGTGGTGGACGTGGACCTCCTCCGCCCCGGGCGTCGAGATCAACTCGGCGGCGAGCGCTCGATAGATGGACTCCGCGTCCGACGCCACATCGTTGAGCGCGCTCAGTCGCCGCACGCCCGCGAGCACGCGCTCGACATCAGCAGGCGATGATCCCAAGGCATCCTTACCCGTTACGACATCCATTCCATCAATCTAGGGCATCGAAAGGCGGACGTGTGCAAAATCGCACAGCGCCGTGCGCAAGCGCCCGCCGCGAGGATGGCTCGTGGGGCGGCCGGTCGGCCGCCCCACGGCAGGAGTCCTAGCGGAACGTGACGGTTACGAATGCCGCCGAGGCGCTGAGCCTGTGGTCTTTCGGCAGGAAGCCGACCCGCAGGCGGACCTTGAACGGACGCCCATGCCTGCGGCCCTTCGATGACAGCGGCACCTTGAGCGTCGTGGCCTTCATCGCCGAGCGCAGGCGACGGTAGACGCTCGAGACGCGCGCGCCTCGCCCGCTGATCCGTCCCGCTGCGAATGTCTTGATTGTCAAATAGGCCGTGTTGCGGATCACCTTGTGACCGACGATCCGCACGCCGCAGCCGCTGACCGCGATCGCCTTGGACTGCTTGACCTGGACGCCGTTCTGGCCGGTGAGCACGGTCGGCATCAGCAGCGGGCGCACGCACAGATCGCCGAAGCCGGTGAGCGCGGAGTGCGGACCCTTGGTCAGGTTCACGGTGATGCTCGACACGGGCGCGTCGGGCGTCGTCGCGAAGTTGGTCGTGGTGATTCCCTTTTTGATGTCGGTGCTGCCTTTGAGGATGACTCGCACGCCGTCCGCCTGCAGCACGAGGTCGAGGTCGGGGAACGCGGCTCCGCCGTGCGAGACGAGAATCGCGGGCCCTGTCATTTTGTCCTTCAACGCCGGCGTGTTCGCCCGCACGCCGCCGACGAAGGAGCCGGCCGGGCAGCCGAACGGGTTGGCCGCGAAGGTGGCTTCCGGGCATGCTTTCTGCAGCGTCGTCAGTCGCGAGGGCAACTGCTTGGGCAGCGTCACCAGCACGGACTTGACGTTCGCGCTGCCGGCCTTCAGGTTGAGCGTCGTTTCAAGGCTCAGGCCGTTCGCTTTCGTTGCCTTCGCGATCGTCCTCGCGCCGAACGACGGTTTGAACGGGAGCGCGCTGCACTTTTCGACCTGGAACGGCGTCGAGGCGAGCACGTTCGTGCCCGATGTCCCCGTCAATGTCGATTCGGTGGCGAGCGCACCGCAGTTCGTCGGGTTGATCAGGAAGCCCTGCTTGTTGACGCTCACGATCAGTTTCTTCAGACGCACGGGTATCCCGTGCGCGACGACGAGCGGCAGTTCGCTTGCGACGATCACGCGTGCGGTGACCGGGTCGACATTGATCGTCGCCCGCGTGATCGTGGTGCCGAGGCTGAACGGACCGGCGACATTGGGTACGACGAACGACATGCCGAACGGCGCGCCCTTGTACGGGCCGGTGAGATACACCGCGCCGGGGAACTGGAACGGCGCGCCGGATCCCGCGTAGGCGGACACCGTGCCGATCTGGCTACCTGCTGGGCACGTGCCCAGGTTGGCCTGCGCTTCTGCGCATTGTTCGGCGGTCGGGATCAGCCCGATCAGACCCGCCGGCAGCACCGTGCTCACCTTCGAGAGGTACTGCTGGCCGTCGGTGCGTTCGAGCTTGAACGTGAAGTTCGTGTGCGCGCCCGCAAGCGGCGTCTGGTTTTCGGTGCTCTGGGTCGGAGCGAACGGCAGCGGCGAGGGGCATGCGCCGCCTTTGCCGTTGCTGTCGATCGTGAACGGCGCTTCCAGCGGCGACTTCGATTCACCACCGCTGAACGGGATGAACAGCGCCGCCGCGCGCGTGGGTCCGCACGCGAGCGGGTTGGCGATCGGCGCGAGCGCGCCGCCGTTGAAGGTGAGGATCGCCTGGCTGAAGGGCTGTTCGGGGTTTTCCGCGAATCGCGTCGTCACCTGTCCGGTGACTTCGTTGGTGAACACTTCGCCTTTCAGGCGCACGGAGAGGCCGTACTGGCTCGACTCCGCGTCCAGGTAGATCGTGTAGGGCTGCGTCGTGATCGGCCCCGATTCGGGACCGCCGAGGTAGATGTTCCCGGTCAGCGATCCTTTCGGCAGGCCAGGGACGTTCAGTTCGACGGTGCCGATCTTCGAGGCGCCTTTGCATTCGACGCCCGGTTTGGTGCTGTGGATGTGCGCCTGTGCCGGCGTGCACGCTTCAAGGCCGGCGGCCGCCGAGGGGTTGAGCGTCATGCCTTCCGGAAGCGTCACGACAGCCGTTCTCAGCTGCGAGGAGTCGATCCCGGTCGGAGTCAGATCGTGGGGCATCACGGCAGTCGCGGTGATGCCGTCGGGCTGGTCTGACTGCGTCGTTTCCGGGTGCAGCGAGAGCGTCGGCGCGAACGGCAGGGCGCCGCATTTTTCGGTGCCGAGCGGCGTCGTGTAGCTCTTCGCTTCGTGCGCACCCGCGGCCGAGGTCAGGGTGATCGTGCTGGTCGTCTGCGGACCGGTTCCCGTGCAGCTCGTGGGATTGGTCAGGAAGCCGCCGCTTCCGATCGGCGGCACACCGGTGCCGATGTTGCCTTCGAACACCAGCCGCGAGGAGACGAGCGGCAGTTTGGGGCTGACTTCGATTTCGAAGTAGTCGTGATAGTCGCTCGCCCATTCGACGTGGCCTTTGATCAGCGTGTGGGCGAAGAGCCCCGGGGCGCCGAGCGGCCCGAGTTCAAGCGCCACGCCGAACAGCGATGCGAGGCCTTTGGTGGGCGTCAGGTTGTAGACCGTCCCCGTGAGTTCGATGTCCGGAGGCGCGCCGGCGAAGACTTTGGCTTTGTTGGTGCCGATTTTCGCCGCTGTGCACCCGGCGGCCGGCGGCGTGAAGACGCCTTCAGCGACTTCGATGCCCTTGAATTCCGCTTCGGTGCACTGGGGCACGGCCTGCGGGTTGGTGCTGACGCCCGGAGCGACGTCGGTGCGGATGAAGGTGACCGGGCCTTCGGTGCCGATCCCGCTCGGCACTCCGCCTTCGTTGTTGACGGTGAAGTCGGTGATCCCGAACGGAGGATGTCCGCCGGCCTGCGTGAAGCCCTTTGCTTCGACGTTTGCTTCGTTACACGTCGCTTCGGTGCAGTTCGCAGCGAAGAATTTTTCCACGCCGAACGCTTTCGCGCCGAATGCGGCCTGGGGCGCGGCGATGACGATGAGCGCCCCTACGAGCAGCGCGAGCAGCGAATAACGTGCGTGGGACCTCATGCCTACCTCCCTATCGACCAAAACATCCGTACGTCTCTGGACTCCGGGTTTACCCGAAAGTTGCGGGACCTCCACGCCTAATTAGACGGATCTCCGAGTTTTCCTTCGCGCGCGCTCACGGCTCGCGCAGCACGTAGCCGGCGCCTCTGACCGTATGGATCAGCTCGCGCGCGCCCGCCTTCGAGAGCTTGCGCCGCAGGTAGCCCACGTACACCCGCAGCCCGTTGGACGCGGCGCCGAAGTCATAACCCCACACGCGCTCATAGATGTCGGCGTGGGAGAGGACGCGGCCGGGGTTGAGCAGCAGCAGCTCGAGCAGCTTGAACTCGGTGCGCGTGAGCGCCACCGGTGCGCCCGCCACGAGCGCCGCTCCCCGCGAGGGGTCCAGGCGGATCTCGGCGAAGCACGCCGCCTCCGCGGCAGCGGGCGGATTGGCGCGACGGATCAGGGCGCGCACGCGCGCCCGCAGCTCGCCCGCGTCGAACGGCTTGACCATGCAGTCATCCGCACCCACATCGAGCCCGCCGATCCTCTCGGAGACGGCTTCGCGCCCCGTCAGCAGCAGGATCGGGACACGGCTGCCCGAGCGGCGCAAGCGCCTGCAGAGCTCGAGGCCGTCGATGCCCGGGAGGCCGATGTCCGCCACCACCGCCTCGGGGGCGATCGCCGCGAGCGAGTCGAGCGCCTGCTCGCCGCTACCCGCGAGCTCGACCTCATAGCCGCCGCGCACGAGCGTGCGGCGCACCGCCTCGCGCACCGCCCGCTCGTCGTCGACGACGAGGATCACGAGCCTGGCGCCGCCGCGGCCTGCAGTGCGGCCGCGTGCCCGCGACAGTCATACACGGTGCTCGTGCCTTCGCGCAGCGCGGAGCCGCGCGGAGTCGCGCTCGTGGGGACGCTCACTCTCCGGCAGCTAGCCGCGACCGCGGCGATCGCGCTGCTCGACCCCGTGCGCGTATCGCCCGGGAGCGCGGGGCCGGCGCGATTACCCGCCTGTTCTGCGAGCACCCAGCGAATCTCGCCCGAGCGCACGCGCTGGGCAAGCCAGCCGACGCTCACGGAGCTCTCGCGTCCGGAGAAGCCTCCGATCCCCGCGACCGCGCTGCCGCCTTCGATGATCGCCGACGCAGCGCTCGACTGGCTCGGGACGGCGAGCGTGCCGCCGCCGTGGCTGCGGATATACGAGAGCACGCCGCTCAGGGAGCGCCCGCCGCCGAAGGGGCGGCCACCGCCAGCGCCGCCGCCGCGCAGGCCGCCGGGGCCCGCGAACGGCAGCGCCCCGGCCCGGAGACCGCTGCCGACGCCGCCGGCGGGCGGCGGCGAGCCCGACGGTGGAGGGCCGATCCCTCCGGGGCCCACACCGGGTGCTCCCGGCGGAGGGCCGCCCGCGAGCGCTCCGAGCCGAGCGCCCGCGACGCCGCCGAGCGCTGCAAGGCGGCCGCCGCGTGGCCCGCCCGCCGCCGCCACGGAGGCGGGACCGCCGGAGGGGAAGGTGGCGCTGGTGGAGTACCCGAGCGTGTCGAGCGCCCACACCGACGGAGCGAGCAGGAGCGCGCCGAATGCCGCACCGAGGGCCGCCAGCCGGACACCCCGCGCCGAGGCGCCGAGCAGCGCGAGCGCCGCGAGCGCGCCGACCCCGATCAGCACTGGCGCAAGCCACGGAAGCTGGCCCGGATAGCGGCTCTGCACGACGAGCTCGGTGGCGACGCCGGCGGCGATCGCAAGCGGCCCGAACACGCGCCCGCTGAGCTTCCCTGCCGCCAGCTGCGCGACGCCGGCACCGGCGAGCGCCGCGATGAAGGGCGCGAGCAGAGCTACGTAGTAGGGGTGGAAGATGCCGCTCGCAGCGCTGAACAGCACGGCGGTCGTGAGGAACGACCCGCCGACCGCGATCAGCCACCCGCTGCGTGGATCCGAGCGCCGCAGCCTGCACGCGAGCAGGATCGCGAGGCCGCTGGCGAGCGCGAAGCCGAGCAGCCAGCCCGCCTGACCGCCGAGAGCGGAGTTGAGCAGGCGCAGCGGGCCCGGCGAGCCGCCGAAGGTGCTCGCACCGGCGCCGGGCGGCCCGCCGGCCTGCCCGTCGACGCGACCGAGACCGTTGTAGCCGAAGACCAGCGACAGGACGCTGTTGTCGCTGGTGCCCGATACCCACGGGCGCTCGGCTGCAGGGGTGAGTTCCACGAGCGCGGGCCACGCACCGGCGACGAGCGCCATCGCCGCCGCCGCCGCCAGCAGCTGGCGCATCGCATGCAGGCGCCCGCGTCCGGCGGGCGCGAGCCACAGCCAGGCCGCTGCGATCCCCGGCACGACCGTCAGCGCGAGCAGCATCTTCGTCTCGAAGCCGAGCCCGACGAGCACGCCGGCGGCGATCAGCCAGCGGGTGCGAGCCCCTTCGAGCGCGCGCACCGCGCACCACAGCGCAGCGACGCAGCACAGCACCAGCAGCGCGTCGGGATTGTTGTGGCGCGAGATCGCGACCGTGATCGGCGTCAGCGCCAGCGCCAGGCCCGCCGCGAAGGCGCCGATGCGCCCAAAGCGGCGGCGCACGAGGTCGTACAGGAGCACGACGCTCGCGACGCCCATCAGCGCCTGCGGCACGAGCACGCTCAAGGGGTGATAGCCGAAGGCCCTCACCGACAGCGCCTGCACCCACAGCGCGAGCGGCGGCTTGTCGACGGTCATCGCGCCGCTTCGATCGAGCGACGCGAACAGGAAGTCGTGCCAGCTTGAGCTCATCGAGCGCACCGCTGCGCTGTAGTAGGTGTTCGCCCAGCCGTTGCGCGAGAGCGCCCACAGGTAAAGCGCGCCCGCGAGCGCGATCAGGCCAATGAGCTCCGGGCGCGGCGCACGCAGCGCGCAGACCCGCGCGCTCGCCCGGTGGCTGCGTGGCGCGCCGAGCGTCGCCGCGGGCATGGCCGCGGCGGCCGAGGGGGTCTCCCATGAGTAGCTCACCGCGCGGAGCATCGCCGGCGCTCCTTTGAGGAGCTTGTGAGAAACCTCAGAGTTCTGCGAGCGTCCGCGCTCAGTCGATGAGCCGCCGCCCGAGCTGGGAGATCGCCAGGCGCCACATCAGAAGCGCGAACGCGATCAGCACCGCCATGTGCCCGAGATCAGCCGAGCCGAGGCCGCCGAGGGAGGCGTCGCGCACCAGCTGCACGCAGTGGTAGAGCGGGTTGAACAGCGCGACCGTGCGCACGCCGACCGGCAGTGCCGAGACCGGGAAGAACGTCCCCGCGACAAGGAACAGCGGCGTCAGCACTGCGCTGGTTATGTAGTTGAAGTTGTCAATCGTCTTTGCGACCGCCGCCACCGTCACGCCGAACGCCGCGAACCCGAAGCCGGTAACGAACGCGATGAACGGGACCAGCAGCATCCCCGGATCCGCTTCCAGGCCGAATGCCATGGCCACGATCAGCGGTGCAAGGCCGTAGATGCCTGCTCGCATCGAGATCCACAGGACCTCGGCGGTGATCAGCTCCTCGACGTCCACCGGCGCCGCGAGCATCGCGTCGTAGGTCCGCTGGAACTGCCAGCGCACGAAAGTGTTGAACATGCCGGGAAACGCCGAGGAGAACAGCACCGCGGTTGCCACCACCCCTGTGCCCACGTACTGGACGTACCTCAGGTGCCCCACGTGCGAGACCAGCGAGCCGAAGCCGAGGCCGAACGCGAGCAGGTAGATCGTTGGCTGGACGATCGAGGAGAAGGTGGTCGCCTTCCAGTAGCGCCCGAAGATGGCCAGATCACGGCTCATCACGCCCGCAAGCGCAGCCGGTTCGAGCCGGCCGACGCGGCGCACGCCGGCCGTCGCCTGCGCGTCGGGGGCGAACGCGCTCACTCGATCTCCTGGCCCGTGAGTGCGACGAACGCGTCCTCGAGGTTCGCCGGACGGCGAACCCCCTCAGGAGCCTGCCCATCGAGCGCCTCCGCGCGCATGATCGCCACGGCCGGCCCGCTGCGCCGGCTCGACCAGCCGCTGCGCTTTGCCAGCTGATCCACCTCCTCGAGGCGCGTCGGCGGCCCGTAGACCTCGAGCACCTGCGCGCCCGCGTGCGCCAGCACCAGCTCGGCGGGCGGGCCCTGGGCGATGATCCTCCCATGTGACATCACAGCGACCGTGTCCGCCAGGCGCTCGGCCTCCTCTATGTAGTGGGTGCTCATCAGCACCGTCACGCCCGCGGCGCGCAGGCCGTCGATCAGCGACCACAGCTCCTGGCGCACCTGCGGGTCCAGGCCCACGGTCGGCTCGTCGAGCAGCACCAGCCGAGGACCGTGGATCAACCCGCGCGCGACGAGCAGCCGCCGGCGCATGCCACCTGAGAGCTCACGCACGATCGTGTCTGCGCGGGGCACGAGATTGGCCAGCTCCAACGCGCGTCCCACCGCGAGCGCACGCTCGGCGCGCGGCACGCGGTAGAGGCGCGCGAACACCGTGAGAATCTGCCGGCAGGTCAGCTCGACGTCGAGGTTGTCGAGCTGCGGGACCACTCCCATCTCCAGGCGCGACTGCTTGGATTCGCCCGGCAGCTCATAGCCGAGCACCGAGATCCTCCCGTCGTCGGCCAGCGTCTGCGCCGTGAGCATGCGCATCGTCGTCGACTTGCCGGCGCCGTTCGGGCCGAGCAGCCCGAAGCACACGCCCGGCGGCACCTCGAGGTCCAGCCCGTCGACCGCGACGATCGAGCCGAAGCGCTTGTGGACGCCCCTAAGCGAGATCGCGGCCCCGCGATCGTCGGCGCCCCCGGGATGCTCTGCGTGCTCTGCCACCTTGAGCCACACTCTAGGTCGGCGTGGCTGCGGAGCGCGGCCTCACGCCGAACGCGCGCGAGTGGGCCGCGTGTCGAGCGGCGCGCCGGTGATCTCCGACGCAGGTCCATATCGGCGCGAGTCCCGTTACGCCACGCTTTCCTGGTATCCGCGTCGATTTGATCAAGCGTGAGTGAGCTGCCCGCCGGCCCGAGTCATGTCCTACAGAGCTCCCCAAATCGTTGCCATCGGAGGCGGCGGCTTCTCGATGGAGCGCGAGGGCTCGCTGCTCGACGACTACGTGCTCTCGCTCCTGGACGCGCCCCGCCCGCGCGTCTGCTTCCTGCCGACCGCCTCCGGCGACGCGGACCACTACGTCGTGCGCTTCTACCGCCGCTTCTCCTCCGATTGCGACGCGAGTCACGTGTCCCTGTTTCGCCGTGACCAGGGAGCGGGAGGTGTCGAGGACGACCTCGCGACGCATCTGCTCGGCCAGGATCTGATCTACGTAGGCGGCGGCAATGTCGTGAGCATGCTCGGCGCCTGGCGCGCGCACGGGCTCGACGCGATCCTGCGCAGGGCATGGCGCAGGGGCGTGATCCTGTGCGGACCCTCTGCCGGCTCGCTGTGCTGGTTCGAGCAGGCGCTGAGCGCGTTTCACGGCGCGCCCCGGGCCATTCGTGGCCTGGGGCTGCTGCCGTACTCCAACTGCGTCCACTACGACGCCGAGCCCGCGCGCCGCGCGGAGTACCACAGGTTCGTCGGCGACGGGATGCGCGGAGGGTTCGCCGTCGAGGACGGGGTCGCGCTTCACTTCGAGGGCACAGAGCTCGAGCGGGCGGTCAGCTCGCGCCGAGACGGCGCTGCATATCGCGTGGAGGTCAAGCCGAGCGGCGAGGTTCTCGAGACGCGCCTCGAGGTCTCCTGCCTGCAGGACGCGAAGGAGATGCCGCGCAGCGGCGAGCGCCCATGCGCGGCGGGGGTCGCCGACGCCCGCGCCGTCGCGATGGCCAGCGTCGCCGCATGACCGCGCGTGAGCACGTCGCGCTCGAGCAGCGACTCATCTTCGCGATGGGCGGAGGTGGCTTCACGATGGAGCCCGCAAACCCGCTGCTGGATGACTTCGTGCTGTCGCTCGCGCGTACGCGCGAGCCGCGCATTCTGTTCTTACCGACCGCATCCGGTGACACGACCGCTCAGCTCAACGCGTTCCGCAATCGCTTCGCCCAGCGCCCGTGCGCGCATCAGCACCTGTCGCTGTTTCATATGCGCGAGCTGACGCGGCCGCTCGCGGAGGTGGTGCTCGAGCAGGACATCATCTACGTCGGTGGCGGCTCGATGCGAAATCTGCTCGCGATCTGGCGCGCTCATGGACTGGATCTGCTGCTGCTCGAGGCGTGGCGCGCCGGGACCGTGCTCGCCGGTCCGAGCGCCGGAGCGATGTGCTGGTTTCAGGGCGGCGTCACCCGTTCCAGCGGGCCGCCCGAGGCGATCGCTGGCCTGGGTCTGCTGCAGGGATCGCTAAGCGTCCATGCCGACGGCGAGCCCGAGCGGCTTCCTGTGTGGCTGGCGCACGTGCGCGACGGGACGCTTGCCGGCGGCTGGGCACTCGACGACGGTGTCGGGCTGCTGTTTCGCGGGCTCGAGCTCGAGCGCGCCGTCAGCTCGCGCCCCGGCGCAGGTGCGCAGCGGGTCGATGCGATCGCCGGCGAGCTCGTGCGCCACCGGCTCGAGCCCGAGCTGCTCGGCGACGGCGCGCAACGCGCGCTCGGCGGCTTCGATGAGGCCGTCGCGGAGCTGCGCGATGTCCACCGGATGCGTGCCGCGATGACTCCCAGGCGCCGCTGAGCGCGCCTGCGCGAAGCACCCCTCCGGGGCGTACCCGATCGTTCACCCGCTGATAACATCCAAGGCCCGCTTCAGGCGCCAGCATGTGAAGCCGAAGCAGACGCGACGTCGCCGAGCGCCGGCAACGCAAGTCCCCCTCCCCGGAGCGAACAGCAATGCAACACGAGTCACTGACGATCAAACAGACCGCCACCGGTTACTGGACGGTGCAGCGCGGAGCGGTACACGTCGCCGGCGCGAGCACCCGCAGGGGCGCCGAAGCAGAGCGCGAGCTGCTCAAGCGACTTGACCGCCGCAGCGTGCGGCGCTCACGCTTACGAGCCGCGCGCGCAACCTGAGCCGACTGCCGCGCGGCGGCGCGTCGCTAGTGGGCGATGCGAAACGCGGTCACGGTCGGCGGGCCGTTGCGCTGCTTGAACGTCGGCAGCACCTGAAGGCGGTAGGTACCGGAGGCGAGGGCCCGCCGACCGACGCGCCCGTTGATGTGAATCCGGTTTCGCCCCACGGTGTCGTGGTGAACGAAGGTGTCCACAGCAGCAAATGTGAGACAGGTTCTCGCGTGTGCATGCGTGTGCACGCTGGAGCGCGGCACGCATCGGTGCGTTGCCACCTCGATACCGGTACGGCGTGCGAGCAGCCCGAGCATGCTGACGGCGGGCTCGTCGTCGTAGTAGGTGATCGTCGCGCCCGCCGGCGTCGAGCCGCCCGGGCGCGCGTGAAACACGCGAGGCGAGATCGTGAGCCCCGAGACGAGCGCGATCGGACAGCGCGGCAGGGCCTTGCAGATGTCGAGCACGCCGCCACTCTGCACCGCGCCGGCGAGCGCGGGGATCGGATCGACGTTTGCGAGTATGTCCGCCTTCAACGCAGCCGGTGAGAGCGACGGCGCGACCGACAGGATCAGCGCGGCCGCACCCGCCACCTGCGGTGACGCCGCCGAGCCGCCGCTCAGCCAGCCATATTTGCCTGCGCGAATGGTCGAGTAGATGCTGACACCCGGCGCGGCGAGGTCGATCGTGTGCGCCCCGGTGTTGGCCCACGTCGGCAGTACATCGTGGTTGTCGCTGGCCGTAACGCAGATCTCGCTCGGACGATCGTAGTCGCAGGGGTAGCGAGGGACGACGTCGTCGCTCTGCCCGGTGTTCCCGGCCGCTGTGACGAACAGGATGTTGTTGGCACCGAGCAGGTCGATCTCGTCTGCGAGTGCCTGCGAGTAGAGGGATCCGATGAACGTCGCGGAGTCGTTGAGCACGCGGACGTTCACTCCAGCCTGCTTGACCGCAACCACCCATTGCAGCGCTTCGATCAGGCCTGCGGTCGTCCCCTGTCCCGAGGAGTCCAGCCACTTGACAGGCAGGATGCTCGTTCGCCAGTTCACACCCGCGACGCCGGTGTGGTTGTTGGCGAGCGCACCCATGATGCCCGCGACATGCGTGCCGTGACCGCCGTACAACGTGTCGTCATCCATCGGGTCGCACGCATGCGTCAGCACGTTGAAACCATGCGTCCCGGCCGCGCATCCGCCGATACCGCCAGGGTTCGACCAGATGTTCGCGGCAAGATCGGGGTGCAGGTAGTCCACGCCGGTGTCGGTCTCCGCGATCACGATCGACCGACTCCCCTGGGTGACACCCCACGCCTTCAGCGCCCCGGTGTCGGCGTCCGGCGTTCCGCGCGCGGGCGCGCCCAGCACCTCGTTCGCTTCCTGCACTGGAATCGCCTGGCCGGTGTTGTGATCGCCCCACTGAAGCGCGAAGGAGGGGTCCTTCGGCGCTCCGCTCGCCTGCAGCGGGAGGTCTCGTTCCGCATACGCCACCGCGCGCAACCGCCGCAGCAGCCGCACCGCCACCGCTGCGCCGCCAGCGGCGACCCTCAGCGCCAGCGGCGGATCGGCGCCGACCACGTGCGGGCCGAGGGATCGCACCCCCTCGGCTCCGACGCCTGACTCGATCGCAGCGCGCCGCGCCGGGGAGACGCCTTGGCGAAAGCTCACTAGCACCGAGTCGCCGCTGGGAGGGGCCGGCACCGACGACGAGCGCGCGCTAGGTACCGCCGCCCGCGGCGCCGCGGCCGGCGTGCCCAGCGCGGCGGCGATCGCGAGCGCGCCGGCGATGCAGATCGCCAGGACGCGCGTCTTCAGGGAGAACCGCTCTCGCAGGCGGTCGACATGCCTGTCGCGAGACGCGCTGGCGCGTGGGGTGGAGAGCTCGCGGTCGATCACGGCAGCTGATGTTATTGGCGCGGGTTTGACACCGCGCCAGGTTCGCCGAGCGCCCGTGCGCCTCAGAACTCCGACGCGTCGCTACTCGACAGCCGAGAGCGCCCGGCGCTCCACAGCGAAGCGCGGCGGCTCGACGCGATCGCCGTACCCGGCTCCCGCGCTCGAGGTCGGGGCCGCCCACAAAGCCGGATCCCCCCAGTCGTGCTCATCAGAGACCGCCGCAGCAACCAGCGCAGCAGCATGCTTGGCATTCGCCTGGTCGGCGAGTGCGACGAACCGACAGCCAGCGAGCACGGCGACCGTTACAGATACCCACAGGATCACACCAGCGATCAGCAGCATGTAGGTAAGTTTCCCGGAGCCTCGGGCAGCCGTCCAATACGTTTTTGCCCTGCTCGCATACCGTGGGCCTATCGCCCGCCACGTGGGCCTGTCCGCCTCCGGCAAGCCACCCGTGAGCCATCGGCGCAGCGGCTGAACGCCACTGACTGGCCGTCACCGCTAAGCGACGGCCAGCCAAGAGAGCGGGATCAGGAGTAGAACATGCACCAAAGCTCAAAGCCCGGGACGTCGAGAGCGTCCATGAAATCGGCGTTCAGGCCTAGCGTTCAGCGTCTGCCCTGAGGTGAGGCTAATTCGGCTTGTTCGAAAAGTCCAATACGTATTTGCGCCCCTGGCATAAGCCTGACCTGTGGTGCTTATGCGGCTGCTCGGAACGACCTCGCCGCCGGATACCGGGCCCTCCCACGGGTGCGAGCGCGAGCTAGCGGGCGATTTGAGAGGCGCGAAGCGGCGGGCAGCCGATGTCCGCTGCGCTCAGCGCGAACCCCATCCTGACCTCGACCCCGCCGGAGGAGCGTGAGGCGACCGTGAAGTCGTCGCTCATCTGCGCCGCCACCGCCAAGCCGATTCCGAGGCCTCGGCTGGCGTGCGAGCCACCGAGCCCGCAGCCATCGTCGGCCACGAGCACCGACAGCCTGTCGCCGACCATCGCAGCCGTGACCTGTATGTCCCCGGCGCGCGCGCGGTACGCGTGCTCGACGGCGTTGGTGACGACCTCCGAGACGGCGAGCCGCACGCGATCGAGCAGCTCGTCGCTCGCGCCCGCGGAGGCGGCGATCGCCGCCAGCCGATGGCGGACCTGCGGAACGGATTCCGCCACGGCGGGATAGCAGGTGCTCAGGCTCTCGAGTGTGTCGAGCATTTGCCGGTGGACCTCGATTCCTAGGAGAGGGGTCTGCTCCAGAGCTACCCCGCCTGAGTGTTTCGAACCGCCCGCAAGCCGCCGGTCAGCCTGCTGTCGGCCGATTGCGTGAGAACATCGCCCTGCGCGCAGCGCCGGGCGGGCTGAGCTGGTCAAAGTGCGCAAGCGCTTGCCCGGAGCCCGTGACGACGCATGTCAGCGGCGAGTGCGCGCGCACGACAGGGAGCCCCGTCTCCGCTGCCACAAGCTCAGGGAAGCCCCGCAGGAGCGTTCCGCCGCCGGCGAGCAGAATGCCGTCGCGCGCGATGTCGCCGGTGAGCTCCGGCGGGGTCTGCTCGAGCGTGTCCTTGAGCGCGCCGATGATGTCGCGCAAAGGCCCCTGGATCGCCGCTCTCACCTCGCCGCTTCGCAGCAGGATCTCGGTCGGCAGGCCGGTGACCAAATGCCGGCCACGCACCTCGGTCACCTCCTCGGACTCCGCAGGCACCGCTGAGCCGATCGAGATCTTGATCGCCTCGGCCGTCTGCGAGCCGATCGCGAGCGAATGCTCGCTGCGCATGTGCCTGGTGATCGCTTCGTCGAGCTCGTAGCCGCCGACGCGCAGAGAGCGTGACAGCACGATGCCACCGAGTGAGATAACCGCCATCTCGCTCGTGCCCCCGCCGACATCGACGACCATGCGCCCGAGCGGCTCCTCGATCTGAAGTCCCGCGCCGATCGCGGCAGCGATCGGCTCCTCGATCAGATGCACGCGCCGCGCGCCGGCCGCGAGCGACGCCTCCTCGACCGCGCGCTTCTCGACCTCGGTGATCCCCGAGGGCGCGCATACGATCAGCCTGGGGTGCGCGCGGTGGCGATCGAGCACCTTCCTGATGAAGTAGCGCAACATCTCCTGCGTGGTGTCGAAGTCGGCTATCACCCCATGGCGCAGCGGGCGCGTCGCGGTGATGGTCGCCGGCGTACGCCCGATCATGCGCTCGGCGTCTGCGCCGACCGCGTGCACGCGCCCATTGCGTGTATCTGAGGCGACGACGGACGGCTCGGAGATGACGATCCCACGTCCTTCGACGTAGACGAGCGTGTTGGCGGTGCCGAGATCGATCGCCATGTCGCGAATCCCGAACGTGGGCGCGATATGGCGCCGAGCGACGTCGCGGCGAGAGCCGTCCCGACTGAAGCGCATCACGACAGCTTAGGCGCGCAGTGGGCGCTCGGCCACCACGATGATTTCTACGCCCCGGATCGGTCTAGGGTGCGAGCAATTGGAGTCGGACTATCACAGGAGGTGATCGTGGGCAAGATCGTGGTACATGAGTTCATGACGCTGGATGGCGTCTTTGAGGCACCGGCTTGGACGATGGACTACCCGTTCGATCCGAAGATGGGTGAGGCGATCGGCGCGATGATGGGTTCATGCGAGGCGCTGCTGTTGGGACGCCGCACCTTTGAGATGTTCGCGCCGGCATGGTCGAGCCGGACCGCCGAGGACGACCCCGGTGCTCCGTTCATGAACGACTCGCCGAAGTACGTGGTCTCAGCGACGCTGCAGGCCGCGGAGTGGAAGAACTCGACGATCCTCGGACCCTACGGTGCGGAGGCGATTCGTGACCTCAAGTCCCGCGTGGACGGCAATCTCTACGTCAGCGGCAGCGGCACCCTCGTGCGAGCCATGCTCGCCGACGGCCTGGTGGACGAGCTGCACCTGTTCGTCTTTCCGCTCGCGCTGGGCTCCGGTGAACGGCTGTTCGGCGACGGCGGCGAGGCCTCGAAGTTCACGCTCGCGCTGGCCGACGCGTATGAGAGCGGGGTCGTGCACCTGGCGTACAGCACAACCGAGTAGCAGCACCGGATGCGGATGATCGCTCGAATGAGCCGCGGCTCACCGGCTGGGTCCGCGCGAGCCGGGGAGGCCGGGTACGGAATACTTCGTCTCGCAATGTCGCAGGAGAATCTGGAGATCGTGCGTCGCTGGGTCTGGGCTTTCGAGCACGGCACGGAGACGTTTCTTGAACTCGTGCATCCCGCGCTTGAATGGGCGCCGTTCGAGGAGAACCACACCATCTTTCACGGTGTCGAGGGCGCGACGCAGATCAGAGCCGGATGGCTTGACGCATGGGCCGAGCAACACATCGAGATCGAGGAGATGATCGACCGAGGGGATGATGTCATCGCCGGGTTGCACCTGACAGGTCGCGGCAGGGCAAGCGGCCTCAACGTGGACGTGCGGCTCTACGTGCACGTGAAGGTGAAGGACGGCCAGCTCGCATACGTCTTCGAGTACGAGGACCGAGCCGAGGCCCTGAAAGCCGTTGGGCTTTCGGAGTGAACGGGCGTCAGGTCTGACCCTACGCCGCTCGGCCTAACGGGACCCTCCGCCTATGGCGCTGCGGCCGCGCCGGCGTGACGCTTCATGGTCAGCGTGATGCTCGCGATCAGCACGCAGCAACGGAACGGGAGGACGCGTCTCAGGGCTCCTGTATCGTCCCGCCCATGCGCACGGCCTTTCGCTGGCTGACGTCGGTCCTGCTCGCAGCGATCGTCGTGCAGGTCGGGTTCGCGGGCTACGCCGCGTTCGACGCCATACACAAGGCGGAAAAAGTACCCATCTCGCAGAAAACGATCGAGGACGGCTTCAACGCACATGGCGCCGTCGGCACGCTCATCGGCGTCGTCATGCTCGCGCTCTTGATCGTCTCGCTCGCCGGGCGTCTCGGCGAAAGCCACCTCAAGTGGTCGGCCGGAATCTTCCTGCTCGGCATCTTGCAGTTCGTCCTCGGCTTCGCCTCGACGTCGGTCCCGTGGCTGGGCTTTCTGCATGCCGTGAACGCACTTGCGATCTACGCGGCCGTTGCGATGCTCGCGCACAGGGTGTGGACGACGGACCGCGCGAGCACAGCGGCTCCGGCAACGACGCCGGCCGCGTAGCTCGACTCGACCCGGCCCGGGCGTACCTGGCAGTTTTGACCTGCTGCTAGCCCGGTGAGTACGTCGCGTACAGCGAGGTCTGCTCGGCGTCGGTGGTGAACGCGCCGAACGGGTTCGTGGGACCAGACGAGTAGGTGTTGGTGTTGTAATCGCGCGAGCCGGTGACGCTGTCGAAGCGGAAGCCGGTGACACCAGCGCTCGCGCCCGTGATCACCCCGATCCAGTAGTTGCCCGCGGCGAGTTTCACCGGCGAAGAGAACACGAGGTCATACCAACCCGCGGAGCTCGTGCCCGTGAAGGTCAGCTGTTCGGAGACGCCCAGCAGCGCTCCGGGCGCGCCGCTCGAGTCGGCGTAGATCAGGCCCTTGAGCACCTGCTGGCCCGAGGTTCCCGTCGGCGCAAGGTAGATGCTCAGCTTGCTGACCGAGCCGGCGCTCCCCAATGCGTAGCGGTTCACACGCTTGCGTTCCGCTACGAAGTGGTCCGAGGAGCCGCCCACCGTGGTCTTGCCGAAGGTAGCGGAGGCCGAAGCGCTCACCACAGCCGTGGCAGCCGAGGTCGCCGGACTGCTGGCACCACCCGCATTCTTCGCCGTCTCCTGCACCTCGATCGTGTGGCCGACATCGAGAGCCACCGGCACATATGTCTGGGCTTTCGCGCCGGAGATCGGCAGACAGCTGCTGCTCATGCTTTCGCACTGGAGCCACTGGTAGGTGTAGCTCGTCGGTCCGTTTGTCCAGGTGCCGTGCACCTCGGTGAGCGTCTGGCCCTGTTGGGCGGTCCCCGTGATCGTCGGCAGCGCGGTGTTCGTCGGCACCGGCGGAACGACCGCCGCAGTCGCGTTCGAGTTCGCCGGGGTACTCGGCCCGGCGGTGTTGCTCGCCGTCTCCTGGACCCTGATCGTGTGACCCACATCGCCGACCACAAGCACGTATGTCTGGCCTATCGCTTCGCCGATCGGTTTGCAGGTGTTGCCCGAGCTGTCGCACTGCAGCCACTGGTGGGCGAAGCTCGTGGGTTCATTCGACCAGGTCCCGTTGTGCTCGGTCAGCGTCTGGCCCTGTTGGGCGGTCCCCGTGATCGTTGGCAGCGCGGTGTTCACCGGCACCGGCGGAACGACCGCCGCGGTGGCATTCGAGTTCGCCGGGCTACTCGGCCCGGCGGCGTTGCTCGCCGTCTCCTGGACCCTGAGCATGTGACCGACATCGCCGGCCCCAGGCACGTATGTCTGGCCTTTCGCTTCGCTGATCGGCTGGCAGTTGTTGCCGGCACTGTCGCACTGCAGCCACTGGTAGGCGAAGCTCGTCGGTTCATTGCTCCAGGTCCCGTTGTGCTCGGTCAGCGTCTGGCCCTGCTCGGCGGTCCCCGTGATCGTCGGCAGGGCCGTGTTCACCGGCACGGAGGGCTGGGTCGGAGCGTACGTCGCGTACAGCGAGGTCTGCTCGGCGTC